>CAXTFG010000052.1:0-19925 GCA_964243415.1 uncultured Beijerinckiaceae bacterium | reverse complement strand
AGGTGCGGCGCACCAACGCCGGCGATGCCGTGGTCAGCTTTTCCGTCGCCACCACCGAGTCGTGGCGCGACAAGGGGACGGGCGAGCGCAAGGACCGCACCGAGTGGCACAACGTCGTGATCTTCAACGAAAACCTCGGGAAGGTCGCCGAGCAATACTGCAAGAAGGGCTCGAAAGTGTACCTCGAGGGCCAACTGCAGACCCGCGAGTTCACGGACCGGGATGGCAATCAGCGCAAGGCCACCGAAGTGGTGCTCCAGCGCTTTCGCGGCGAGCTGACGCTCCTCGACAGCCGCGGCGGGGGCGGTCGCGAGATGGAGGACACCGACGGCAGCTCCAGCTTCGGGCGGACATCGCCGATGCAGCGCACGCCTGACCGCCGCCCCGCCACCGCCGGCGGTGGTCGCATGAACGACGTCATCGACGACGATATCCCGTTCTAGAGCGCGTCCCGCGAGGGCCGATCCTCGCCCGCGCTTTGCGGACGGCACGTCCGCCGGAAAACGACCGGCCCGCCAGTTACCTGCGTCACCTCACGCGCCCGCGAGCGGAAGCTTCGTTCCGGCGACTTCGCGTTCGACCAGGATGTCGCGGCGGAAGCGGTAGAGCTTGGCCGGCCGGCCGCCGGTCGCCACTGACATCTCGCCGGTCTCCTCGACGAGATTTTGCTGCTCGATCAGGCGCCGGAAGTTCTGCTTGTGGAGCAGGCGCCCAGCGAGGGCTTCGACGCTGCGTTGCAGCCGAAACAGGGTGAAGCTCGGCGCCAGGAGCTCGAAAACCACCGGGCGGTATTTGATCTTGGCGCGCAGCCGGGCGAGGCCGGTCGCCAGAATGCGGCGATGGTCGCCCAGCATCCGGCGCCCGCGGACGAGATCGTCCGGCGGCGCGTCGCTGCCCCAGGCCTCCGGAATGAGCCCGGCCTCGAACAGCAGTTCGTAGCGCTGCAGCACCAGTTCGTCGTTCCAATCATAGGGCGGCAGGCCGAAGTTGACGGCGCACCGCTCCATTCTGGCGTGCCGGGCGTCCGCACGCGCGGGGTCGTTCGCCCATCTGAGCAAGGCCATTTCCGTCGCTTCGGCAGGCGCACGCTTGCCAGTGCGACGATCCTCCCACGGAAAGAACGCGTACCAGTCGACCCAGACCGATTGGCCGCCGGAAAGCCGCTCGGGCTGCTCTCGCGTGAGCCCGAGATAGCTGATGGACACCATGCGCGCCGCCTCGTCGCCCCCGCGGTCGCGGTCGGCGAACGTGTAGAGCTGCTCGACATAGCCAATCGGCTGCTGCGTCTGCTGCTCCACCCAGTCGCGCATGCCCGATTGCAGGGACCTGTGCCCGAGCGCGAACGGACCCGAGGGCAAGGCGGTGCCCCCCACCGTGAGGACACGCGGGCGTTCCTTGTCGACGGCGACGAGCACCGCGATGAGGTTGACCGCGACCGCCTCGCCGGCCTTGTAGGCCGACGCCGCCGCGTCACCCACCGTCGTTCCGCTTGCCAGACCCGTGATGACCATTCGGCGAAAGTGCCGAGGGTCGCCGTGTCGTCAAGCCTGATTTCGACTAGATGCGGCCAAGCACCCGGCCATCCCCGCGCCGGTCATCTCTAACGAGCGTCATTTCTGGCAGAACGAGGTCAGCTCGTTGCCGCCGTTGCCGCCTTTCTGGTTGGCGACGAAGCAGGGGCCCTTCGGGGCGGGCTCGAGCGCCGCCGCCGGTTGCGCCAGGACTCCCGCCGGTGGATTTGCCGCGTTCTCCCCCGCGTGCACCACCACCTCGGCATGGACGTACCCCGATTGGTCGCCGTAGCTCACATGGCACCATTGGTTGGCGCAGCCCAGGATCTCGACCGCTTGGGCTTGCAGCGCCTCGTCGACGACCCTGAAATGGCCGCCGGGCCCCTCATACAGGTACGTCGTCCAGGTGATCTCTCCCGGCTCGGCGCGGGCCGCGCCGACGCCGAGAAGAGAGACGATGGCAGCGCCGAGGAGGCGCGATGGCCGAAGGTGCCGACGACAGGAGCTCATCAAATTCTCCACTGGCGATGTCGCGCCTAATTGACGCTCCTTGTGTCAGGCTACGTTGACAGCCGCAAGGTGCCACGGCACTAGTGCGACATCAAGCCAGCGGGCTTGCCGTTCGGAGGACGACCAAATGGCCCTTCTCTCGTTCGAACGTAAATACCGGGTGGGCGGTGGCACGCTGCTCGGCGGCTCGACCTTCGACTTTTGGGTCGGCCCGTTCTACGTCGGCTTTTTCGGCGTCACCACGATCCTGTGCTCGCTTGTCGGCACCGGCCTCATCTTCTACGGCGCGGCGATTGGGCCGACCTGGGCGCCGCTGAAGATCTCCATCGCGCCGCCCGACATCAGCTACGGCCTGCACTGGGCGCCGCTGAAGGAAGGCGGCCTGTGGCAGATTATCACCATCTTCGCGACCGGCGCCTTCGTGTCGTGGGCGCTGCGCCAATGCGAGATCGCGCGCAAGCTCGGGATGGGGCTGCACGTCCCGGTGGCGTTCGGCGCGGCGATCTTCGCCTACGTCACGCTCGAGATCTTCCGGCCGTTCCTGATGGGCGCGTGGGGCTACGGCTTCCCGTACGGGATCATGAGCCACCTCGATTGGGTGTCGAACACCGGCTACCAATACCTGCACTTCCACTACAATCCCGCGCACATGATCGCGGTGACCTGCTTCTTCACGACCGCGCTGGTCCTTGGCCTGCACGGCGGCGAAATCCTCAGCGCGGCCAATCCGGGCAAGAACGAGCCGGTGAAGTACGGCGTGCACGAGAGCATCTACTTCCGCGATACGATCTCGTACTCGATCGGCGAACTCGGGATCCACCGCCTCGGCTGGCTGCTCGCCATCAACGCGTCCGTCTGGAGCGCCATCTGCATCATTATCTCGGGACCGTTTTGGACCCAAGGGTGGCCCTTCTTTTACAACTGGTATCTCTCGATGCCGATCTGGTCCTCCCAGGGCTGGAACTAACTCGTTTGTTTTCCCTCATCCTTGCTTATCAGTAGGGCGGATCATGGCGCGGTTTCACACGCTGTATAACGCGATCGTGCTGGAAGGCCCGAACGAGCCCAGCATCGCTCCCGATTGGATTGCGCGGAGCGGCGGCAAGAAGGTCATCTTCCATTCCCGGCTTCTTGGCCGAATCGGCGAAACGCAGGTCGGACCGATCTATCTCGGCGCGGAAGGTATCGCCTCTCTGGTCTGCGGTTTCATCGCCATCGAAATCATCGGCCTCAACATGTGGGCCTCGGTCAACTGGAACCCGATCCGCTTCCTCAAGCTGCTGCCGTTTCTCGCGCTCGATCCGCCGTCGGCGAAATACGGGCTTCACTTCCCTCCGCTGAACGAGGGCGGCTGGTGGCTGATGGCGGGGTTCTTCCTCACCGCGGCGATCTTCCTGTGGTGGACCCGGATGTACCGGCGCGCGCGGGCGACCGGTCTTGGCACGCACATTCCGTGGTGCTTCGCCTCGGCGATCTGGCTTTACCTCGTGCTCGGCTTCATCCGTCCGGTCTTGATGGGCAGCTGGTCGGAGGCGGTGCCTTTCGGCATCGTGCCCCACCTCAACTGGACCGCGACGTTCTCCGTCCGCTACGGCAACCTCTTCTACAATCCCTTCCACATGCTCTCGATCACCTTCCTCTACGGGTCGGCGGTGCTGTTCGGCATGCACGGAGGGACCATCCTCGCCGTGACGAAATTCGGCGGCGACCGCGAGACGCACGAGATCGCCGAACGGGGGACAGCCGGCGAGCGCGCCTCCTTGTTCTGGCGCTGGACGATGGGCTTCAACGCCTCGATGGAGTCCATCCACCGCTGGGCCTTCTGGTTCGCGACCCTGACGACGCTGACGGGTGGCATCGGCATCCTCATCACCGGCACCGTCGTCGACAACTGGTACCTGTGGGGCGTCAAGCACGGCATCGCGCCGGAGTACCCGAGCATCTATCAGCACCTGCCGGCGATCCCCAAACCGGCGCTCGACGTGAAGGCCTCTCACATCACGGTGGCGCCGCGATGAAGCTCACGACAGCCGCCGTCTTCGGCGCCGCCGCAGTTGGCGCCGTCCTCGCCGTGATCGTCCCCGATTGGCACCTGCCCTGGTATCACGGCACCCAGATGGGCTACCGTGGTCAATCCGATACGCAGTTCGAGAGCCGCGCGGAAACGGACCCGATCAACGCCGTCCTGCCGCCGGTCCTCCCGCCGGCCGAGACGGGCGGCGCCAAGGCGACCGACACGTACAAGAACGTCAAGGTCCTGACCGACGTCAGCGCGGCCGAGTTCATGCGCCTGCAGCAGGCCATCACCACTTGGGTCGCGCCGAAGCAGGGCTGCGCCTTCTGCCACGACACCGCGGACTATTCATCCGACGTCAAACCGACGAAGCTCGCCGCGCGGCGGATGATGGAGATGACGCGCTACATCAATTCGGCCTGGGCGACCCACGTCAACCCGGTCGGCGTCAACTGTTACACCTGCCATCGCGGGCAGCCGGTGCCGGCCGAAGTGTGGTGGCCGCGGCCCGCCAAACCGCAAGGCCGACTCGCCGAACGTTCGGAACCCTGGAACGAAGCGGCCGACACCGTCTCGACGTTCTTTCCGAACGCCGGCTATTCCGAATACTATCTCCAGGATCATCCCATTGCCGTGCAGTCTGTCACGGCGATGCGCACCAACAGCGTGGGCGCGCAGGTCGTGACGGCGCGCATCTACGAGATGATGATGGAGATGTCGCTGCAGATCGGCGTCAACTGCGGTTACTGCCACAACTCGCGAGCCTTCGAGGACTGGAGTCAGTCGTCGCCGATGCGTTGGACCGGCTACTACTCGCTTCGTCTGATCCGCGACCTCAACAGGAACTATCTGCTGCCGTTCGCGCAGCTGATTCCCCAGCAGCGCACCCTGGTTCACCCGACCAAGGGGCCCGTCATCCCGGCATATCAGAGCGGCCAGCAGCCGGGCAACGCGCTGCTCACTTGCGAGACCTGCCATTACCGTCTGCCCAAGCCGTTGAACGGGGCCAACATGGTGAAGGATTATCCCGGTCTCGTCGGCAGCTCGCCGCCCGCCCTCGAAGATGATCCGAGCGGCTCCTCCGCTGCGAACGAAGCCCTGGTGAACGCGGCCGATACGCACCCGGCCGACCCCGATGCCAAGCCCGTCGGAGCACCGCAATGATCGGGGTCTTCACCCAGCAGGTCGACCTCGCGCAGGTCCTGATCGTCGCCTTCGTGATCTTCTTCTTCGGGCTGCTCTACTACATCCGCCGGGAAGACAAGCGCGAGGGCTACCCCCTCGAGGAAGCGATCCCGACGCTTGGCCATGGCCTCGTCGGCTTCCCGGCTCCCCCGCCGCCAAAGACCTACAGGCTGATGGACGGGACGACGTCGGTCCTGCCGCAGGAATACGCCCGGCGCGAACTCCCGGCCAAGCCGCGCGCCTTCTTTCCCGGCGCGGCGCTGTATCCGGTCGGTGATCCCCTGCTCGCCGGCATCGGCCCCGGCGCCTACGCCTTGCGGCGCGATCACCCGTTCACGATGGGGGACGGCTCGCCGCAGGTTCAGCCGCTGCGCGACGCGATGGAGTACAAGTGCCGTGATCTCGACATGGACCCGCGCGGCCGACGCGTGTTCGGCGCCGACATGGCCGACGCCGGCGTGTGCTTCGACATCTGGGTCGACAAGGGATCGAAGATCCTGCGCTACCTCGAAATCGAGATGGTCGGCAGCATCGAGCGCCGGCTTGTGCCGATCTTCTACGTCGTCATCCGACGCAACACGGACTACCTCCAGGTCGACGCCATCACCGCCGCCCAGTTCGCGAAGATCCCTGTCCTGCGCAACCCGACCGTGATCACCGCGCGCGAGGAGGACATCGTCAACGGCTTCTTCGCCGGCGCGTACATCTATTCGGCCCCCTTCAAGGATGCACTGCTGTGAACGAGCACGAGATCCATCGCGGCACCCAGCTCGCGCCGGGCGAGGCCATCGTTTGGCGCGGCGCCCCCTCCTGGCGGGGTATGGCGCGCGACATCTTTCATCTCCGCGCGGTCACCCTCTACTTCGGCGGTCTCTTCGTGCTCGACGCGGGCCAGGCCTGGGCCAAGAAACTCCCGGTCGCGCAGGCGCTCCACGACAGCGTTCCCTTGTTCGCCATCGCCGTCGTCGCGCTCGGCATCCTGAGCGCCTTCGCCTGGTTCACCGGGCGCACGACGCGCTACGTCGTCACCGATCGTCGGGTGATCCTGCACTACGGCGTCGCCATGCCGGCCGTCCTGTCGCTGCCGTATGCGCAAATCGTCACCGCGTCGGTGGCGGTCAACCGCGACCATACCGGCGATATCGCTTTGAAACTCAAGGCCGGCACCCGCATGCCCTACCTCAAGCTATGGCCCCTCGCCCGCGCCTGGCACGTCACAGAGCCTCAGCCGATGCTGCGCGGCGTGCCCCAGGTCGCGGTGGTCGGCAGCCTGCTCGCGCGCGCCGTGCAGATCGCCGAGGGCAAGCGGCAGGCCGTGCCGGCCGCGGCCGCGCAACAAGCAGCCATCTCCGAGGTGCCGGCGGAGGAGCTGATGTCGGCCTAGACGTCCCTAGGCCGATCGCGACGAGCGATCTGCTCGGTTCTCACTCGCGCGCGGCGTCGAGGTGGTCCTGGAACTTGAATTCCGGGGCGGCGACGAGTTGATCGGCCGTGGCGCGCATGGTGGCACGCTGCGCCTTGGCGGTCTTGTCGTACGACAGATTCAGCGCGCCCGGTGTCACGGCGACGAAGCGGTTGCCGATCCCGAAAATGCCGCCGACCCCGATGATGAAGGCGTGGACTCCAGCGTGATCGATGGCGATGTCCTTGACGGTCCCGATCTTGTCCCCGCCTTCGGTAACGACGGGTATGCCGATCAGCGACGACACCAGCTTTTCCGTCGGCAAGATGGTGGCGAAAGTGCCGGAACCGGTCAGCGGGGTGCCGTTGCCGCCGGCCGCGCTGCCGGCATGCGGATCGAGGGTCACCACCTCGGTCATCGAGCCCGGGTTGAGCACCATGGCGACGGGGTTGCCGGCCTTGTCCTTCCCACGGACGAAGACCGAGTTCGACATGACCTGAAGCTCGGTGAAGCCGGCCTTGCGCAGGCTCGCGGCCATGTCGTCGGAGAGTTCGCCGTCGCGCGTCGTCTTGGCCTTGTCGGCGGCCGCGGGGGACTTGGCCGCCCCTGCGGCATCCGGCGCGACCGGTTTGGCCGGGGCCGCCGGCGCTTGCGCCGCCGCGGGGCTCGTCGCGATGGCGATCAGCACGGCGACGAACACGTATCTCATGGCCGGTCCTCTCCGTTTCGGTTCCGGAGATATGCCCGCTGGCTCGGGTTCCCGCAAAGCCGATTTTCGGACGCACCCGTTCAGCCGCGGCGTGCAGCTCGCCGCGATCGGAAGGCCTCGGCCATCGCCGTCCACATCGGCTTTCGCCGGAGCATGTCGTCGTAGGGCAGGGGGCGGGCGAGGCGATCGCGCCCCATCGTCGCCATGGTCTCGGGGTCGCGCCACCAGGTGTAGCGGTCCGAGAGCCCCCACGTGATCACCGTCGTGACGGCCGGGACGGACAACGTCGCGCGCAGGAAAGCCCCGGCACGCTCGGCGACGGCACGGTCGCGCGCCCCGTCGGCATCGGGATAGCCTTCGTCGTCGACGTCGAACTCGGTGATGAAGATCTCGACTTGGCGTTCGGCGAGCTGGTGAAGGAAGGCGACGAAGCTCGCGTCGTCGTAGGGCTCCTTGGGCTGAAGGTGGCCCTGGAGGCCGACGGCATCGAGCTTCAGCCCCTTGTCCCGGATGCGGTCGACGAGCTGCAAAAGCGCGCGCCGGACGGCGAGGCCGACGGAGTCGGTCCGCTCGGTCCAGGCCTCGTTGAGAACGAGCTTGGCGTGCGGGTCGAGTTCGGCGGTCCGGCGGAAGGCGCGGAAGACGTACTCGGGACCGAGGGCGTCGAACCAGGGTCCGGGACGGAACGTGCCCGGCTTGTCCCGGCCCAGCCAGAACGGCTCGTTGACGACGTCCCAGGAGTGCAGGCGCCCGGCGAAATGCGGAACGACCGTGTCGACATAGGCGTCGAACACGCGCGCGACATCGCGGTGCGAGAGCGCCTTGAGCCAGGGCGGCGCGCGATCGTTCCAGAACAGCGTGTGGCCGCGCGCGAGCAGGCCGTGGCCGCGAGCGGCGTCGACGAGCGCGTCGGCCGCCGCGAAGTCGAAGCGGCCCTGCGTCGATTGCAGCGCATCGAACTTGAGCGCGTTCTCGGGCGTGAAGATCGCCGCCTGCGCGAGGAAAAGATCGCGATAGGCTTCGTCTCCGAAGAGTTCGCCGCCTCCCGCTGAGCCGAAGAGGATGCCGGCCGCCTTGGCCGACGCGGCGAGGCTCGCTGGTTCGGCCGCCCGGCTCGGCGCCGGCAGGAGGACGGCGCCACCGGCACGCGCGGCGCCGATGGAGAAGGCGCGCCGGCTAAGCGTGCCACTCGTCATCGTCGTCCCAATAGCGTCTGGCGCGCTGGAGACGGGGCGGCTGATCGGGTTCGCCCGAAGGAGCGCCCGGCACCCGGGCGAGAGGTGCGCCGGTGCTTTCGGCGAAGAGGGCGCCGGCGAGGCCGAAGAACAACCCGGCGGACAGCGCGACCAGGCCGACGACCGTCTTCTTCGGGGCGGAGGGCGAGACGGGTGGCCGCGCCACGGCGATGACGCGGCCGGGCGGCGATCCGGCTTCCTGCTGGGCGAGGCTGCTGTTGACCTGCGAGAACCGCTCGAAGCTGGAGCGGAGCACGGTGCGGTTGCGCTCGAGTTGGTCGAGCGGGACGAGCGCTTGGCTGAGCTTGCTCGATTGCCCCTTCAGCGTGTCGACCTCGGCGGCGATCTGCGCTTCGTGCGAGCGGGCGGCTTGATAGTCGGCTTGCGCGCCGGCCTGGAGGCGCTGCAGTTCCGCCCGGATGAGGGCGCGGACGGCGACCTGCCGCTCCCTCACTTCCACCATCTCGGGGTGACGGTCGCCCAGCGTCTTGGCGAGCCGTGCGGCGTTGCTTTCCGCCTCCGCCTGCTGTTGGCGCAGCCGTTCGATCGTAATCGACTTGAGGGCGTCGCTGACGGAGTCGAGGCGGCCCTCCCTGCCGAGGCGGTCGACCTCGGCCAGCTTGGCCTTGGCATCGGACAGCTTCGTGCGCGCATCCCCCAGCGAGCGGGTCAGATCGGTGACCTGCTGCTCGTTGGTGCGCAGTCCCGTGGTCTCGATGATCTTGTTCTTGACCTTGTAGTCCTCGATCTTGGTGTCGAGATCCTTGATCTGGGCGGACAGCTTGTCGAGCTTCTGCGAAACGTATTGCGAGTCGTCGCGCGCCGCATCGATGCGGGACGAGACCTGGTCCTCGATGTAGGCCCCCGTCAGGTCATTCGCGATCAGGGCCGCTTTGTTCGGGTCGCGCGCCAGCACGTCGATCTCGACGACATAGGTCCGCTCGGGGCGCTTGATGGTGATCGCCTCCTCGAGTGTCCTCAGGTCGGCCGCGTCGTTCGCGACTTGGCTGGGGTGCAGCAATCTCTGCAGCAGGCTGCGCTGCGAGCCGTTGAACTCCGGGTCCGCGGCGAGGTCGGCTTGCTTGGCGACTCGGGCCAGCACCGTCTGCGAGGTGAATAGCTTGATCTGGCTGTCGATGGCGGCGGAGTCGGCGATGAAACCCGGGGTGTTGGGGTCGGTGCCGACGGATTTGCCCAGGCGCGGGTCGATCAGCATCGCCGCGGTGGCCAGGTAGCGCGAAGGCGTGATGACGATATAGGCGGCTCCCGCCGCGAGACACGCCAGCAGGGAGCCGAGCACGACCAGCTTGCGCCGCCACAGGACGGACAGGAACCCCGGCGCCGTCACCGGCGCGGGGCGCGCCGCCGGAGCGCTGCGGCGCTGTCGTGCGGGGAGGCGGTCTTCCCGGCCCGAATAAATGTCGTGGACAGCCATGAACTCTACACCACTCCGGCTCGTCGAGCCGTAGGGCCACGCAGATCCCGAGGCAAGAACAACATGATCAGGATCAGGGCCATGGCGAAGCTCGTCGTCTTGCCCGACATGCTCGCGGTGACGCTGGTAAGGGTGAAAAACAGCAGCAGGACGACGCCCGCGCCGGGTCCGCTTCGACGCAGGACGGAGAGCGAAAAGGCCGTAAGGCCGGCGATGAGGATCGCGCTCACCACGAGTCCGTAGGTCAGCACCAGCCCGAGCCAGCTGCTTTCGATCCCGAATTCGAGGCCATAGAGGCGCTGCCAGGTCGCGACGACGTCCTTGTCGGGCCGGAACACCAGGTCGGCCCAGGATATCGGCTCGAGAAGCGAGAACATGGTGAGACGCGTCGACGCGCTGCCGTTGTCGGAGGCGAACCGTTCCAGCGTCTTGTCGAGGAAGCCGCTCGCGCCCAGCAGCAGGACGCCCGTGACGAGGATGCTCGCGAGAAGGACCACGGCGATGGTCCGGCGTGGCGGGAAGGCGGCACCGCGCGCGACGGCTGCCGCGATTTGCGAACCGGCGAGCCACAGACCGCATACGAGCGTTCCGACCAGGGCCGATCGAGCGCCGAACGCGAACATGGACGCGCCCTCGAGTGCGATCAGACCCGTCCGTACCAGGAGCGACAGCCAGCGTGCGCCGGGTGCGGCCAGGCAAAGAATGAAGACGCCGACGAGCAGACCATTGGCCAGGGGATGGCCGAGCAGAGCGGTGGCGCGCCAATCGATGGCGAGTTCCGCTTGCCAGCTGAACTCCGTGTCGGACCGCGTCGGGTCGGCCGACACGGTCTCCGGGACGGTGATGTGGACGAGACGCCAGCCTCGCAGCAGTTCAACGATGGCGATGGCGGCGTTGAGCACGAGGATCGCGGTCACGATCACGGCGAGCCAGCGGCGCATGTCGGGGCTGAGATCGCGCAGCAACAGGAAGACCAGGATCGGCAGAACGAAGGTGTCGATGAGAGGCGTAACAGGCGTCTTGTCGACGGTCAGCGCGAAAACGCCGGCGATCAGCACCGCCGCCAGCAAAAGCACCACGCCGGCGTCCCGCGTCAGGAGCCGCCAGGCCGTACGCCCCGGCGCTAGCGTCCCCAGGCATCGCAGGCAGAGAGCGGCGGCGGCGAGCCCCGTCGAGGGATGGCACTTCGAAAGCAGGCCGCCTCCCGGGCTTATGTAGGCAATGCCGAACGCTTCGAGGGTGATGGGCGACACGGCGAAGAGACCGACGACCGCCACGAACGTCGCCGCCAGCGCGCAACGAGAGGAGATGTCTTGCGCGAGCCCCCCGAGGAATATTCCTCCGGAGGCTGACGCCCGGGGCGAAACAGCGGCGTCAGTGATCATCGGCGCGGGCTGCGCACAATGGCGCGATCGGTTCGCCAGTGCGGAGCCGAAACGATGGGTTGTCGATGGTGCCCATGTCCTTGATCGCCCGCGACGATCCCCAGCGAAGATGTGAAGGCGCGCCCTCCGAGGGACGGCCCGCGAGCGTGCCTCCTTTGGTCGAGGTTTGGCAAGTCACCGCGGTCATGGTGAGCATTCCGTAAGTTTTTAGGGTTAACGGTCGAGAGCGACGGTGCTTCGGCCGTCGATGATCGATCGGACGTCAGGAACCGACCCGCCGATAAGGACCTTTCGATGATCTCGACAAATATGACGGTCGATGCCGAGCGAGAGGCGGAGCTCAGGTTGAACCGCGCGTTCGGCGGCATCGTCGCCGACCTCGCGGCACTGGTGTCCCCGGCGGGATCCGTCCCGACGATCATGGTCGCGGCCAACGAGGGCGCGGCAGACACGGTCGGCATCGCGCTCGCCATCGGAGACGCGGCTGTCGAACGCGGTCTGCGCGTTCTGCTGGTCGAAGGCTCGCGCCAACGCTCGATGGTGGCCTATGCGGGAGATCTCGACGGGAGCCCGGCCCTCGCCGACGTCTTCGGCGAGGTTCGCATCGTTCTTCCCGCGGAGGGCTCGGACGGGTTCTTCCTCGCGCCGTTCCTCAAGAGAGGTAGGGGGATTGCTGCGGCCCTGGCGCGCAACGCGCAAGCCGAGATCGTCGACATCGCTGCCGAATTCGACATCGTCGTCATCGACGGCTGCAGAGCGATCGATACCGCCGCCGCCGGCTGGTCGGCCGACGCCTACCTGCGCGTTGGCCGCTTCACGTCACAACGCGACACCGATCTCTTTTGCCGAACGCTGGACGTTCCGCCGGGTGCCTTCGTCGGCACCGTCGCCGCGACCACGTTCGTGCCGGCCGACATGGTTCGCGAGACGAAGCTGTCGATCGTGCCTCGTGAAGGGCGAACCCAGCCGGGATTCGGGATGACCGTCTCGCCGGTGGCGCCGCGCGTCGCCGTGCCTCGACCAACGGGTCGACCGGCCTATCCGCGAAGAATGGCGATCCGTTAGAAACTACGTTCACCAATGTGAATGGCCGTTGCCGTATGCAGCGGCGTGTCTATCGGTTAAGTGCGTAGGGTCGCTCGCTGTAACCGAGCGACTCAGTCGAGAGTAAGATTGTGTTGCCGACGAACACTAAGCAGATACCGGCTGCTGAGCTTTGTGCCGCGCTTGGCGGCTACTCGTCGGTTAGCCGCCTGCGTATCCTCGGCGTCGAGTTCGACCAGCTCTCCTTCGCGGATGCCGTGGAGATGCTTCGGGCTGCCGCGTGCCATCCTCGCCGCCTCACGGTGTATTTCGCCAACGCGCACACGCTCGATCTCGCTCGGCGTTCCCGCACTTATCGGCGGATTTTGAACGAGGCCGATGTCGTTTTCGGGGATGGCACGGGGATTCGCTGGGCCGCGCGATTACAGGGCATTCGGCTGCGCGCCAACCTCAACGGGACGGATCTCATCCCCGCGTTCCTGCAGGCCGCGAACGGCGATGGTCTACGGTGTTATCTGCTCGGCGCCACGCCGGAGGTGGTGACGCGCGCCGCCGAAGTCGTGCGACGGCGTTTCCCCGGATGGACGATCGCGGGCTTCCATCACGGCTTCCTCGAGGTGTCCGAGACGGAGCGCGTGATCGCCGCCATCAACGAAGCGCAAGCCGATCTGCTGCTCGTCGGAATGGGCAATCCGCTTCAGGAACAATGGATCGCGGCCCACCGCGCCAGGCTCAGCGCCAATCTGGTCGTCGGAGTTGGTGGCCTGTTCTCCTATCTCTCGGGCGACTATCGCCGCGCGCCGCTCGCGTTGCGCCGAAACGGGCTCGAATGGCTGAGCGTGCTTTTCACCCAACGTCAGAAATGGCGCCGCTATCTCATTGGCGCTCCTGTCTTTCTCATGTTCGCCGCTGCCGAGCGCCTCTTCGGGGAACGCGTCTAGTGACGCGTTTGATCTTGTTCCATCCGATGGACGTGCGTGGGCGCAAGGTCGGCGGGATCGAAACCCACGTACGCCTCATCCTGCAGGAGTTGCCCTCGTCCGAGTCCGTGCTGCTCGTCGGGGTGGACGAGGTCGGCGGCTGCGAACTCGGCCGTGTTCATCAGATCGTCTATGGAAATCGCACGATCGATTTCCTGCCCGTCATGCGGGTCGACGCCAGTGCGGTGAACACCGCCGCTCGACGGATCACGCGGTCGCTCACTTTGCGGTTCCTGCGGGCTGCCCTTCGGCACCTGCCGACAATTGCCGGCATCGTGCGCGGTGAGGACGTCAGCTGCGAGATCGAGCGGTTCGAGTTCGCCTTGCTCCCTCGTCTTATCGGGCGGCCGTTCGTGCTCGTGGTGCACAACGACGGCTCGCGCGGGGACGCGATGGACAGTCTCCTCAAGCGGTACTGGTTCCTTCATCTCGCCAACGAGCGGATCGCGTTGGCGCTCGCCGCCAAGATTTTCGCCGTGAACGCTTCGATCGCCGAGCGGATCGCCAAGCTGTCCCGGCACGCCGCCGCGAGGACGGACGTGCTGTCGGTGTCCGTCGACACCAGGCGCTTCTCCCCCACGCCTTTCGAGACTGTCGGCTCGACCTTTCGGGTCTGCTACGCCGGGCGGCTCGATGCGTTCAAGGATCCGCCTCTCATGTTCGCGAGCTTGGCGCTCGCCGCGGAGCGGATGGCTGCGCGCCCGGGCCGTTTCGCGCGGCTCGCCTTCGACTATGTCGGCGCCCACGATCCGACGCTCGTGCCCGGGTTCGGCCGCATCGCCGCGCTGACGACGAGACACGGCGTCAAGACATCTACCGAGGTGGCAGCGATCATGCGCGGCGCCCACGCCGGCATCGTCACCTCCTTCTTCGAAGGCATGCCCTGCTACCTGCTGGAAATGCTGGCGAGCGGCCGCCCGGTCGCCGCTATCGACTTGCCGCAGTTCGGGCCGTTGATCGAAGCCGGTCGTAGCGGTCGACGCGTCGTGCGCGGCACGGATCCGGCCGTTGCTGCGGGAGCGATGGCCGACGCGCTGCTCGCCCTTGCCGACGAGATCGCGGACGGGACGCTCGATCCGGTCTCGATCGCGGCCGGGGTACGGCCGTATTCCGTCGATGCCCAGATGGGTCGCCTCTTCGCCGCTCACGCCTCTTTGACGGCGCGAGGCGGTCAGCCGAGCGAATCGGCGAGCGCCGCATAGGCCGCGTGGATCGTGTCCGGCGAGAAGGCTGCGGCGCGGGCGCGTCGCGGCGCGGAGTCGCCGGGAGCGGCGAGCGTCGCGGTCAAAGCCGTCGCCAGCGCCTCGACGTCGCCGACCTTCACGACGCGGCCGCAGGCGGGATCGCCGGCGAGCACTTCCGGCGGTCCGCCGCAATCGGTGGTCGTGACCGGGACGCCGTGAGCCAGCGCTTCCGCCGCGGTGAGCCCGAAGCTTTCGCTTTCCGACGCGATCGCGACGCAGGCGGCTTGCCGGTACCAGGGTGACGGATCGTCGACGTGCCCGGCGAGGCGCACGCGGTCGCCGAGCGCGTGACGGGCGACCAGAGCTTCTAGGTTCGCCCGCTCCGGGCCCTCGCCGAGGATGACCAGGCGCATGGTCCGATCATCGGCGTACGCCACGGCCGCGATCAGATCTCCGAAGCGCTTCGCCGGGATCAGCCGGCCCAGCGCCAGGACGAGGGCCGGATCGCGCGGGGGCGCCGCATCGCCCTCGATCGGCGATGGCACCGGGTTCCAGATCCTCGCCAGCTTGCGTCCGCCCCAACGGGCGGCGACGTTCTGCAGGAGCGTGTCGGAAACACAGACCGTTTGGGCGGCGAGCCGCGTCGTGAGGGGGCTGAGCTGGTACGACAGCCGGCTGAGCCGCTTCGGCTCCGCCTCGGCGAAGCCGTGATAGCCAAGCATGCAACGGCTTCGTCGCCCGGTCAGGGCCGCGGCGACCACGTGCTTCAGGTTCTGGGCGCCGAGCGCTGAGAACGACGCGTCGGGTCGCTCGCGCCGGAGGAGGTTTGCGAGACGCAGGGTCGATCCCACGTGGTTCGGGCCGAGGATAACGTGGCGCAGTCTATCGGTGTCCCGAGGGGCCCGGTTGCCGACGTGATCGGCGGCGAAGACGACGGTGTCGCCGCGCTCGGCAAAGGCGCGGGCGAGGCGCCCGAAGACGATTTCGGCCCCCCCGCCGGCGAACGCATGGGTGTAGAAGAGGATCTTGCGGGTCATCCGTTCAGATCTTGAGGCCAGGGGAGGCTGGTGTGGCTTGTCAGCGCCTGCCGCTCTATGATGGCGGCATGAACCGCCACGAAGTTATCGCTCGTCTTAAGTTCGTCGAACCGGCTTTGCGGGCGCGCGGCGTTGCGGCTCTCTACCTCTTTGGCTCGCACAGCCGGGATGAAGCTGGGCCTCGATCCGACATCGACGTGTTCGTCGATGCCGCCGGAGACGGCTTTTATGATCTCAGTAACTTCATGGGAGCATACGGCGATCTGCGCGAGGCTTTTCCGGGCGCGGACATCGGCTATTCGACGCGGGACGGTCTCTCGAAATACGTGCGACCGGCTATAGAGCAGGAAGCGGTCCGTGTTTTCTGATGGCGGCAAGCAGGAATCCGCTCGTCCGCCTTGCACACATTCGGGATGAAATCGATGAGCTGACCAAAGCCGTGGGCGGCACGACATTCGAGGAATTTTCTGGAAGTTATGTGCAGCGGCGGATGACGGAACACGCTGTCCTGATCATCTCCGAGGCGGTCAAGGCTCTTTCACCGACGTTTACTGACCAATATGCCGGCGTTGATTGGCGCGCGGTGCGCGACATCGGCAACTTGCTCCGGCATGACTATTTCGTGGTTGATACCCGGGTGCTCTGGCGAGTGATCACAGAGCGTCTGCCAGAACTCAAGCTGGTGGTGGAGCAAATGATCGCGGACACGTCTTCGCGCCCATAAGATGCCGCTCAGCGAGCGAGTCGCTCTGGAGAGTTTGTCATATCGGATCGCACGACGGACTCGCTGGTCGAGATCAGATACGCGCCGCCGCTGCGCCAGTGGCATCGCGTGCTGGCCGAGCGTTTGGCTGTGCAGGGACGAAGCGTTCGGTTCGCGGCCGTCGATGCCCCCGACGACGGTGCCCAGCGCCGCGCGGTCCGCTGGCTCCTCGCGATCGAGCGCCGCCTCTATGGCGCGGCATCCGCCCTGTTCGCGCCTGTCCGTCTGACGACGGCGACCGCCGGACCCGCCGCCGATGTCACGATCGTCCTTGCCGGTCAGGCGCCGCGCGCCGGAAGGGTGCTGCGTCCCTTGTTCGACGGCGCTCCCGGCGAAGACGCGATGCTGGCGGCGCTTCTCGACGGCCGCGCGCCGCTCGTCACCATCGAAGGCGGCTCCGGCGACGCGACGGTCGAAGTGGCTGCGGGCCTCCCCGCTCTCGAGGACCGTCACGTCCTGGCGCGTTCGCTCGACCACGTGCTGTCGCGTTTAATCACCCTGGTCATGCACGCCATCGAAGGTCGAAGCTGTCTCAGGCTCGACGAGAAGCCGGCTTGCCTGCCTCGCCGTGGGTCCGCTTCCCGGCTGCTCGCGCGCGGCATCACCGAGCGGCTTCGGGGCAGGTTCGGCAGGCTGCGCGGGCATGTTCCGCACTGGCGGATCGCCTACCGGTTCTCCGACGCGACCGTCGCGCAGGCGAGGGCTTGGCCGACGACGCCCCATCGCATGCTGCCGACGAAGCGCCATCGCTTCCACGCAGATCCCTTCGCCGTGTGCGACGATGATCGCTGGTACATATTCTTCGAGGAATATCGGTCCGATGTCCGCAAAGGCGTCATCGCACTCGTCGAAATCGACGCCACCGGCGGCGCTTCGCTGCCCCGCCTCGTGCTGGACCACCCGGTCCACCTGTCGTACCCGCTCGTGCTCCGGCATCGCGGTGCCATCTACATGCTGCCCGAGATGAGTGCGCTGCGGCGGCTTCAGCTGTTCCGTGCCGACCCGTTCCCCGACCGCTGGGTCGAGGATCGCGTGCTCCTCGACGGCGTGACGGTCGCCGATGCCACGCCGGTGGTCCACGATGGCGTGTGGTGGATCTTCGCGACGATCAGCGACGACGGCGGCTCGAGTTGGGACCAGCTTGCCCTGTTTCACGCGCCCGACCTGCTCGGACCCTGGACGCCGCACGCGTCCAATCCCGTGCTCATCGACGCCGGTTCCGCGCGGCCGGCCGGCGCCATGTGGCACGAGAACGGCGCGCTGATGCGTGTCGCCCAGGATTGCCGGACCGGCTATGGCCGCGGCATTGCGATCTGCCGCGTCGACCGGCTTGATGTTGACGGCTTCGCGCAGACCGTGGTGGCGCGTCTCGGGCCACCGGACCAGCTCGGCGCCCGCGGCGTTCATACGCTCAACCACGATGGCGCGCTCGAGGTCTTCGATCTCGGATATCGCTGACTGGTCTCGGCGCGTGGTCTATTTGTTTGTGGGCAGGTTGTCGCGGACCGGGACGTGGTTGAAGATCGCGACGAGCGACACGCCGCCGATCGTATTGCCGATCAGGGTCGGGATCAGGAATCGCGTGAAATAGGCGCCGATGCCGATGTGCCCCGTGAACAGGTTGAAAGCGGCCTCGACCGAGCCGGCGATGATGTGGGAGAAGTGCGCGATCGCCACGACGTAGGTGATGATCAAGATGAGCCACAGCCGCCCCGGGCCGGCGCCTGGGATCAGCCAGACCATCAGGGCGATCAGCCAGCCGGCGAGGACGGCCTTGATGAGCATGGGCCAGAACGGATCCTTGATCGCCTCCTCGGCCAGTGTGCGTAGCGCCCTGTTGATCTCCTCGTCGAAAAGGACCTGGTGGCTGATCAGCCAGGCGAACACGAACGTCCCGAAAAGATTGAAGACGAGCACGACAAGCCAGAGGCGCGCCGTCGCGTAGGCCGTCTTCATGTCCTTGCGGGTGAGCAGGGGCAGCACCGCCGTCAGCGTGCTCTCGGTGAAGAGCTGCTGGCGTCCGAGCACCACGATGAGGAAGCCGATGGTGTAGCCGAAGCCGGTGACGAGCTTCGCCCAGGGCGCCTCGGGCAGGCCGCTTTTGAGAACGGCCATGGTGAAGAACGAGAAGCCCATCGAAAGGCCGGCGCCGGTCGCCGACCAGGCCAGCGCCTTGATGCTGCGGTCGAGCTCCTCCTCGCCGTCCTCGCGGATGACCTCGTGGATGACGCGGGCGGACGGCGGCGTCGGTCCGGTGCCGGCGTGACGACGCTCGTTGTCCTCGAGATCGGGTTCGCTCGAATCCGCCGGCTCGTTCTCCTGGCTGCCCTGCTGCCGGTCCATCAACGCGTCCGTCCTCCACCACCGCCGTCTCGTCGACGCGAAGCGTTCTCACCAATGCATCGTTCCGGGCGTCCCCTTGAAGGGACCGACGAGGTTCGAGGTGATCCAGCCGCCGTAAAAGCCGCCGGGCTGCGGCACCACGCGCTCGCCGTCGACGAAGCACGCGTCCATCGCGGCGGGATAGACCGCGAGATGGTCGCGGATCGACGCGTATGTCGGAACGGGGTTGGGGTAGCTCCACGCGCAATCGACCGCCTCATGCGGCCCCTCGCGCAAGGTCCAGTAGCTCGCGGAGCCCTTCCATTCGCAGAAGCTTTGACGTCGGCTGCTGGCGATGACTTCGCAATCGAAGCTGTCGCGCGGCAGGTAGTAGACCGGCGGATGGCTCGTTTCGAGCACGCGCTTGGCCTCCCGCGTCGTGACGATCGGGCGCCCGCCGAACACGATGACGATTTCTTGCGCGAGCGGTTCGACGCGCGGCGGCCGCGGATAGTCCCACACTTTTTCCGGCTGCATGGTGGTCACCTCTGAAGCAGACGACAGGAGGGGTCGCGCCGCGTCTCCCACCCGGCGCGCTGCAGGGCAGGGTAGTCGTCGACGGCGGCGGGATAGCCCAGACAGAGATAGCCGACGAAGCGCCAATGCCGCGGCACGTCGAGGGTGTCCGCCACCGTTTCGGGATCGAGGATCGAGACCCAGCCGAGGCCGATGCCCTCGGCCCGTGCCGCCAGCCACAGCGTATGGATCGCGATGGCGACGGAATAGTCGATCGTCTCGGCCATCGTGCGTCGCCCGAGGCCGTGCCCCTGCGTGTCTCCAGGATCGGCGAATGCGGCGAGATGGATCGGCGCCTCGTCGAGGCCGGCCAATTTGAGCTTGGCATAGGCCGCCTGCCGGTCCGACGCCTGCGCCGCGAGAGCCTCGGCATTGGCCGCGACGAAATTGGCGCGCACGGCGGCGCGACGGGCGGGATCGTCCACGCTGACGAAGCGCCAGGGTTCGCTGAGGCCGACGGACGGCGACCGGCAGGCCGCCGCGATGAGCCTGTCCAGCGTGCCCTCGGGCAAAGGCTCGCGCCGAAACGAGCGCACGTCGCGCCGCCACGTCAGCAGGTCGAGCAGGCCTTCGCGCAGGGCAGGGGAGAACGAGGGCGGCTGCAAATGAGGGACCGGGCGGAGAGGGGAGGCG
>CAXTFG010000051.1:0-19981 GCA_964243415.1 uncultured Beijerinckiaceae bacterium | reverse complement strand
TAGGCGCAGATCAGCGTGTCGGCGACGCGCGACAGCTCGGCGAGATGGGCGCGCATCTCGCGGGCGCCGAGCGCGCAGTTCAGCCCGACCGACAGCGGCTTGGCGTGCTGCAGCGAATGCCAGAACGCCGTCGGCGTCTGGCCCGACAGGGTGCGGCCGCTGAGGTCGGTGATGGTCCCCGAGATCATGATCGGCAGGTCGCAGCCGAGCGCACGGAAGGCGCTCTCGACGCCGGCGTAGGCCGCCTTGGCGTTCAGCGTGTCGAAGATCGTCTCGATGATGACGATGTCGGCGCCACCCTCGACGAGCGCGCGGGTGGCTTCGGCATAGGCGTCGTGCAGCTCGTCGAAGGTGACGGCGCGGAAGCCGGGGTTGTTGACGTCGGGCGAGATCGATGCCGTGCGGTTGGTCGGCCCGAGCGCGCCGACGACGAAGCGGCGGCGACCGTCCTCTGCGGTGGCGCGGTCGCAGGCGGCGCGGCACAGCTTGGCCGCCTTGAGGTTCAGCTCCGTGACAAGGCCTTCCATGCCGTAATCGGCCTGGGCCACGCTGGTCGACGAGAATGTGTTGGTGGCCACGAGGTCGGCGCCGGCCATCGCGTAGGCGTAGTGGATGTCCTCGATCGCCTTTGGCTGGGTCAGCACCAGCAGGTCGTTGTTGCCGCGCAGGTCGCGCGGCCAGTCCGCGAATCGTTCGCCGCGAAACTGTTCCTCGGTGAACCGATGGCCCTGGATCATCGTGCCCATGGCGCCGTCGAGCACCAAGATGCGCTCGCGCGCGGCCGCGGTCAGCGCGGCGCGGACTTCGGCGCCGTTCTTGATCAAACCGGTCATTCAGGCGAGCTCCGAAGTAGCCTCATGGTGAGGAGGGCGGAGGCCCGTCTCGAACCACGAGGCGGTCCCAATGAATCTGGCGTCCTCGCGGTTCGAGACGCCGGCTGCGCCGGCTCCTCACCATGAGGCATCGAGCGCGTCAGCCGCATCGCATGTGCGACCGTCAAGCTGCTTTGTCTTTCTGCTGGGCGACGACCGGGCGCATGCCGAGGAGGTGGCAGATGGCATAGACGAGGTCGGCGCGGTTCATCGTGTAGAAATGGAAGTTGTAGATCCCGCGGTCGACGAGATCGAGCACCTGCTCGGCGGCGACCGTCGCGGCGACAAGACGACGGGTCTGGGGATCGTCGTCGAGTCCCTCGAAGCGGTCGGCGAGCCAGGCCGGCATCGAAGCGCCCGTGCGCTTGGCGAAGTTCGCCACCTGCTTGAAGTTCTGCACCGGCACGATGCCGGGCACGATTGGGATCGTGATGCCCTTCGCGCGCACCCTGTCGAGGTAGCGCACGTAGACGTCGTTATCGAAGAAGAACTGGGTGATCGCCCGCGACGCGCCGGCGTCCACCTTGGCCTTGAGAACCTCAATGTCCTGGTCGATCGAGCCTTCCGGATGCCCTTCGGGATAGGCCGACACGGACACCTCGAAGTCACCGATTCTCTTCAAGCCGGCGACGAGGTCCGTCGAGGTTTGGTAGCCGTCGGCATGCGGCTCGTAGGCCGTTCCCGGTCCGGTGTGCGGGTCGCCGCGCAGCGCCACGATATGGCGCACGCCGATCCCCCAGTATTCCCGGGCCACGGCGTCGACTTCGCCGCGGCTCGCGGCGACGCAGGTGAGGTGGGCGGCCGGCCTGATATGGGTCTCGTTTATGATCCGGGCCAGCGTGGCATGGGTGCGCTCGCGGGTGTTGCCGCCCGCCCCATAGGTCACCGACACGAAATGCGGGTTCAGCGGCGCGAGACGATTGACGGAGGCCCACAGCGTCGCCTCCATGTCCGCCGTGTTGGGCGGAAAAAACTCGAACGAGACGTTGAAGCGGGGACGATGGCCGCGGCTCAGGCGCTGCGTGGCGATGGGCTGCATCAGGCGATTTCCTTGAGCGACAGCGGGAGGAGGTCGGATTGCCGACGGCGGTCCTTCCCCATCCAGAGCGAAACGGTGAGCGTGCCCGCGCCCTCGGGCACGAGGTCGCGCGTGAGGACCACATCGAGACCGGCTTCGGCCATGAAACCGGCGATGTCGTCCCGGGCGAAACCGAGCCGGCGGTGGGCGTGGGCGACGCGCAGGTGCTCCTCCTCGTGCGGCGCGAAATCCACGACAAGCAAGCAGCCGCCGGGCCGCACCGTGCGCGTCGCCTCCCGGATCGCCCGCGAGGGATCATCGAGATAGTGCAGCACCTGGTGCACGACGACGACGTCGAACCCGTTGCGCTCGGCGGGAAGCGCGAAGATGTCGCCCTGCCGCAGCTGGGTATTGCGTAGGCGGGCGCGCTCGAGACGTGCCCGTGCCATGCCCAGCATCTGCGGCGACTGGTCGATCCCGAGCGCGCGGGTGGCGAGCGGCGCGAGCAATTCGAGCATGCGGCCGGTGCCGGTCCCGATATCGAGCAACGCGCCGATCGGCCCCGCCCCGACGGCGTCGGCGATGGCGGCTTCGACCTTCTCTTCCGCGACGTGCATCGCGCGGATCTGGTCCCAGGTCGCCGCATGGGCCGCGAAATAGCGCGAGGCCTGCGCGGCGCGGGCGCGGCGGACCTCGTCGAGGCGCGCGCGATCCCCCGCCAGGACCGGATCATCCATCGCGACCGCGCCGACGATATCGCGCGCGAGCGTGGCCATCGTGCCGGCCTGTGCCAAAAGGAGGAAGACCCATGCGCCTTCGCGATGGCGCTCGACGAGACGCGCGTCGACGAGCAGCTTCAGGTGGCGCGAGATGCGCGGCTGCGATTGACCGAGGATGGCGACGAGTTCGCTGACGGTCAGCTCGGCATCGCAGAGTAGCGCGAGCAGGCGCAACCGCGTCGGCTCGGCGGCGGCGCTGAGGCCGGCGAGCACATCGTCGATCGGTGCGGGGGCGTCCATGGCGGTCATGACCTTCATATAAAGATATCTTTATATCAGTCAAAGTCTTTGTGCTACAGAACTGCGCGCTCTGCCGGACGCTCGCCTCTATGAAGCGGTTCTGTTCGCGAGGAGGTCGCGGATCTCCTCAAGCAGCACGATATCGGCGGGCTTCGCCGGAGCTGCCTTCTCGGTCGGGCCGGCCACCCGGGTCTTGAACGTGTTCATCGCCTTGACGACAAGGAAGAGCACGGCGGCGATGATCAGGAAGTTGACGGTCATCTGCAGGAAGTTGCCCCAGGCGAGAACGGCACCTTGCTTCTTGGCCTCGGCCAGCGTCGGCGCCGTGACCTTGCTCGACAGCGGCGCGAAATAGTTGGTGAAGTCGACGCCGCCGGTTACCGCGCCGACGACAGGCATGATGATGTCGTTCACCAGCGACGTCACGATGGCGCCGAACGCGGCCCCGATCACGACGGCGACCGCCAGATCGACGACGTTGCCGCGCATGATGAAATCTTTGAAATCCTTCAGCATGGGCAACTCCAGGCGCGTCCCGTCCAGGTTAGCTGGCTCGATGAAAGAGGCAAGCGAGAGAACGCGGTTGCACCTTGGATGCGCGCCTACTCTCCGCCTCCGTCGAAAGCCGCACACCGAAGCAGACTTCAGATCGCTCCAGAAGCCTTGAGGCATGGACAAGAAGGCCGAGCAGGTTCACTCTCGATCCACTCCATGACACGCCGGGACACTACATCTGGCCTGTCGACGAAGAGGGCACGAGCATGGCGCGACCCGAGGACCTGCCCGAGCCGACGCGCACTGCCGTCACGACCGTTCCCTGCCCCCGCTTCGAAACGCGGCCCTTCGTCGGCGGACCGCCGCTCGCCGAGAGGCGGATCGCCATCATCAGCTCCGCGGCGCTCATCAAGCGCGGCGACGTGCCTTTCGCTTTCGGAAGCCCGGAGTTCCGGACCGTGCCGGCGAACACCGCCGCCGGCGATATCCTGATGAGCCACGTCTCCATCAATTTCGATCGTTCGGGGTTCCAGCGCGACATCAACACGATCCACCCCGTCGACCGGATGCGCGAACTGGCCGAGGAAGGCGTGATCGGCAGCGTGGCGCAGACCCACTATACGATCATGGGCTCCTCCGATCCCGATGAGATGGCTGATACAGCCGATCAGATCGCGGGTCAGCTGCGGCAGGAGCGGGCCGACAGCATCCTGCTCAGCCCCGTCTGACCCATCTGCACGCGCGCCGTGAGCGCGCTAGGCCACATGATGGAAGAACGAGGTTTTGCGACGACGGTGATCGGCCTCGTCCGCTACCAGATGGAACAGGTGCGTCCGCCGCGCGGCCTTTGGACACCGTTCCAGCTCGGCCGGCCTCTGGGAGAGCCGGGCGATGCCGCGTTCCAGCGTCGGGTGCTCTTGCAGGCGTTGCGCCTGCTGGAACGCGAGGACGGCCCGGTGATCCTCGAGGATTTCCTCGATGATCCGCCGGGCTGGCGCGACCAGCCGGAGTGGCAACCGCCGTTGCAGGCGGCGCCGGGCCGGGCTGTCGAGGAGATCGTGCAGTCCTTCGCCGCGGAACTCGAGGCGCTCGAGCCCGTCTGGCGTCAGGCGCAGCGGCGTTACGGCCGCACGACGGTCGGCCTGTCCGGCCAGTCCCCCGCTGACTGGCCGAGCTGCGCCGCCGCCTTCTTCCGCGGCGAGTTGCCGGTGGTGCCGCCGCTCGACACGCCGGCGCTGACGGCCCGGTTCATGTGCGACGACATCAAAGCGCTGTACTCCGAGGCTGCGCAGGCGGTCGGACCGGCACCCGCCAGTCGTCAGATCGATCGCTGGTTCTGGACGCAAACGGTCGCGGGGCAGCTCCTCATCGCACTGCGCAGGACGGCGCTGGCGAGCAGCAACAATGCGCTCCGCACGGTGGGCGGGCGGTTCTTCGTGCCCGCGCCGTACCTGCCGCCCGACGACCGGGCGGGTTGACCCCGATCAATCCACGGCGTGCAAGGTGCCGCTCGTGGGTTGTGTGCGAGCAAATCGGTATATCGACCGCTTTCGTTGATCGAATGAGGCGGTCAGAAACCAATTCTTAACAGACCGGTTGTTAGGTCGTCCTGTCTTTCGGGGGCGCCTCGTGGCTTTTCTGTTCGTCGCTCTTCTCATCTGTGGGCTTCTCCTCGGAACGAGTTTCACGGCCTACATTCTCATCCCTGCCAGTCTGGCATCCGTTGCCGCGGCTTTCGCAGTCACGGGAATTCATGGGATCACGGCGCTGGAGGTTCTCCTCGCGCTCTTTATCGGCCCCCTGATCATTCAGGCGGGATACTGCGTTGGGCATCTCCGCCGCCCCTGCCTCATCGACGCGAAACCAGCTGCGTTCCTGGGCTTCGGCGTCCTGTAGCACCCGTCTCGGCGACGACACCGAACCATCGACGCCACGGTGTCACTTCGATCGTGGGAACGGCAGCGGCTGATTGCACCTTGCTGGTAAACCGCCCGAAAAGGAACGAAGCCCAAACCAAACGGAGCTGACGCGTCATCAACGCGGTTTCTCATCGAGCGGCTGGCGGAACTCCTCCTCGTAAGCCCGAGCCGCAGCCCGCGTCGAGAAGCGCAACTCGTTGCCAAGCTCGTCGATGAGGGGCTTGCCATGATCGAAGGCGACATAGCGGAAGGAGCGGTCCGGCAGACCGTCGTCCGCCGCCGCCATGCCAACCGACAGCCCTACTCCGATCGCCAGCAGCACGGGCAGTATCACGCCTCGGATCATGCGATCTATGTCTAGAACAGCGGGTCACGATCTGAAAGTCGCCGCGCGACGATCCTCGCCAGATGTTGATTGCCGGCGGTGGTCCGAGACGGACAGGAGGATATCCCGGCCCCAGGGCATGATCCCGACGCATCATGCGCCCAACGCGACCAAGTCCGGCTGTCGAGACCATCAGGCTTCAGGAGCGGACACCTGTGTTGCCGACATCGACGACCCTTTCCGGCGCGAGATCGTCGCAGAGAACCGGTCGACGTAGTTGAGGAACGTCCGTTTGTTGCGAAGGATGGGGCCCTCGACGAGGGTCCAAGAAAGCCACGCGAACAGAAGAACGATTGGAATTGTTAGAAGCGATAGAAGCCACCACTGCCTCACGCTCGGAAGCAGGTGCATGATGGTTTGCTCTAGCGGAAAATGAAACAAGAAAACGCCGTAGGACAGGTCGCCGAACGGGATCTTGGGCGGCTGTTTCATCCCGAGCCAAACAGTGAAGTAGGCGGCCGGAAACGCCGACAAATAGGACAGGTTTGGATGTTGCAAGAGAGTGGCCATGAGCAAGCCCGAGAAAACGCCAAGCCGATCTGAGTAAATTATCCTTCCCTTGAGCAGGTTCAGACAGACGGCGGCGAGAAAACATAAGACTAGGCACCTTCCCGGCAGATGAACGGTCGCGGCGATGGGATGGCCAAGGACCGCATAGATCGTCGCTCCAAGACTCAACAGACCGCTAGTCAATGCGAGGATTATTGGGCGGCTGACCAGTCCGACGAATGCCAGAAAGATGACCGACACATAACATTCCAGTTCGTAAGGTATGGTCCACAGCTGGCCGTTTACCTGCCGGCCGCCGATGTTATCTATAAAGACGCCCGGCAGTTCGTAATGGACATATCCAACAATGTTCAAGAAATACTTGGCAAGAAGAGGTGAAGAGAAGTAGTCGCGCAACGAAAGCGTCGTGAACATTGTCCCCAGCAGAAAGGCTGAAAGCGCGACTTCGACAGCGAGCGCGGGAACGAGGCGAATAATGCGTAGCGCGACAAACTGGTTTGCTGTCGTCCGTAACAGGCTGCTGGTGACAAGGAACCCGGATAGCGCGAAAAACAAAGGAAGGATGGCAGCCGGCACGAATCTGAAAGGCCCCGACCAAAGTCCTTGATCGATGCCAACCGAACCTGTGCTGAGCCAAACGCTATGCCAGACCAGAACCGCAAACGATAAACTCAGTCTCAAGTAGTCGAACCCGGTGCTATTCCCGTGACACGAAGTCCATTTTTCCCCGATTGTCATCGTCGTGCCTGGTCTGCGATCCTGCCGGACCGGCGAGAGTAAGCGTGTCCTTGATCGATAAAGCAATGGCGCGCTACCGGCCGCCTGCGATCCGGGACGCCGCGACATGAACCGGGTTGGGAGCCTGTTGAGCCGAGAAGCTGTCGCACTCGGTCCCCCGCTGTGCGACGGATCGCGGAAGCCTACGGGGTCGAAGCCGTATTGATCGCCGCCAGGTCGATAGCCGCCAAGATAGCGTAGCCCACGTCGGTGAGGTGGGTCGCATCCGCCGCGAAGTACGCCGTGTTGCCGGTGTTGCCGAGGCGAGCATCCGATGCCCTGTCGGCCGCCACGTACCCGTTTGCGGCCGCGCCCGCGACGACCTGTGAATTATACTCCTGGCGGGCAGACTCGCCGAAGTTCGCCGTCGTGAACGAGCCGCGAGCGATGATGGTCGGGACGCCAATGCCGCTGAAGCCGGCCGTCTTCGCGCTGCTGACGAACGGGAGCGTCGTATTGGTGTAGAGCGTGTCCGCCCACGATTGCGCTTGAGCTTGGCTGCTGAAAGTCTGCGCTTGGATATCGTTCGAAGGCGCATCGATGACGAGGACGTTCTTCGACTTCGTCGCGTCGTATTGCGCGAACTCGTAGGCCACCCGGTTCGCATATTCCGTGGCGAGGGTATGGCCTGGATATGCCATGTTGTCGGCGTCCCACGACGTGTCGAGCGCCATGAGCTGGAGCGGGTTACGGAGAAATGTCGAGCCTTGTCCGTAGATAAGGCTGGATCCGCCATAGACCAGCCGCTTCGTCGGGATGACGGTCGGGATCTGGAAAGCACTCGTCGCCCAAGCGTTCAGGGTCGCCATGTCGGCATCGGTGGGGGCGGAACCAAGAAGGATCGTGCAAAAGCTGTCTTGAAACCCGTTGTACCCGGCGGAGATGCTTCCGCCCTCCTTTATCGTCGGTCCCATCGCGAGGGCCGAATAGGCGGTCAGCGTGGACTTCACACCTTCGATGAAGACACGCAGGCTCGCCGCGTCGCTCGCCACCCCGAGCGTCTGGATGCGCGACGAACGAAGGCGCTTACTCGTCTGCTGACTCGAGGGCGAGACCGAGAAGGTGGTGCCGTTGAAGGCGACCAATTGGGTCGTGCTTCCCGACGAGAACTCGAGGTAGGGTACAGTGTAGATCGACAGGCGTGGATTGAGCACCATGAAGGCGCCGAAGTTGGTTCGGCTGAGCGCGATCGTGGTAGGTGGCGCCATGTCCTTCGGAAAAACGGTGGCCGACCCGTTGATGGTCGTGTCGAACTGCACCGGGCGAAGGCCGCCGACGCTCGCGAAGCTGCTGAAGGACGGACGACGGGCGGTCGTCGTGGTCTGCTCGTGCTGCCCATTTCCGGTTTGATCGTGGCGAATGCTGACGACGGGAACTTGGCCCGAGGCCCAAGCGTCGACGGCGTGATAGTCGGGCAGGCCATTCGCCGCGGGAAAGACATCGAGCGTGGCGCCGTCGGACGGACGCACGAGTTGGAACAGGGGACCGGCGTACCCTGAAACGATCAGCGTCGTGGCGTAGGCGGCGGCTATGGAAGCCGAGATCGTCGGCAGCGTCCGCACGCTCGCAGCCGACGACATGAGAGATCGCCGTGCCCCGATGAAAGCAGGCATCGGTTCAGTCCCTGTCGATTTCGAGAGCGAGGGTGAACACTTCGCCAGAAGCGGGAGCGTAAGCAGCCCGCGCCTCGACCAAAGCGTAGATGTTCTGGGACCCCGCGAGCGCATCGAAGGTGACGTAGGCGCCGACGTTGGAAAAGCCCATGCCTTTGGCGCCATCGGTGAACACCTTGTCCATCGTGACATCGAACGCGCCGAGATAGGTCGATTCGTTGGTCAGCCAGGCGCCGCCATCGCCGTTGCCGATCGTGGTCGGCTGAACCTTGTAGAGATGGATCCGGAAGCTGGCGTTGGCGAGACTCGTGCTCGACTTGGCGAGACGCACCCGCGCGATACGGCCGGTTCCGCCGGCTTTGCGGGCGACGGGGAGCGAAATCGGCGTGACGGCGGCGGCCGTCGTCGCATTCGCGACCAACTGACCGGAGGCGTAACCCGTCGTGTTGGCCGGGCGCGTAAGTGTCGCCACGGCGACAGCGCTGTTGCCGGCCACCTCGCCGAGATGGTTCTCGCCGGCATTGACCACGACGCCATTGCTCGCCCCGGGTGTCGATTGGTCGAGGCCGATCTTTCCGATCACCGCCGTCCCGGCGCCGATGCCGATCGCGCCGAGCTTGACGAGGATGCCCTTGAGTTGGCCGAGGACGGTGTTCGCGCCCACGGCGTCGGTCGTCGTTCCCTGGGCGGCATCCGCGCCGTCCGCGATCGCGATCGCGCCGCCACTTGCACCGCCGCCGCCGGATGCGACGGCCGGCGCCACCGTAATGGAGCCGGACTCGGTGGATCCACCCGTCGCGCGCGCCCAGACGTGGGACGCGGTCTGGAGAATGGACGGCGCCGCGGAGGTCACCGAGAAGCCGGGATCGCCGGCGGGCGGCTTTGAATCGGCGATGGAGAGGAGCACCGGCGCGCCGTTGGCTTGCACCTCCAGGGGTCCGATGCCGAGGTCGGTCCAGTCGGATGCCAGGAGCTGCACCCTCGTCGTTGCTATGGCCATACCCTGATCCCCGATCGACGATGGAGGAATCCGCTGCCAGATCGGCCCGACGACCCGATGACGTCGAGATTGTCTTCACGGCGCCACGATTGAGGCCGCCGTCTCTGCGGATTCCAAGTGTAATATGACTGGACCTAAGTTTCATGGTCAAACATTCGAACCGGACATCATCGTGATCGGCTGTTTGTACAGTCTAGATCGATTTACATCTCATCCAAACGCGGTCTTACAAAGTCGAGACCGAACCGTTGTGGATTGGACGCAGCGGGAGGGACGCGAGCTCTTGAGAGAGGGAGTCCCTGGTCGGACTTTGTCCCTTGGTCGGAGCGACGCTTGTCGTCGCCGCCCCGCGCTGGTTCACATTGGGCCGCGCGCGCGAACCGGCACGGTCCTGACAACAACACGGCAAAGCCGCCAGAAACCGACTGACGCTCCTCGGGTGCGGACCCTCGAATCAGCGCGATGCGGAAATGTCACGCGCAACAGTGTTCGCCGCCAATCACCCTCAAGCGCGAGGACTCCTGTGGCATTCCGTTAACATTTGCTTAAAAGCTGGCTGGGGGCGAAGTGTAATGTCGTTTTTCCCGAAAGTGCGTTCCGTGTTGCTCTGTTCGGGAATGCTTCTCGTTCAAGCTTGCGCGTTCTTCCCGGTCAGTGGGCCATCTTCCGATATCGTCGAGACCGGCCGTACCGTGATCGGGCCGGACTTCGGGCTCGTCCAGCTCTCGCCCGAGGCCCTGCGCATTCTGATCGACAACGAGCCTCGCGGGTTGACCGGCACGTTCACCGATCAAAGACCGCCGCCGGAGATCAAGTTCGGCATCGGCGACGTCATCACCGTCACGATATTCGAAGCCGCCGCCGGCGGTCTATTCATTCCGGCGGAAGCCGGCGTGCGGCCCGGCAATTTCGTACAGCTACCGAATCAACCGATCGACACGAGCGGGAACATTCAGGTCCCCTACGCCGGTCTTGTTCGCGCCGTCGGTCTCACGCCGTCGCAAGTCGCGACGACGATCGTGAACGCGATCAAGGCACGGGCGATCGAACCGCAGGTCATCGTCGCGTTGGCCAACCAGAACACGTCGCTGATCTCGGTGCTCGGCGAGGTCAACGCGCCGGCGCGATTGCCAGCCTTGCCGGCTGGCGAGCACATCCTCGACTCGATTACGCGCGCGAGCGGGATCAAGGATCAGGGATATGAGACCTGGGTGACGCTCGAGCGGCAGGGACGCCGCGCCAGCGTTCCTTTCGCGTCGCTGCTCTACGAACCGGGCAACAACATCTGGTCGCACGCCGGCGATACGATCTATGTGTTCCGCGAACCGCAGACGTTTCTCGCCTTCGGAGCGGCGGGACAGCAGGGTCAAATCCCGTTCGGCCAGTGGCGTCTCAGCTTGTCCGAGGCCGTCGCCAAAGCCGGCGGTCTCCTCGATACGCAGGCGGATCCAGCTTCGGTCTACCTCTACCGGCGGGAGCCGAGAGCTCTGGCGACCAAGTTGGGGGTGGATCTCACCAGGATCCCCGGGCCGCTCGTGCCCATCATATACAAGGTCAACATGCGCGATCCCGCCGGATATTTCGTCGGCACCAAGTTCGCCATGCGCAACAAGGATATCTTGTTCGCGGCGAACGCGCCGTCGGTCGAGATCGGCAAGTTCCTGCAATTCGTCCAGCTCATCGTCGCGACGGGATCAGACATCACCGTAGCGGGAACCAACGCGACCGTGCTGCGAACAGTTCTCCGCTGATCTGGCGCGCGCGGCTGGCGGCGGCTCCGGTCAACCGGGCGGCTCGGGGTCGCTTGGTGCGCGACGGTCGCGGCCGCCATGGCGTTAGCTCGTCCCATGCCAAACCGACGATTGACATACAGGACCCCTATGCCGATCCTTGCACGCGTTGCAGCGAAGCTGCAGAAATGGGACGCTGCCAAACATCGGCGAGAGATCGCTGATTTGGACCGATGTTTGTTTGCCACGGCGCAAGCCCGATCGACAGCCACGCTCGACGCCGCGCGCACGTCCCTGAGCGGTGTCGTCAGACGCGCCTGGGCCGCGGGCGCGGCAATCGATCTGGCAGACCTTTCGTATGGGCCCAGCCACTCGGCCAATCGCCGGCAGATCGACGGCGCTCACCCCTATTACTTCTTTCTGGCGGGGCTCGTGCGCTCCGAAAAGTGCCAGAGGATCTTCGAGGTGGGGACCTACTGCGGCGGATCGATCATGGCCATGGCCAGAGGCATCGCCGACCCCACGAACGCCAGACTGGCGACCGTCGACATCGCGGATGCCGGATCCAAGATAGACTGCGGGGTGGCGATCGAGACCTTCATCGGCAACGCGAACTCCGAGCACGTCCTCAAGAGCGTGCTCGCGTATTTTGGGCCCGAGCCCATCGATCTCCTCTACCTCGATGGAGAGCACGCCTTTCTTCCGACGATCACCAACGTCGGCTTGTACGCGTCGATGCTGCGACCGCGCTATGTCGTTTTGGACGACATCCTGCTCAACGAGAGTATGCGGTCGGCTTGGTCTGCGCTCCGTTGCAGCTACGCTGGTGCTCTCGTCGATTGCATCGACGTCGTTCCAGAGATCCGACCTGCGACTTGCGGCTTCGGTCTCCTGAAGCTCAGGTAAGCTCGATCGATAATCGGCCAGTATGGTCGTCCGCTGAGACAGCGAAGGCTCGCCCCGCGGACTAGTCGCTAGACAGTCTCGCGTCCCGCGCCTACGGAATGGCGATGACAGCCGAAAGCCTGACGACACGTCGTGCGTTCCAAGCGGCGCTCGGTTCCAGCGCTGCGCTGACTGTGATCGGCGTCTCGACGGTCGGAAGGGCGCAACAAACCATTCTCGGAAGCACGGAAGGCGCGATACCTGCCGGCAGGGCCGCCTCGCCGGCGCGCTTGGGTCGCACCCTCGCTTTTCCACCGGACGCCGGCCTCATCAACGTCCGCCACTTCGGTGCGGTCGGCGACGGCGTCACGGACGACACCGGAGCCATACGGGACGCAATCGCCACGTTGCCGCCCTACGCGAAGACGCACCCCTACCTCGTCGGGATCATCTACTTTCCACCAGGGGTCTACCGCGTCACCGATACGCTCTTCAGACGCTCGGCCGAAGGTCTCTTCTTGCCGGGTCTGATCCTAGTCGGCGATGACCGCGCGACGACGACGATCAAGTTGGCCGATGGCGCGCCTGGCTTCGGCGACACGGCTCATCCAAAGGCGGTCATCCTCACCGCTTCCGGCCTCGCCTACATGAAAAACCCTCGCGATGGCGGCCGCGACTACCTTGGCCGAGGGGAAGGGAACGAAGCCTTCGCCAACACGGTCGAGAACCTGACGATCGACGTCGGGCGGGGCAACCCAGGCGCGATCGGGATCGACTTCCTTAGCAACAACGTCGGCGCGGTGAGAAACGTCGCGATCAGCGCTGCCGGCGGCGCCGCGGTCGGTCTCTCCATGACACGGCGATGGCCCGGTCCAGCCTTGATCAGTGATGTCACGATCACCGGGTTCGACGTCGGCGTCGACATCGCCTTTACGCTGTACTCGATCACGTTCGATCGAGTCCGCATCGTCGGATCGACGACTTGCGGAATTCGCAACGCGTCCAACATCGTCAGCTTCCACGATCTCCAGATCGCGATGAAAGGTGGTGTCGCGCTCGCCAACACGACGCCGGACGGCTTGATGGTCGGCGTCAACGGCGTCGTTAGCGGGCGCGGATCGGCGGCCGTTGCGAATAGAGGCGGCATCAACTTCAAGGACGTCAGCGCCAAGAACCTGAAAGACGATGACGGCCGTGCTTTGGATGCGGAGCTCGACGGCGTGTTCGAGGCGGAGCGAAAGCTGTCGATGCCCAAATGGCGGCTTTCCATCGAAACGCCGCCACAGCCCGATCGGGTACCCAGCAGCGATTGGGTCAACGTCACGCGGTTCGGCATCAAACCAGGAGGGGATACCACGGCTGCGTTCTTGGCGGCGTTCCAGTCCAACGCCAAGGTCATCTATATCCCGACCGGCATCTATTATCTCAGCAAGCCTATCGAGGTGGCCGACGATGTCGAGCGGGTCGAAGGAATGTTCTCGGTCATCGACATCGGGAGCGATCCACACTTCGTGGCGGGGACCCCTTCGCCGCTCTTTCGAACCAGCCCGACCCGCCGCAAGCCGTTCTTCGTGAAGCGGCTCGTCGTCGAGCGACGCGGGACCATGAACTTCATCATCGAGCACCGCGCGAAGAACGCCACCCTCGTCCTGTCCGACATCGTCGGTCTTTTCGGTGTCGGTCTTGTCTATCGTGGTGCCGAGGGCGGTCCCGTCTTCGCCGACAATACCACCGCCGGCCATACCGAGATCGCCGGCCCTGCCGGTCTCTGGTTCCGGCAGTACAACGCCGAGGGACCAACGATCCGTTTGAGGAACAGCGGCGCGCCGTTGTGGATTCTCGGCGCGAAGAGCGAACAAACCAACACGCTCGTGCAATGCGTCGACGGCGGCAACACCGAGATCGTTGGAGGGTTCGTCGCGCGGGTCTTCCCGACGCTCCCGGAGATGCCGGTTTTTCAGGCGATCGACGCGCGTGTGGCGGCGAGCTACGCGGAAGATGTCTACCGTCCGGAGGCGATCTACCGCGTCCATCTCGATGCGCGCATCGATGGCAAACAGACACGCATCCGAGCCGAGGATCTTCCGAGGCGGGGACGCTGGGCCAGGATGGCGCCGAGCTTGTCCACCGACGACCTCCCTCGTTGAAGGCGCGGCACCGTCTCAGGACGGAAAGGGCACGACGACGGACGTCATCGTCGGATCGGACGCTTTCAAGGTTTTGAGATTGGTCAGGTGGCGCCAGAGTGGGCGCATGAAGGCGCCGTAGATCAGAAGGATCGTCCCGGCAAACGTCGCGACCCTGACGAGCCACGTGGCACCTCCATGTTCGGTCATCGGCAGCGAAGCGGCAAGCTGCTGCGCCATGAGGGCGGCGCCCGTTGCCAAGGTCGGAACGGCGAGCGCACCGGCGAGCCTCGCCAACGGCAACTCGATCTCGTCGATGAGAATCCAGAGTGAGACGATCGAGGCGGCGCTGGTGACGGCCGAATAGCTGATGACCATCGCGAGTAGACCGTGCTTCGCCGTCAGCAGGAAAGCGGACAGGTAGAATAGCGTGTTGACCGAGCCGAGCCAGAACAGCGCTTGGGCGCGTCCGCGGCCGAGGAGCACCGCGCCGACGTATCCCGCCACGGACTGGAGCGCACCGGTCGGCGCCAGCCAGGCGACCAGGGGCGGCACGCCGGCCCAGGACGGTGACAGCAGGCTCTCGACGGGGTAGCGGAGCGCGAAGGCCGCGAGTCCCATGACCGGGAACGTCAGCAGAGCGGTGGTGGCGATGGTCGCGGCGACGAGCTCGCGCGTGCGCGGCATGTCGTGGCGAAGCCGCGGCAGCGTGGCGAGCAGCACGCCGACGGCTGGCCAGGTCACCGCCATCAAGGGCAGCAGCATGACCTGGTAGGAGAGCGAGTAGAAGCCGAGCGCGACGGCGCCGAGCAGCACTCCGACGATGAGGTTGTCCGCGTTGCGTGCCAGGAAGTTCTGCACGTTGAAGGCGAGCGTCCAACCTCCGACCTGCATCAAGGGCGAGATGGCGCCCCATCGGAGATTGGGCGACAGGTGCCCGCGGCCGGACAAGCCGAAACCGGCACATCGACAGGTCTGGGTGAGGAGGTTGAACGCGACCAGCGCCCACACACCGGCGCCCGCCACGGCGCCGACGACGGCGACGACGGCTGCCAGAGTACTCGATGACGCCTCGATCGCGGCGATTGCCGGATAGGCTAGCTCGCGCTCCATCATCGCGCGGGGCGTCGAGGATGCGATGGCGAGCATGAGCGAGAGCGACGACACGATCATGATCGGAGCGACGAGCGCAATATGGACCGCTTGGGCGAGCGGAAAGGCGGCCAGGACCATGGCGACCGCGCCGACGCCGCCCACGGCGAGCATGAAGGTCAGGACGGCCCCCGCGTGTTGGCGGGTGACCTCGGGATGGCGCACTACGGCGTTGCTCAGCCCGAAATCACTGAGCAGCGACAGGAAAGCCGTGAACGGGATGACGAAGGCGACGCTGCCGTAATCCGCCGGCGTGATGAAACGCGTGAGCGCCAGATTGATGGAAACTTGCAGCACCGAGCGGTACACGCTCAGGCCGGTCATCGACAGAAGGTTCTTCAGCACCGGAGCCTAGCCCTTCTCCTCGAATTGGCCGAACCTCGCCGGAGCCATCGGCCAAGCTCAGAGACCCGGGGCGCAAGCGCCGGTCAAGTCGCCGGGGCTGATCGCGATCCGCCTCCCCTCCGCCCTCACCAAAGAAATGGCGGACGAAGGTCACAATAATACCTGCTTAACCCTTGTTCCTCGACGTAAGGCAAAGACACGATCGTGCGCCAACCGGACTAGCCTTCAATGCAGTGGTGGACGAACCCGGACCGCAGTAAAACCATCGTCGGTCTGCATTATGTTCGTGCGCTTGCGACTATGATGGTCGTCGCTGTCCATGCCAATGTCGTCGTAGCGCTCCCGAAGTATTTCGGACAACGCGTCCTGAACGGGTTCTTCGCTTGGACCGCGGGCGAGATCGACCTCTTCTTCATCATGAGCGGCGTCATGATGGTGATCGCCACCCATCGCGCAGACACCGGTCTCCCTCGGATCGGACTTGGCGAGTTCTTCCGCCGCCGCGCGGTTCGCCTCGTCCCGATGCTCTGGACGGCAGTCTTGGCGTTCAATATCGTCTACGCGATCGGCCGGCAGGGTATGGTCAACCCTTGGGAATCGCTGCGTTCGATGTTCTTCTGGCCCGTCGGCACGGTCGTCCCGTTCGTCGCCTGGACCATACGATATGAGGTCCTGTTCTACCTGATTTTCGGCCTGTGCTTCATCGCGTTCAGGTCGTTTCGATGGGTCGGGATAGCCTGGTTCCTGTCGCCGCTCGTCCTCTCGATCCTGGCCGCTCCGCCCCAGGCGGAAGACGGGACGTTTCTCCATTTCCTTCTGTCTCCCTTCGCTCTGGAATTCGGGGCTGGCGTCGCGCTCGGCTACATCTTTCTTCGCGACAGATCGCCGATCCGGTTCCGCCACCAGCTCGTGACGATCATCGCCCTCATGTTCGCGATCCGCATTGGCGTCTACTTTCTGGGCGCGCGGCTCTCGTTCGGATCGACGCCGTTCGTGCTCGTCATGCTGCCTCTGTGCGCAGGGATCGTCGCCATAGCCCTGAAATGCGAACCCGTCAGGTGCTTCGCCCCCTTGATCCTCATCGGCGACGCGTCCTACTCCATTTTCCTCTTTCATCCCCACGTGGTGTCGCCAACCGTCCATGTCCTCAGTAAGCTCGCGCCTTGGCTGAACGCCGGCTGCGCCGCCGGAATCGCGACCGCGGTGGCGGTCGGCATCGGAATTTGGATACACAGGCTCGTCGAGACGCCGCTGGTGCGTTTTGCGAACACGCGTTTCCAAACGGTGCCCTCTTCCGGCTTTTCAAGAAAAGCGGCGTAGATGAACGTCGCTTTCCGCGATCGCGCGGACCGACGGATCGGCGACGCGTGGATCCGATTGACCGATGTCGTCGTCGGGGTCACGGTGATCGGCTACCTGACGCAAATCGTTCTGTTCGGGCCTCTTCGCTACTATCTTTCGAACGTCGGTCTTCAACCCGTTTGGTACATACCTGACGCGTTGGGCCTGGCTTGCATTCCTCTTTTCCTGATCGCTCATCGACAGAACCGTTACCAGAGCTTGCTCTTTCTGGCCGTCATCGTCGTCTATCTCATCGAGGGATATCTCATCTCCCGGAGTGTCACGTCGGTTCTGTCGACGTTCAAGGCGCTGGTTCCTCTGTTTTGCGGGTTACTTCTGAACAGGAGGATCATCGAGGCTCGGCTGGTTCGATGTTGCTTCATGGCTCTGCTGACTGTCGCGATGCTTGGTATCTTGTACTCGCTGGAGGGCAAAGCGCCGTGGAGTGGAACGAATTTCGAAGGAGTCAGTGGCACGCGGGCGTTCAAGGCCACACAATGGGTTTTCGGCGGGTCCGGGGAAATCCGTAACTTCGGATTCGGCGGTGATCAGGCCAGTACATCGAGTGGCATGTTGACCCTCTTCATTTTCCTTTCGCTTCGAATCAGAAGACTTTTTGCTGTCATCTCAGGCTTAGCCGTCGCCGTTTTCATCTACATGACGACGGCCCGCACCGAGCTTCTCGCCTTGTTCGTGTATCTCCTCTTGTGGTGGCGCACCGATCTTAGACGTATGGCGCAAAACCAGCTCGTTAGTCAGCTGGCTCTGAAGGCGTCATTCGTCTTGGCGCTCCTTGTTCCGATCGCCGTCATTCTTTTTGCCGCCAACTTCGACGATCACACCATTCCCAAGTCGCTGACAAGTCTCTGGATACGTGGGTCCGTGACGTTCCTCGCCCCGCTCGACTTGCTCGAGACGTTCGCTCCCCTGGCGTTCATCCACGGCTTTGGGCTCGGAGGCTTCGGATTCGGGTTCTGGCAGTCGCCGGAGTTGGCTCCTTTTGGCGTGACGGTCGACAACTTCTTCATCTACAACTTTTTTGCGTTCGGTTTGCCTTACCTCTTGTTCTACGCCTATCAATGCTGGGCGATGAACTCCGAGCGCGATCCTTACAGGGTCATCATCTACGTGACACTTGTCGTGCTCGGCTCTTTCCTTCGCGGGTGGGCAGGCTACGATTTCATGATCCTCTTCGGCTTTGCGACGGCGGCGACTTTCGCCGGGGCCTCAAGACGAGAAGCGCCGATCGCGACGCGCCCGGTCTTGGCGGCAGGGTGACGACCAGCACGCGATTATGCGCACGCGAGCTTCGGCCTCCCGTGGCTGATTCTCAGAATCACCTGGCAAGCTATTCTAGTTCGAAGCAGCACCTTCTCGGCCGACGAGATCGATGTCATTCGTCGATCTGATCAGCAAGCCGCACCGGGGCTGGTTCACGGTCACGATCGGTAATGGTGGCGGATGAGGGTGCTTTTGCGCATCCGATCCGACGTGGACCGGTTTCCCGGTGGTGATTACGTGCAGCTGATGAAAACGCGTGACGCGTTGGAACGGCTTGGCGTCTCCACGATCGTCGCGCCGGGCATCGAAGCTGTCGAAGCACCTGTCGACGTCGTCCATCTCTTCAACACGACCCGGATCCACGAGACCGCGCTGCAGTTCGAGCAGGCGCGCGTGCGCGGCCTTCCGGTGGTCGTCAGCCCGATCTGGCATTCGCTCGCCGAGATGCACCGTTTCTATAAGCGACTCTATCACGTGCCCGTCTTTCCAATCGTCCCTTACCTCGCAGCCAAAGAAGCCTTCTATGCCCGCCGCAGTGGCATGCCGTTTCATCTTCCAGCGATCGTGCGGTTCGCGGCCACACAGCGGAGAGTGCTCTCACGAGCACAGGCCATCTTGCCCAATTCCGAAAGCGAGAGCCGTATTCTCGAGAGAGAAACCGGCGTCCGCGCGACGAAGACGTTCGTCGTTCCTTTCGGCTGCGATCCGCCAGAGGTTGCTCCGTTGCCCTGGGCGGAGCGCCGCGACCTGATCTGTGCGGGCCGCATCGAGCCCCGCAAGAACCAGCTTGGCCTAGTCGAGGCCTTCAAATCGCTCGGACGCACCGGGGATCGGCTTCTGCTCTACGGCAGTCTCAACTCATCGCACCCCAGGTACGTCGCGAAGTTTCAGGCCGCTTTGGTTCCGGGCTGGGTCGAGTACGGCGGCCACCTCCCTCAAAAGGAATTGCATGCGGTGTTCGCTCGAGCCAAAGCCGTCATCCTGGCCAGTTTCTTCGAAACGTTCGGCCTGGTGGCCCTGGAAGCGGCGGCCTGTGGGGCGAATGTCTGCGTGAGCGACAGCAGCTACACCCGCGGCTTTTTCGGTGATCTCGTCACCTATTGTGATCCGTTCGACCTCGGCTCGATACGGGCGAGCGTCTCCGCGGCGCTTGGCGCGCCGCATGTCGACTACACCGATTTTCTCGCTGGCATGTCCTGGGATGCAGCCGCACGCAAAACCCTGGAAGCGTATAGGTTCGCGACGGCAGAAGGCAGCGGCGGATAGCAAGACGGCTCCGAACATTGGTCGATCTCGTCTCTTTGACGGCAGGGCGCCGGTCAGTCGACGATGCCGCCGTAGGGCACGTTGCGACCGCCGTAACGCCGCACCCGGAGGTTGGCCTGCTCGCCATGACCCACGAAGCCCTCCAGCGCGCAAAGCCGCGAGCAATAGCTGCCGACGAGCGCGGACGCTTCGTCCGTGAGCACGCGCTGGTAGGTGCAGTTCTTGAGAAACTTGCCGACCCAGAGGC
>CAXTFG010000050.1:0-20031 GCA_964243415.1 uncultured Beijerinckiaceae bacterium | reverse complement strand
TTCGAAGGGTGGGTGGTTGAGACGTCGGCTGCTTCCCCCCGAGCGCACCACGTGAAACTCGCCCCATTTGCGCTGGCCATCGTCCTCGGCGGCGTCACCCTGGTTGCCGCGTCCTCCGCCCGATCACCCGGTGTGCCCACCCCCGTGTGGCGCGACCCGTCGCAGTCGCCCGACGTCCGGGCGCAGGCCGCGGTTCGTGCCATGACGCTCGACGAGAAGATCGCGCTGGTTCACACGCATGTCGGGACGCCCTATCGCGGCCAGCCGAAGCCGCCCGAGGCCATCGGCTCCGCCGCCGTCTGGCCGGGCGTGCCGCGCCTCGGCATACCCGCGCAGCAGGAAACCGACGGCAGCCTCGGCATCGCCAACCCATTGCACACGCCGGCGCTCTACGACGTCACGCCGCTGCCGTCGAGCCTCGCCTTGGCCGCAACATTCGATCCCGCGCTCGCCCGCGCCGCCGGCGCGATGATCGGCGGGGAGGCTCGCGCGCTGGGGTTCGGGGTGCTGCTGGCCGGCGGTGCCAACCTCATCCGCGATCCCAGGGGGGGACGGAGCTTCGAGTTCGCCAGCGAGGACCCGCTCCTGACCGGCCGGATGATCGGCGCCGAGGTTGCGGGCATCCAGAGCGCGGGCGTGCTCTCGACCCTGAAGCATTTCGCTCTCAACGACCAGGAGACCGGTCGAACCGTGCTGAGTGCCAAGCTCGCCGAGGACAAGGCCCGCGAATCCGACCTTCTCGCCTTCGAGTTCGCGCTCGAGGACGGGCGGCCGGGTGCGGTGATGACGAGCTACAATCGCGTGGGTGGCACCTATGCTTCCGAGAATGCGAAACTGCTCGCCATCCTGAGGAAGGACTGGGCGTTTCCCGGCTATGTGATGTCAGACTGGGGAGCGACGCATTCGACGCGCGAGGCCGCCATGGCGGGGCTCGACCAGCAATCGGGGGAAGAATTCGATCGCCTGCCCTATTTCGCCGACCTGCTCGAGCGGGCCGTCGAGGACGGTCAGGTCCCGCAAGCGCGCCTCGATGCCATGGCGCACCTGGTGCTCCGCTCGGCTTTCGCGGCCGGCATCGCCGACCATACCGACCGTCCTGTCCTGTCCCCAGGCGGCCGTGCCAATGGCGATGTCGCCCAGCGCGTTGCCGAGAGTGGCATCGTCCTGCTCAAGAACGAAGGGGAGGCCTTGCCGCTTCGCCCGGACCTGCGCCGCATCGTGGTGATCGGCAGCCATGCCAATCTCGGCGTTCCGTCGGGCGGCGGATCCTCGCAGGTGGTCCCACGTGGCTCGCAACCGTTCACGGAAGAACAGCCCAAGCACGCGGTCCTCGGCATCAAGCTCTACCACCCGTCGGCGCCGCTCGACGCCATCAGGCAGCGCGCACCGGGCGCTGTGGTCACGTTCGTGGAGGGCAACGACCGTGAGGCGGCCGTGGAGGCGGCGCGCGGGGCCGATCAGGTGATCGTTTTCGCCGAGCAATGGCTGGCGGAATCGCGCGATGCGCCCGACCTGTCGCTGCCGAGCGATCAGGACGGGCTCATCGAGGCCGTCGCGACCGCGAACCCGCGCCTGGTCGTCGTCCTCGAGACGGGCAGCGCCGTGAAGATGCCGTGGCTCGCCCGTGTTCCGGCGGTGCTCGAGGCGTGGTATTCGGGTGCTCGAGGCGGCGATGCCATTGCGGACGTCCTGTCGGGACGCGCCAGCCCGTCGGGACGCTTGCCGATCACCTTTCCGGAGAACGAAGCCCAGCTTCCGCGGCCCGTGCTGCCAGGGGCGGGCGATGCCTCGAACCCAGGAGGGCCTGCGACGGAGGGTTTCGTCGTGGACTACGACGTCGAAGGCGCCGACGTCGGGTACAAGTGGTTCGCGCGGAAGGGAATGTCGCCGCTGTTCGCGTTCGGTCACGGCCTCACCTACACGCATTTCACCTACGGGGGCCTGGAGCTGCACGTTGCCGACACGACGGTGACGGCCTCCATCGAGGTGCGGAACGATGGAACCTGCGCCGGGATCGAGACGCCACAGGTCTATATCGAGCCGGACCTTCACACGTTCGCCAAGCGGCTCGGCGGCTGGGCGCGCGTGCCGCTTCAGCCGGGTGAGACGCGGCGGGTCGTCATTCCCGTCGATCCAAGACTCGTCGCCCGTTTCGAGACCGACCGCCACCAATGGAAGATCGACTCAGGCTCCTATCGGCTGTCGGTGCAGCCGGACGCGGACACGCCGGGGCCGTCGATCGCCTTCGATTTCGCGGCGGCAACGCTGCGGCCCTAGAAGGCGCGGCCACGAAAAAGGGCGCCGTGAAGGCGCCCTCTCGTTTCACGAAATGGCCTCGTGGCAGTCAGAAGCTCACGTCGACGTCAGCCGACTCGTAGCTCGTGATTTCCATGCCTACGCAGATCTCTTCGACGATCGGGGCAATCCAGTTCATGTCCGTCTCCTTATTCTCTCAGAGGCTGAGCACCCATACCCTGAACATGGGAAAGCCGCCACCGAGTAATTCGTTTCCTTCCTCGCCCAAACGCTGGACAGCGACCTAATTGGTTGCAGCGGTCAGGACCGGGTTTTCGCGATAGTCGGACGGGAACAATGTCTTCAGGCCCTCTACCTTCGGCATGTCATTGGCGCTGATATAGGGATTGTTAGGATGCCGCGTGAGGTAATCCTGATGGTAGCCCTCGGCCGGGTAAAACGCCTGGAACGTCGAAATCTTCGTCACGATCGGCGCAGGGAAAGCGTGAGCCTTGCCCAACTGATCGACGTAGCTTTGGGCCACCTGAGCCTGCTCGGGTGACGTCGTGAACAGGTCGGATCGGTATTGCGTGCCTTCGTCGGGTCCCTGCGCGTTCAGCGTTGTCGGATCGGCGACGACCGAAAAGTAGATCTGCAGCAGCTTGCCATAGCTCACCTGGGTCGGATCAAACGTGACCTCGACCGCCTCCGCGTGCCCGGTTTCGCCGGTGCTCACGACAGGATAGCTCGCGGTCATCTTGGATCCGCCGGAGTAGCCGGACACCGCGCTCGTGACACCCTTCACGTGCTGGAAGACGCCTTGCACGCCCCAGAAACACCCGCCTGCGAACACCGCCGTTTCGCTCTTCGCGTGGGTTGCGGGCGCCGCGACGGCCGGAGCGGGGACAAGCTTCATGTCTTCCGCCGACGCACTGCGCTGCGGCATAAGGAAAGAGGCAGCTCCGAGGGCGAGCGTCGAGCCGCACACAAGAGCCCAGGACGATCTGGAAAAAGATTTCATTGCGCGCTCCCTTAAGCCATCGCGTCGAACTTCAAGGCGACGCCGTTCATGCAATAACGCAGACCCGTCGGCCTCGGTCCGTCGTCGAAGACGTGTCCGAGATGACCGCCGCAGTTGGCGCAATGAACCTCCGTCCGAGTGACGCCGAGCGAGCCGTCGACGCTTTCGCCCACGCCACCCTTGATCGGCTCGTAGAAACTCGGCCAGCCGGTGCCGCTGTCGAACTTGGTTTCCGACCGAAACAGCCTTTCGTTGCATCCGGCGCAAGCGAAGATGCCTTTGCGATGCTCGTCGTTGAGCGGGCTCGTGAACGCTCGTTCCGTCCCTTCCTGGCGCAGCACGTTGTACTGCGCGGACGTCAGCCGCTTGTGCCACTCGGCATCGTCGAGCGACACGGCGAATTTCCCGGTGGGCTGGGCCATCGCTCTCCCGCGACCGCCCGAAAACAGGCTGCTCAAGGCCGCTCCGCCGAGGCCCAAGCCGGCCACCGTCGCCAGGAAACCGCGTCTGCTATTCATCGAAACCACCTCGCCGATCATCGGAGGGTCATCCGATGTGCTTTCAAAAGGTTTCGTGCAGCGAATGCGTCGACTGCACAAGTCGTAGATACGTAGGAAACCAGCCCGAAGTTACAGCCCGGGTCGCAAAGGATGGAACTTTCGGCCTGTTCACGATAGAACGATTGTGAACAGGTGAACTCCATGCTGCGCTATCGCTGGTCGACCCTCTCTGCAATGGCGTCGTTCGCTGCGGCGCTCGGATGCGCATCGGTGCGGGCCGAAACGACGCCGCCGACGCCGGCTTCTGCGCAGCCTTCGGTTCCGCAATCGCTCAACGGTGGCGCCTCGTTGGCGTCGCCTCTGCTCGGCGGCAAGGCCGGCGCGGAATCCGCTGGCGACAGGAAGGCACTGACCGTGCGCAAGAAGGTCAGCCACCTCCACCGCACACGGCGCCACGTCGCCCGGGATTACGACGAACCGCTCGAGCGACCGGCCCTCGCCGGCGTCGAACTCGTGGCGCCGATCCCGCACCCGATCCAGCCGCCGCACTTCACCGTTCCCGTGCCGGCCTATCCATTCGAAAATTTCGTCACCTTCTACACGACGCCGCCGCCACCGGTGGTCTGCGCTCACACGCGACGCGATCCTTACGCGCCCGATCCGCACCTTGTCCGCGAGCAAGCCGTGGTGTGCGAAGCGGACAACCCCTGAAGAGGAACGGGCGCGCTTAGGCCGCCGTGGCTTTGCGCGCCTCCCGCTCGTCGACGAGGTTCTTGACACCGGCGAAGTCGAGCTTGCCCGATCCGAGCACCGGGATCGTCGCGATCGTCACGACTTCGGCCGGTACGGACAGATCCGATGCGCCGCGCTTTTTCGCGAAGGCCGCGAACTCGCTCCGGGTGGCGCCGGGCCGCTGCGTGATCAGTACGATGCGCTCGCCTTTGCGCTCGTCGGGGAGACTGGCCGCCGCGGAGAGAGCATCCGGCCAGAGATCCGCGGCGAGCGCTTCCACGGCGGCGAGCGAGACCATCTCGCCACCGACCTTGGCGAACCGCTTGGCGCGTCCTTTGATCGTGATGAACCCTCTACCGTCGATTTCGACGATGTCGCCGGTGTCGTGCCAGCCGTCGGGCGGGGGCTGCAGCACGCCCGGCTGGTCGTCTTTCAGGTAGCCGAGCATGGTGTTGGGGCCGCTCACCAGGAGCCGCGCGCCGTCGTCGATCCCCTCGACCGGCACGAGCCGCGTCTTCATGCCCGGCATCAGCCGGCCGACGCTGCCGCTCTTGTTGAACATGGGCGTGTTCAGCGACAGGACTGGTGCCATCTCCGTGATGCCGTAGCCTTCCAGGATGCGCAGCCCGAACTTGTCGAGGTAGACGGCCCGGGTCGAATCCTTGACCGGCTCGGCTCCCGACATGACGTAGCGCAGGGAGCGGAAATCGTAGGCGTTGGCCACTTTGGCGTAGCCGGCGAGGAACGTGTCCGTGCCAAAGAGGATCGTCGCGTTGGAGCCGTAGACCAGCTCCGGGATGATCCGATAATGCAGCGGTGTCGGGTAAAGATAGACCTTGCAGCCGAACACGACGGGCACGATCACACCGATCGTCAGCCCGAAAGCGTGGAACATCGGCAGAACGTTGAAGACCTTGTCGGTGCGGCCGAAATCGACGACGGCGCACGACTGGGCGCAGTTCGACAGCATGTTGCGGTGGGACAGCACGACGCCCTTCGGCTTGCCCTCCGAGCCCGACGTGAACAGGATCACAGCCGGGTCGCGCGCCAGGCGCGGCACCAGAGGCCGCCGCCAAGCGGAAATCGCGCGGATTTTGTCCCAGGCGCCGACCGTGGCCCGGACGTCTTCGAGGTAGATGATCTTGAAGGTGCCGGCGATCTCGTCGGCGAGTTTGTCGAGCTTGCCCCGCTCGATGAAGGTGCGCGACGTGACGATCGTGTCGAAGCGCGCGGCGATCCCCGCCGCCTTGATGTTGGCGGCTCCGGCGGAGAAGTTGACCATGGCCGGCACGCGTCCAGCCGACATGATCGCGAAAAGCGACACGACATTGCCGATCGACGTCGGCAGCATCAGTCCGATGACGCCACCCACAGGGGCGAGTGGTTCCATCTTGCCGGCAAGCACGCGCGCGCCGATGAGCGCCCGCTTGTAGGTCATCGTGCCGATGACAGGATCCTGAAACACCTTGTGGCCCGGCCCCTGCTCGATCGCGGCGTCCACGACGGCCTCGAAAACGGTCCGGTCGATGTTCGTCGTAGAGAAAACCATCTCCGACATGATCGTGTAGAGCGCCGCGCCCGCGGCTTGGCGGCGCGCGCGGCCGGTCAGGCCGTCCGGCAGCTCGATGCGGCGCGGGGGCAGCACGGTCACCTTGATCTTCGGGAAGAAGGGGCGCCGCACCTGCGCACTGGTCAGGTACGAAAACCGCGTGCGTTCCGCACCCTCGAGGCGGATGGGCACCACGGGAACACCGGTCTTGTCCGCGATCAGGCCCGACCCCTCGTAGACCTTCATCAGGCTGCCGGTCGTGGTGATCCGACCCTCGGGGAAGATCACCAGCGTCGCGCCGTTACGAACGGTCTGGATGAGGACGCGCGTCGCGAGCGGGCGCGTGGGATCGAGAGCCAGGGCGTTCATGTGTCTGACGACCGGCTTCATCCACCACTTCTGCGCCCACGTGTGATCGATCGCGAAGACGGGATCCTGATCGAGGACGGTGAAAGCGAGGGGCGCATCGAGCAGACTGACGTGGTTAAGCGCGATGATCGCGCTCGGACCAGCCTCCGCGATGTGGTCGAGGCCATGGACTTCCAGGCGGTAGACGAGGCGGAACAGGATCGCGCCGAGATCGCGGAGCGGGTTGGTCGGAAGCCTCCGGAAGATCCACACGGCGGCGACGAAAGAGAGCAGACCGATGGCGAGGAAAATTCCCGAGATCGAAAGCTGCAGCAGCTGCAACGCCAGAGCGACCGCGATGGCGCCGGCCGCGATGAACAAGGCCGAGAGCACGTTGATCGCCGCGATCACGCGGGCGCGCCGGTCGGGCGCGGCCCAGGCCTGAACGGCGGCGAAGGACGGCACGATGAACAGGCCGCCCGCCATCGTCAGGATAAGCATGTCGATGGCGAGCCGCCAGGCATGCGGCTCGGCGAAGAAAGCCGCGACGCCGAGTCCCGGTGCGTGCACGTTCGCCCCGTGCAGCGTCCACGCGAGGTCGAGCGAAACCAGGCCGATGATGACGGCGGCGATCGGCGCGGGCAGCGTCAGGATGCGGCCGCCGAGCAGCCAGGAGGCGAGGCCCGACCCGAGCGCGATGCCGATGGCGAACACGGCGGAAAAGACGGACACGACGAGTTCTGTGCCGCCGAGCAAGCTCTTCACCGTGGGAGCGACGAGGCCGAAGACGATGGCGCCGACGAGCCAGAACAGGCTGACGACGATTCCGCCGCGCCAAAGCCGGGCGTCGCCGTAGAGCTCGCGCACGAGTTCGCCCGTCGAGCGGAAGATGTTGCGGTCGACAACGAGAGTCGGAGCCCTTTCGCCGGTCTTGACGATGGCGAGGCTCGCTCCCCAGCTGACCGCTGCGAAAGCGAGCGTCAGGACGACGAACCAGATCGGGCCGTTATGCCCCTCGTTCGAGGCAAGCGCGGCGACGAAAGTGCCGGCAATGATCGCAATGAACGTCGCGCCTTCGACGAGTGCGTTGCCGCCGGGCAGCTCTCGGCGCTCGAGCAGATCGGGCAGAATGCCGTATTTGACCGGCCCGAACAGCGCCGACACGAGGCCGAAGCAGGCCAGGGCGACGAAGAGCAGGGGCAGCGACGGCAGCAGGAAGCCCGCGGCCGCGATCGCGACCGCGCCGAACTCGGCGAGCTTCAGGCGCCGCGCCACCACCGCCTTGTCGTAGCGGTCGGCCCATTGGCCGCCGAGTGCCGACAAAACGAACGACGGCGCGATGAATATCGCCGTCGCGACCTGGATCAGCATCTGCGATTGCCCGGCCGCCAGGCGATGGAGCAACACGAACCCGAGGGCGGCCTTGAGATAGGAATCGTTGAAAGCGGAGAAGAACTGACACCAGAACAGCGGCGCGAACCGTCGACTCACCATCAGTCCGTCGCGCATGCGTCCCGCCTTTCTCCCGCCAGTCTAGCGGGTCGGCGCCCGGATGCGAAGACCTGTCGCCCGGTCGGCACTGTGCCAAGGTATCGGAACCGACTGCTGGCGGTGTGTTCAGAACCTCGCCATGAGGTCGACGGCCAGCGCGTACAATCGCGATCGGACGTCGGGCGGCATCGCCGCGAGCGTCTGCAGGTAGGTTTGACCGGCCTGGCACATGTCGGGATCGGCGATCGGCGGGTCGGCGCTCTTGCCGTCGAGCAAGGCGTCGATTTCGGGGCGGGTCAGACCCTTCGTCACGAGAGCGCGGTCGAGCATGTTAAAGTCGTCGTCGGAGGGAGCCGTACGACTGACCCCCTCGGTCCGCCCGCTAATCATCGCGTCGAGACCGGCGATGGCCGCGTCGGCGATGAGCGGACGGTTGTTCGCGGCGAAGCCAAAGAACCCGTTGCCGTTCGCGCCATAGAGGAAGGCGACGCAGAGATGCGGATCGCGTTGTGCCAGAGCCTGCATCTCGCGCAGCTGCAGCGCGAAGATCTGCCCGAGGGCGGCGTCGGAGGCCTTGGTCGCCATCGTGCCGTGAGCGCGCCGCAGCGCGGAGACGGCATCGGCCATGACGAGATCGACGTTGACGTCGCCATCTTTGGCGCTCGAGGCCGCGCCGTTCATGATGGCCGCATAATCGCCAGGGAAGACGGTGCGCAGCCGGTCGAAAAATCTCGTGTAGTCGGGCGTCTCCGCGAGGCTGCGCTCGACGGCGGTCTGAAGGGCCTGATCAGGGCCGGTCGAGACGGGCACGATGGCCGGCGTGTCTTCCTTGAGAGCGCTCGCGAGGAGTTGGCGCGACGGCCGATGCGTCAAAGCGCGGGTCAGGAAGCTGGCGCCGAGCAGAACCGCGATCATGGCGGCGAGGCCGAGCAGCACAAGCCGCAATTCTTTCATGAGCCGAGGCCTCAACGCACAACCCGTTCACGGACGTTGTCTCTTCGCTGAACTGACGGCAATATTTTGACGCTGCGTCAAGCGGCGGCGCGCAGCCGGGCAAAGCCCGCGTCGAGGTCCGCCTGCAGATCGCCGACGTCCTCAAGCCCGATCGAAAAGCGGAGTGCCGGTCCTTCGGGCCGCCATGTCGTCGCCGTGCGATACGACCCGCAGTCGAAGGGAACGACGAGGCTCTCGTAGCCACCCCAGGAATAGCCCATGCCGAACAACTCCAGCCCGTCCAGCATCGCGGCCACGCCGGTCTGCGACGCCGCTCGGAGGATCACGGAGAACAAGCCGGACGAGCCCCGGAAGTCCCGCTGCCAGTTCGCGTGGCCGGGGCAGTCGGGGAGGGCGGGGTGGAGCACGCGGGCGACTTCGGGGCGTGCCTGCAGCCAGCGGGCCATCGCCAGCGCCTGTCGCTCGGCCTCGCGCAGCCGAAGGTCGAGCGTGCGCAAGCCGCGCAAGGCGAGGAAAACGTCCTCGGGGCCGGCCAGAATGGCGAAGCTGTCCCAGGTCGTGCGCAACGCCTTTGCCCATTTCCCGTTCGCCGACGTGAGGCCGAGCAGGAGATCCGAGTGGCCGGACAGGTACTTGGTGCCGGCCTCGATCGCGATGTCGATGCCGAGTTCATGCGGCGGCAGGAAGATCGGCGTCGCCCATGTGTTGTCCAGCATGGTGCAGAGGTCGTGCTCGCGCGCCAGGGCGATCATCGCCGGTAGATCCGGCACCTCGAAACTCTGCGAGCCGGGCGCTTCCATGAACAGCACGCGTGTCTCGTCGCGGACGAGCGCACGCACGTTCTCGATCGGCGAGAGGGGGTCGAAATAGGTGACGCTTACGCCGAACCGGCTCAGCATCGTTCCACAGAAGTTCCGGGTGGGGCGGTAGACGCTGTCCATCACCAGCACGTGGTCGCCGGCTTTCAGCGCGGTGAGCAGGGCGATGCCGATGGCAGCGAGGCCGGAGGGGGTCAGCACGGTCGTCTCCGCGCCGGCGAGCTCGCTCCAAGCCTCTTCCAGCGCCTGCGTCGTCGGGGTGCCGTGGGTGCCGTAGGTGAAACGCCCGGTGCGCGCCTGGAGATCGGCGTAGGTCGGGTACAGCACGGTCGAACCGCGGTAGATCGGCGTGTTGACGTAACCGAACTGCTCGTGGGGGCGACGTCCCGCAGCAGCCATGCGCGTCCGCATAGTCCAGGGCTTCGAGCGTTCCGGGTTCCGATCGCGCGTCAAGATCTCATCGCCTCGCTCACCGTGCTCCGCGCGCTCGCCCCGCCTTGGCTTTCGTCCAACCCTCGTCGGTCGCGAAGTACCCGAGACCGGCCAGGGTAAAGGCAAGGCCGGCCAAACACGTCCCGGTCCATCCGCCATGCGCGTAAGCGATGCCGGCGGCAAGCGAGCCGAGCGCGCCGCCGACGAAAAACAACGCAAGGTAGAGGCCGTTCAATCGTCCGCGTGCCTCGGCTCCAAGGGCGAAAATGTCGCGCTGTCCGGTGACGAGATGGGCCGCTGTGGCCATGTCAAGGATTACGCCGGCGATGACGAGCAGGGGCCAGGATGCCAGGAGACCCCCGACGAATGCGATCAGGAAGGCGATGCCGGCGCCGCCGAGAGCAACGCCCGTGATGCGATGGCCATACCCCGCATCGGCGGCGCGCCCGGCGAGCGGCGACACAAGTGCTCCTCCGGCGCCCACCAAGGCGAAGATGCCGATGCCGATCTGCGAGAAATTGAAACGCGGACCTTCGAGAAGGAGTGGAATAGCCGTCCAGAACAGGCTGAAGCAGCCGAACAGGGCCGCCTGATAGCCGCTGCGGCGATGCAGCGTCGCGGTATGCGCCAGCAGCGGGCCGAGCGAGACGAGCGCGCGCAGGTAGGGTATGCCGTGCGGGCGTCGCTCGGGCAACCAAACGGCGAGCATGAGCCCGAGCGCCATGACCGCGCCGGCGCTCACCGCGAAGATACTCTGCGGCCCGCAGAAATGCGCGAAGAAGCTCGCTGTCGGGCGCGACAGCATGACGCCGAACAGGAGACCGCTAACGACGGTCCCGACGACACGTCCCCGGTTGGCATCCGAGGCCAGATGGCCAGCGAACGGCACCATGATCTGCACGGCGCTCGACATGAGCCCGACGACGACCGATGCCGCCAGAAAGACGGACGCGGAACGCGCGTTGAAGATGGCGAGGAGCGCAATGACCAAGACGGTCAGCATGGCGAGGATGAGCTTGCGGTTCTCGACCGTGTCGCCGAGCGGCACGATGAAGATCAGCCCAACCGCGTAGCCGGCCTGCGTCACGGTCACCAGCAGGCCCGCGCTCGTCACCGGCATCCCGTAGCCGCGGCTGATCAGGCCGACGAGCGGCTGCACGTAGTAAATGTCGGCGACGACGATCCCACAGGCGAGCGACAGCAGAAAGATCACTGCACCCGATATCGGTGTGCTCTCTGCGGCGCCTACGGCCTCATTTCGCGTCATGCCGAGCGTCTACACAATTGAGCCGGGACTGTCTCCTATTCGTCTTCGCCGAACTTGCTCGCCACGAGGGACGCGATGGCATCGAGCGCCGCGGCGGCCTGCGGCCCCTGCGCCGTCACGAGGATGCTGGAGCCGATCCCGGCGCCGAGTGTCAGGATGCCCATGATCGAGGTCCCGCCGACGGTTTCGCCGTTGCGGCTCACCGTCACCTCGGCATCGAACTTCTCGACGCATTGGACGAATTTGGCGGTGGCGCGCGCGTGCAATCCTCGACGGTTGATGATCGCCAGCTCGCGGGCCAGCACCCCGTCGCTCGCCGCGATGTCGGTCATTTGCCGCTCAGGACGCGGCTTGCCACATAGATGTACTTGCGTCCGGCGTCCTGCGCCTGGATCACCGCTTGCTCCAAGCTGGCGGCCTCGCGCACCGAGGCCAGCTTGATGAGCATCGGCAAATTGATGCCGGCGACGACTTCGACATGGGCGCCGTTCATGACCGAGATGGCCAGGTTCGACGGCGTGCCGCCGAACATATCGGTGAGTAGAACCACTCCGGCTCCCGTATCGACGTTGCTGACCGCGTCGATGATATCGCCCCGGCGCCGCTCGATGTCGTCGTCCGGCCCAATCGAGATCGTCGCCACCTGCTTTTGCGGTCCGACGACATGTTCCAGCGCCGCGCGAAATTGCATGGCGAGTTCACCGTGCGTGACGAGGACCATCCCGATCACCTCCGGCCGACTTTCCGGCAGGCAAGGCAATTCGCATCCCATCGATGGGAGCGCGCTGGTCGAGGGCGCGGACGCTCGCCGGTCATATTCCGACGTGGTTGCAATTCAGAACTCTTGTCTCGAACAGAACGGCGCCGCATTCGCGCCAAACCTTACGTAAAATGCGCTGCTCTTACCAATTCTAATCTTAGAGGCTTGCCAACATGGTCAAGGGCGCTTTCCCGAGCAACTGTGGCGTTTGTGCCTCGCCCGAGATGACGGACCACCAGGACAAAACGCGATGCAGTCGCTCGCACGCGCCCATCGCATCAACGAGCGTCAGGGCGGGAAGGTTTTGGAGCATCGCGATCTGATTAGTCGCAGATCCGATCTGGACGACAGCGCTCACGGGCGCTTCGTCACGGAACGCCATGGCCACGATGCCGAGGCCACGGCGTTCGATGAATCCGGCGATGCGGGGATGCGGCCGGACGACGATCGTCCGGTTGCACCGGACGGCGAGGAGCACGCGGTCATCTCCGATCAGCTCGATGGGGCTTCGAAGAGCCGACGCCTTGCACAGAGCGGCCGCAAGAGTGCTTTTGCCCGATTTTGAGGCACCTTGGATGATAACCGCGCGGCCCGCGATGGCGATGGCTGTCGCGTGAAGGGCAACCGCGCGTCCATCGACGTTCCGATGGATGCTATTGGACACCGCACGCCGCCGGCAGCCAGACAACGAAGCGGGCGCCGAGGATGTCCTTGGGCTCGCTATCGGTTCCGGGTTGACCGATCCTGTTCATGGCGATGACCGAACCGCCATGGACCTCGATGATCTGACGGGAGATCGACAGACCAAGGCCCGAGTTCTGGCCGAAGCCCTGGTCGGGACGGTCCGTGTAAAAGCGTTCGAAGATCCGCTCGAAGGCATCGGCGGGGATGCCGGGGCCGTCGTCGTCGACCACGATCTCGAACCCGTCCTGCGGACGTCCTGCGGCGGCGGCGCGCATCGGGCGCATGGCGACCCGAACGCTCCCGCCCTGATTCGAGAACGATCGGGCATTGTCGATGAGGTTGTTGAAGACCTGGCCGAGCCGCGAATCGTAGCCGTTGACCAGAACGGGCACGACCTTGCCCTCGTCGTTCCATGTCGGCGCGACATCGAGGCTTACCCGCACCTCGCTGCGGCTGATGCCGTTGGCGACGGCGACGACGGCCTCCAAAACCTGGACGAGGTCGACTTCCTGGTTGTCGGCGCGGGCGAGTTCCGCATCAAGCCGGGATGCGTCCGAGATGTCGCTGATAAGCCGATCGAGTCGTCTGACGTCGTGTTGAATGATCGCGAGGAGCCTGTCCTGCGCGCTCTGCGTCCGCGCGATCGGCAGCGTTTCGACGGCGCTGCGCAGCGACGTCAACGGGTTCTTGAGTTCGTGCGCGACGTCGGCGGCGAAGCGCTCGATCGCCTCGATACGGTTGTAGAGGGCCTTCGTCATGTCCCGCAGCGACCCGGACAGATGTCCGATCTCGTCCGCCCGAGTCGTGAAATCCGGGATCTCGGGGCGGGTTCGCGTTCCGCGGCGCACCCGGTCCGAGGCCTCGGCCAGCCGTCGCATCGGTTCCGCGATGGTGCCGGCCAGAAACAGCGACAACAGAAACATGATCGCGGCCGACAGAAGAAAAATCCGGATGATCGCCCAGCGCTCGGAGGCGATGACCGAGTCGATGTCGCCGCCAAGCGTCGACAAAAGGAGGGCGCCCTGCACCGTGCGACCGCTCTGGATGGGTACGGCGACGGAGATGATCGTATCGCCATGCGCGTTGACCCGGACGATGTTGTGCATCGTGCCGCCAAGCGCCGCCGTCACTTCGGGGAAATTCTTGCCGCTCCGGCCGGCGAACTCCTCGCTGTGCGGCATTTCCGGATTGCCGAACCGGCCTTTGACCGCGTTCCACGTCCTCTCGATCAGCGTCGTCGCGTCCTCGCTGCTGCTCTGGCCCGAGCGCTGGAAGGCTGGACGGCGTGTCAGCGCGCGCGAGTCGATCAGCAGATAGCTGTCGCGATCGAAGATGCGGGCGCGTGTTCGCGTTGGAAGGACGAGTCGACGCAGCACCGGCCCGATCCGTTCCGGGTTGATCGAGAACTCCAGCGAAGGATTAGGATCGTCAGCCGTTTTACCGGTCTGGCTGGGCGCGGGTTGGAGCAGCTTCTCCGGGTCGACCTGGAGTGCGTTTGTGCTGACGCTGGCCGACGCGGAGATCGCGGCCGCGATGATCTCGCTCTGGGTCTCGAGGCTGAGCACGCGCGCGTCGATCAGGCCTTCGCGAAACTGGTTGACGTAGAGAAACCCGATCGCGAGCGCGACGAGCCCGCCGAGGTTGAGAAAGACGATGCGGCGCGTCAGGGAGGACGAAAACCGTGCCGTGGCGGCGCGGAGAAGCGGCCTACTGCGTCGAATGAAGCCGCGGACGATCCGTCGTGCCCGCTTCAGCGCACCGGCAAGCACGCCGGGACCCGCTTGGGAATGGATATCGACGCTCAACTCGCTCGGTCCCTCACGAGACCGTTCCGCCCACTATTCCTTGAAGCGGTAACCGACACCATACAGAGTCTCGATCATCTCGAAATCGTCGTCGACCGCCTTGAACTTCTTGCGGAGCCGCTTGATGTGGCTGTCGATGGTGCGGTCATCCACGTACACTTGATCGTCGTAGGCGGCATCCATCAGCGCGTTCCGGCTCTTCACGACGCCCGGGCGCGTCGCGAGCGCCTGAAGGATGAGGAATTCGGTCACGGTCAGGACGACGGGATCGTTCTTCCAAGTACAGGTATGACGCTCAGGATCCATCTTGAGCAGGCCGCGCTCGAGGATCTTGGCCTCGGATTCCTTCTGTGCGGCCGCCTCTTTGGGATTGGCACGCCGGAGGATCGCCTTGACACGCTCGACGAGGAGGCGCTGCGAAAACGGCTTCCGGATGAAATCGTCGGCGCCCATCTTGAGGCCGAAGAGCTCGTCGATCTCCTCGTCCTTCGAGGTGAGAAAGATGACGGGGAGGTCGGAGCGCTGCCGCAGGCGGCGCAGCAGCTCCATCCCATCCATGCGCGGCATCTTGATATCGAAGATCGCGAGGTCGGGCGGGTTCGTCTTCAGGCCGTCCAGCGCCATCGAGCCGTCGGTGTAGGTCTGCACCCGATAGCCTTCGCCCTCGAGCGCGATAGACACGGAGGTCAGGATGTTGCGGTCGTCATCGACCAAGGCAATGTTCGGCATCGTGATCTCACGCTTCTTGTTGGGCAACCGTCGGCGACAGCAGCCTGCGCGGTTTGAGCCCGGAAAAAGTGCCTCAACGTTGCACCTTTGTCGGATTATGCGGCCGAAATGCGACACAGCCTCTTTTTTAGCGGTGAGCCGATGGCCACCACTTGTCAAGCGCGACGAGGAATGAAGACCCAGAAGTCGAGGCGAGTGCTCACGCTGACCAACACCTTCGCGGCAGGCCAACCGGCTCGGTCGACCGACTTGGTAGCGCGAAGCGCGGCAGACGCTAATCAGAAGCGGACGATTTTGTTTTCCCCGACGTCGTGCGGAGCCTCGCCGGTGAGCCGCGCCTTGGCATAGCCGTAGGCGTAAAGCCATTTCGACGACGGCGAATCCCAGTATTCGGCCGTCTCGACCTTCACGCAGATCAGGGCGATGCTCGGATCGTCGGGCCCGGCCGGAAACCAGACGCGCAGTCCTTCGCTCCAAAGCTCGTTGACCTTGGCTTTGTCGTGGATAACCCGCGCCGTGCCGGCGACGGAGACGTAGTTCTGGCTCTTCGGCTCTGAATAGGCGAGGAGCACGTGACTTTCGCTCGCGATCTCGCCGAGCTTCGGCGTGTCGTCGCGCGAGGCGAACCAGAGCTCGCCCTCGAAGCTCTTGTTCATCGCCGCCATCGGTCGCCCGCGCAGGCCTTCGTTCGTCGAGGTGACCATGAGAGCGATGCCGACCCCTTTGATCAGCTCCCAGACCTTCTGCTGCTCATCATGCGTCGTCGACACCGCCGCCATATCATTCTCCCATCCAGCGCCCGGCAAACCGCACCTCGGCGACGTTGGTTCCTGTCCGCGGGATTGCGTTGGCGCCGAGGCGGCGACAAAGTCACAGACTGCGGAGGAGACCTGAATGACCAGCGAGGGCGGGAACAGCGCACCACTTGCGGACAACGGCTTCGATCCGGTCGCCGAGGCCAAGCGACTGCTTCGCTCGATCCGGGCCGGTGCGCTCGCCACGCTGACGGCTGCGGGCGATCCTTTCTCGACCTTGATCACGGTGGCGACCGACGTCGACGGCTCGCCGCTGTTTCTGGTGTCGCAACTGTCGGCCCACACGCGCCATCTCGATGGAGACGGGCGGTGCTCGTTGCTGCTCGCGGAAACGGGCGCTGGAGACCCGCTGTCGCACGCGCGGCTCACCCTCACTGGCAGCGCGGCCAAAGTCACCGAGCAACGGGAGCGATCCGCGGTGCGGGAGCGCTTCCTCGCGCGCCATCCCAAAGCCGAGTTGTACGTCGATTTCGCCGATTTTTCATTCTGGCGTCTCGCGATGGATCAGGTCCACCTGAACGGCGGCTTCGCGAGGGCCGCACGGTTTCCGGCAAGTCGTCTCAGGACGCTGCTCGACGATGCCGCCACGTTGATCGCCGCCGAGACGGGCGCGGTCGCGCATATGAACGCCGATCATGCCGACGCGCTCGCGCTTTATGCACGGGTGATCGCCGGGCAGCCGGCAGGTCCGTGGGTCGCGACCGGGCTCGACCCGGACGGGATGGATCTCGCATGCGGCGACCTGACGGCGCGGCTGGCTTTTCCCGAGCGCATTACCACGCCGGGCGATCTGCGTAAGGTGCTCGTCGCTTTGGCGGCGCAGGCGCGCGCGGCGCAGGACAGCGAGCGCCCGGCCTCTTAGCTGAGGCCCCGCGTCGATTGCACGGAAGTTGCTCGGGGCCCGCAACAGAAAACGAGGGATCGATGCAGCAAACGATGGTTTCGACATCCAGGTCCGGCATGCGCTGGGTTCAGCTTCTTCTCGGCCTCGTCGTCATGATGGCCATCTCCAGTCCGCAATACGTATGGACGCTCTTCACGGATTCCCTCGTCAAGGCGACGGGCAGCAATCTGCCGGCGATCCAGGTCACCTTCTCGATCCTCGTGATCCTGCAAACCTGGGCCGCGCCGGGGCAGGGCTGGCTGATCGACAAGTTCGGCCCACGGTTGCTCATCGCTTTCGGCGCGGCCCTCAGCGGCCTCGGCTGGATCCTCGCCAGCGAGGTCTCGTCGCTTTACGCCCTCTATGCGACCTATGGACTTTTCTGCGGGATCGGGACCGGCTTCGTCTACATCGGCGTGGTCGGGCTCATGGTGAAATGGTTTCCGGACGCGCGCGGTTTCGCCGTCGGCGTCGTTGCGGCCGGCTACGGCTTCGGCGCGCTCGCCACCACCTTTCCGATCGATACCATGATCAAATCGTCGGGCTATAGCAGCACGCTGCTGACCTTCGGCCTCATCCTCGGCGCGATCGGCACCGTCGCCGCCCTGCTGCTGCGCGTGCCCGACACCAACGAGGTTCGCTCCGGCACCGAGCTCAAGACCGGCATAGCGCCGGCTGTGATGCTGCGCTCGCCGATCTTCTGGCTGATGTTCGTCATGATGACGATGATGTCGACAGGCGGCCTCATGGTCGTGTCGAACTTCAAGAGCTTCGCGACCGATTTCGGCCTTGGAAAAGCGGTCGTGTTCGGGACGGCGGCGGTGCCGCTGGCACTTTCCATCGACCGGATCTGCAACGGGCTGACCCGTCCGTTCTTCGGCTGGATCTCGGACACGATCGGGCGCGAAAACACGATGGCCTTGGCATTCGCCCTCGAGGCGATCGCCATCGCGGTGCTGATCGCCATGCGCCACGAGCCGATCGTTTTCGTCCTGATGTCGGGCGTGGTGTTCTTCGGCTGGGGCGAGATCTTCTCGCTGTTCCCGTCGACGCTCACCGACACGTTCGGCGAGCGGTACGCGACGACGAACTACGGCTTTCTCTACATGGCGCAGGGCATCGGCTCGGTGCTCGGCGGCCCGCTTGCCGCCACGCTCAAAGGCGCCGTCGGAAGCTGGGTCCCGGTGTTCGGCGTCGTGATCGTGCTCGATCTTTTCACCGCAGCCCTGGCCTTCTTCGTCCTGAAGGCGATGCGGACGCGGGCCGCCGGCGCGGACGCGGCGTTCAGCGCACCGGCTCACGCCTGAGGCGTCGGGCGGCGTCCGCCACTGTAGCTTCAGCGGCGCGTTCCGCCGCTGGTGCCGCTCGGCACGCCGCCGGTCCTGTTCTCGCCTTGGCCGCCGAGACGCGGGACGGTGACGGTTGGCTTGCGCCCTTTGTCGTCGTCGCTCCCAGATCCGAGAGCTCGGACCGCGCCGCTGGGGTCGCCGTCCGCTCCGCCGCCGCCGATCTTCTCCGCCGAAGGCGGTGGTGTCTGCGTGCTGTTCTGGGCGAGGGCGATGCCTTGAACAGCGACGATCGACGCCGTCGCGAGAAGCTTGGTCGTCAGCAGGCGCGCTCCGAAAGAGCTTCGATGGCGCGAACGCATCAGGCGGCCAGCGCCGGGTAGTGGACGCCCGTAAGCTCTTCGGAAGCTTGCCAAAGCCGGCTCGCCGCTTCGGTGCTGCGCGCTTGGGGCGCGATCCTCGCGGGCGCCGGCCGACCGCGGATCTCGAGGATGCCGTCGGGGCCCCAATACTGACCGCCCTCGATGGCCGGCATGGTGGCGGCGTAGAGACCTGGCAGCGCCCCCGTGGCCGAGTCTTGCCCGAACAGGCGGACGCCGGCGTTTCCGATCGCCACGATCGGCCCTGGCAGCGCCGTCGCTTGCATGAAACCCGTGCTGGCGACCCCGGGGTGCGCCGCCACGCTGATCAGCCGCGACCGCGCGGCCCTGGCGCGCCGGTCGAGTTCCAGGGCGAATAGAAGGTTGGCGAGCTTGGACTGGCCGTAGGCGCGATTGCCGGAATAGCTCTTCTTGCTCTGCAGATCGTCGAAGGCGAGCTTGCCGGTCCGGTGCGCAATGCTCGAAATCGTGACGACGCGGGGCGCGGTGCTCCGGAGAAGGGCCGGCATCAGCAGCCCCGTCAGGGCGAAATGGCCGAGATGGTTGGTCCCGAACTGCCGCTCGAACCCGTCCGCCGTGGTCACCCGTTTTGCCTGCATGAGCCCCGCGTTGTTCAACAGAATGTCGACTTGGGGCAGAGTGCCGTCCATGCGGGTGGCAAAATCGCGAATGCTGGCGAGATCGGCCATATCGACCAGCGACGTTTCCACCTGCGCGCCCGGATGTTTTTGCATGATGCGAGCGCGTGTAGCCTCGCCTTTCGCCTGATTGCGGACCGCAAGGATAACCCGCGCGCCCTTAACCGCCAACGCCACGGCGGCATCCTCGCCGATGCCGCTGCTCGCGCCGGTGACGATCGCGATGCGCCCGGTCAAGTCGGGGATGTCGAGCGCCGTCCAGTTCGCCATATCATCTCTCCGCGGTGCGTTTCGATGAACTCAAACCGCCCACCCTCGCACTTGTTCAGCGTTGGCACGCAGGTTTCGGCGGTTGGTACGGAGCTTGCGGCTTCCCAGCCGCGACTGGTGGTTCTCTATCGAGCGAAGCGTGGCGTGGCGTGGCTGACGAAGATAACATCCAAATGACGGCGAACGGCCGCAGCTGCCGGGAGGCGTTGGCAAACCGCACCTCGTCGCACCGCAACTGGGACGCTTGATGCTCACCTACGCCTTGCGACGCATCCTTGTGACCATCCCGGTGATGCTCTTCGTCGGTCTCTTCGTGTTCAGCCTGCTGTACTTGACGCCGGGTGATCCGGCCGCCCTGATCGCCGGCGATCAGGCGACCCCGGCCGACATCGCGCGCATCCGCGAGACCCTCGGGCTCGACAAGCCCTACCTCG
>CAXTFG010000049.1:0-20151 GCA_964243415.1 uncultured Beijerinckiaceae bacterium | reverse complement strand
ATGTCGTCGCCATCGACCTGTCGCCGACGCTGGTCGGCCTCGCCGAGGAGCGCCTCCCGAGCCTGCTCGGCCAAGGCAGCATCACCTTCCTTTCTGGCGACATGCTCGATCCCGCGCTCGGCCGCTTCGACCACGTCGTGGCGATGGACTCGCTCATTCATTACGGGGCCATCGACATGGCCGCGGCGGTCGGCCGTCTCGCCGAACGAACGCAGCGAACGCTCGTCTTCACTTTCGCGCCACGCACGGCCGCGCTGACCATGATGCATGCGGCCGGCAAGCTGTTTCCGCGCGGCGACCGGTCGCCGGCGATCATGCCGATCTCGCCTGCCGCGATCCGGCGCAAGCTGGCGATACCCGACGGCGGCCGCTCTGCCCTGCGTCTTGGACGAACGCAGCGCATCTCGTCGGGTTTCTACATCTCCCAGGCACAGGAGGTCGTCGTCGCATGAGCCTCCGAACCGACCTCCCGGCCGACATCCCGGGCCGCCCGGGTTTCGCGGCCGAAGCCTGGATGCGCCTCGGCGCCCGCGTGCTGCCCTTCGCCGATGCCGCCACGACCGAACTCCCGCTCGGGCGCCTCCTGCGCCTCTCACTGTTCCAGGTCACCGTCGGCATGGCCGTCGTGCTGCTGATCGGGACTTTGAACCGGGTCATGATCGTCGAGCTCGGCGTGCCGGTCTGGCTCGTTGCCACAATGATCTCGTTGCCGTTGGTCTTCGCCCCGTTTCGCGCCCTGATCGGCTTCCGGTCGGACGGCCATCGCTCGGCGCTGGGCTGGCGCCGCGTTCCCTATCTCTGGTTCGGCACGCTTCTGCAGTTCGGCGGCCTGTCGATCATGCCGTTCGCGCTGATCCTGCTCGGCGGCGACACCAACGCGCCGCCCTTGGTGGGACAGAGCGCGGCGGCGCTGGCCTTTCTTCTGATGGGCGCGGGATTGCACACCGTTCAGACGGCCGGCCTGGCGCTCGCAACCGATCTGGCGCCGCAGCGCGCGCATCCCAAGGTCGTCGCTCTTCTGTGCAGCATGATGATGCTCGGCATGATGGTCTCCGCGCTGCTGTTCGGCGCGCTGCTCCGGCATTTCTCGGAGGTACGACTGATCCAGGTCGTGCAGGGTGCGGCGTTCGCCACCATGGCCCTCAACCTGATCGCCCTTTGGAAGCAGGAGCCGCGGACCCGTCTTGCCCCGCAACCCCGTCCGGCCTTCCACGACGCGCTCAAGATGTTCGCGGTCCATGGCCGACCGGCGCGGCGGCTCATCGCCGTGGCGCTCGGAACGATGGCGTTTTCAATGCAGGACGTGTTGCTCGAACCCTTTGGTGGCCAGGTCCTGCACTTGTCCGTTGGGTCGACGACGACGCTGACCGCCATCCTCGCGATCGGCGGCATGTTCGGTTTCATCGCCGCCGCACGGCGGCTTGGTAGCGGCGGTGATCCATATCGCTTCGCCTCGGTCGGCGTCGGCGTCGGCATCGTGGCCTTCTCCCTGGTCCTCCTTTCCGAGCCATTTGAGGCGACGGCGCCCTTCGCCGCCGGCGTGGTCCTGATCGGACTCGGCAGCGGCATCTTCGCCCATTGTACGCTGACGGCCGCAATGCAACTCGCGCAGGCTGGGCAGACCGGGTTTGTCCTCGGCGTGTGGGGTGCGGTGCAGGCGTCGGCTGCCGGCTGCGCGGTGGCCGCGGGCGGGCTGATCCGCGATGTTGTTTCGGGACTGGCGACGAGCGGCGCGCTCGGGCCGGCGCTGAGCCGCTCCTCGCTCGGGTACAGCGTCGTCTATCAATGCGAGATCGCGCTTCTTCTCGCCACTCTTCTTGCGCTCAGGCCGCTGTTCCGCCCTCGCCCGGACGGCGCGCAGGACCGCCGTTTCAATCCGAAGACTCAAACCGCGACGGAAGGATGACCATGCCGCCGATGTCTCCCGACGCCCACGAAGAGCTCACGCCGCAAATGGCAGGATCCGACATCCGCGTGCCAAGGGGCCTGCTCGTCGGGACGGCCCTGTTGCTCGTCTTCACGATCGGGTTGGCCGGTACAGCCCGCCTCACCGGTGCCAACCACATTACGATGCCGCCGACCTATGCCGTCGCCAGCCGCGACCTCACCTTCACCGACCAGCGCGACGGCGGCATCGAGATCGCTGATGCGACGACCGGACATCATGTCGCGACGATCGTACCAACGACGGGCGGCTTTCTGCGTGGAATCATGCGGGGCCTCGTGCGAGAACATCGGCTGAATGATCTTTCTTCCGGCTCTGCATTCCGTTTGACCCGCTGGGCCGATGGGCGTTTGTCCATCGAGGATCCGGCGACGCGCGAGCGTTTCGAGCTGGAAGCTTTCGGGTCGACCAACGAGGCCGTGTTCGCGCGGTTTCTGATTGACGAACCGCAGGAGAAGCAGGCAAACGGGACGATGGCTGTGACGCGGATGACGACGGCCGACGCGACAGGGGCGGCCGCGCGATGAATGCAGGCCGGGCGGTCCGTCGTGACACTGTCGACGTGCGTTGCACGATCGACCTCGAGCAGACGCCCGACAGCCTCCACGCCTATGTCGACCTGCAAGGCATCGACGTCGGTCCGGGCGACGAAGTGCTCATCCACGACGCCCCGGCCGGAATCGCCTTCGGCGAGCGTGTCATCATCGAGCGCCGCGCCAGCGTGCGACGGGCTGGACCGCTCCGCCGCTTCTGGGCGCATGTCGAGGGTTACATTGAGCTGACCGAACTCTACGAGGTCAGCTTCTCGGAAGGGAGAGCACCATGATCCCGATCGAAGGCGGAGGTTCGGCAGCGGGGGCGGTGACATCCTCGTCGCTCGACGCCGCCAAGGAAGACACGATCCTGTCGCCGCGCTTCTACACCACCGATTTCGCGGCTATGGACCGGCTGAACGTCGACCTCGTCCGGTCGGAGTGGGAACGGGTCATCGGCGACCTTCGCGCCGACTACAATAAGACGCACTTCCGCCGGGAAGGCCCGTGCGAGGCCGACCTCGACGCGCTGCCTCCTGAACTCCGGCGCGAGTTCAAAGATTTTCTGGTGTCCTCGTTGACCGCCGAATTCTCGGGTTGCGTGCTCTATTCGGAGATCAAGAAGCAGATCAAGAACAAGGACATCCGCGAACTCTTCACGTTCATGGCGCGCGATGAGTCGCGCCACGCCGGCTTCATCAACGAGATGCTGAAGGATGCCGGGATCGGCATCGATCTCGGCTTCCTGACCAAGGTCAAGAAGTACACCTACTTCAAGCCGAAGTTCATCTTCTACGCGACCTACCTGAGCGAGAAGATCGGCTATGCGCGCTATATCACGATCTATCGGCAGCTCGAGCGCAATCCCGACCGTCTCTTCCACCCAATCTTTCGCTACTTCGAAAAGTGGTGCAACGACGAGTTTCGCCATGGCGAAGCCTTCGCACTTCTGATGCGCGCCGACCCGAGCCTGCTCAGGGGGCGCAACAAGCTGTGGATCCGCTTCTTCCTCCTGGCCGTCTTCGCGACCATGTACGTCCGCGACCACATGCGGCCGGCCTTCCACGACGCGGTCGGCATCGATCCGACCGATTACGATTTCAAGGTTTTCGCGATCACGACCGATATCGCCAAGCAGGTATTTCCGGTTGCGCTCGACCTCGACCACCCCGCATTCCGCGTGGGCCTCGACAAGCTGTGGCGCATCACCGAGGCACGTGCCGCCGCGAGGACGCGCGGCGGGCTCGCCGGCAGGATCCAGCGCGCGGCCCTCGCCGGCCAGGCGGCCTTGGTGTTCGCTCGCCTGTTCGTCTTGCCCGTTAAGCAAACCGTTCTGCCTAAAACGATCCTCCTCGCGCCCGCCTGGTAGCACGAGAAATGGCAGACATGAAGGATTGCTAGACATGGGCGCGATCGCGACGGCGCTCCTCTACACACTTTTCGTCTGGTGGTTCTCGACCGGCCTCGTCCTGCTGCTTGTCTTGCGCAAGCGTCGGGCGCTACGGGCCAGCGTCGTCGGCGCCGCCTTGTTGTTTCCGGTCTGCCTGATCGTGCTTGTGAAGGCATCGGCGAGTCCGGGGCCGTTCGGTGTTTATGCCGCTTTCACGGCAGCCATCGTCCTGTGGGGCACGCAGGAAGTGGCATTCCTTTCCGGCGCCGTGACAGGACCGCAGCCGTCGGCCTGTCCGGCCGATGCCCGAGGCTTCAAGCGTTTCCGCCATGCCGTGAACGCGATCCTGTATCATGAGATCGCTTTGGCCGTCACCGGAGCCGCCCTGATCGGGGCCACCTGGGAAGCGGTCAACCCGTTCGGCGCGATGACGTTTGCCGTCCTCTGGGCCATGCGCATAAGCGCCAAGGTGAACCTGTTCCTTGGCGTGCCCGTGCTGAACGATGATTTCTTGCCTGCCCCTGTGCAGTTTCTCCGCACTCATTTCCGCCGCGGACCCGTCAACGTCTTCTTCCCCATTGCCTTGGTCTGTTCCGTCGGGCTCGCCGCAACCTTCGTCGTCTTGGCGATCGATCCGATGGCGGAACAGTGGATCAGGATCGGGTACGTGCTCGTCGCCGCCCTGGTCGGGCTCGCCGTCATCGAGCATCTGTTCATGGTGGTTCCGTTGCCGATCGATCGGTTATGGCAATGGAGCGCGCACGGGCGACGAGCATCGGCTGGGCAGGAAGTGGGCGACCGAGACTCGGCCCTCGACAAGGCGCTTCCAATACGCTCCTGAGCGGACTTGTCGCCGAGGCCATGATTGCGACATCGTAATATGGCAGCGTCGAAAACGACCATGACGCATACGGCACAACCCACACTTTCGCGCCCGACCGCTCCGCCAAGCGTCACCCGGCGGCGAGCCTGGTGGTCCCGCCTCCTTCCAGGCCGCAAGCCGCGCGTCCGGGCTCGCATTCCGCGCTCGACGATAGCGCTTCTCGCGACCTCGATCGTCCTGCCGTTGGCATTGTTCGGATTGGCCGCCCTGCAGAACTGGCGCGATGTCGAGCGCGCGGCCGAGCATCACGTCGAGCGCACCACCCAGATCCTCCACGAGCACGCCCTCAAGATCTTCGAAACGCACCAGCTCATGCTCGACCAGATCAACGAGCGCCTGCGGACGCTCGACTGGACGAATGCGCGCGACGTTTCAGCGCTGCACGACGTGCTCGCGCATTTGCAGAAGCTGCTGCCCCAAGTCGTCGACATCATCGTCACCGATCCGAGCGGGCATGTCCGCACCGAAAGCCTCGTCGATCATCCCAACCCGGCGACGGACCTCTCCGACCGCGACTATTTCAAGCAACTGAAAGCCTCGGATCAGAGGCTCCCCTTCGTGTCGCGTGCCGTCTTCGGACGGCGCACCGGCATGGCGATCTTCAACATGGCTTCGCGGGCCAGGGGACCCGACAAGAACCGTTTCTACGGCGTCGTCGTGATCTCGATCGACCAAGCTTACTTCGTCGATTTCTATCAAAATATCGAGCACCAGTATGCGCAGTCTGTTGTTCTCGAGCGGGAGGACGGCAGCGTCCTGGCCAGCCAACCGCCGATGACGTCGGTGATGATGCCTTCCAGCGCTGCCCTCCCGTCTAGAGAGGAGGCAGAGCCGGGCGCTGCGCTTATCCAGCAATCGATGGTCGACGGGACGCAGCATATCTTCGGCTATCAGAAGGTTGGCGCTTACCCCGTGGTGATCGGCTTCGGCATCAGCTGGGACTCGGCGCTGGCGCCATGGTGGCGTAACATGAAGGGATACGGTCTCGTCGCAGCCCTTTCCTCATTGGCCCTTCTCGGCGTGTCGGGTTTCGCGATCCGGCGCATCCGGCTCGAGGGAAAGGCGACGGTCAGCTGGCGGGAAACCGCCGCATTGCTCAAGAACGAGATGGCGGAACGCGCGCGCGTCGAGGACCAGTTGCGGCAAGCCCAGAAGATGGAGGCCGTGGGTCAACTGACCGGGGGGATCGCGCACGACTTCAATAATCTCCTGACGGTCGTCATCGGCAACCTGGACCTTCTCTCGCGGCGAATGCCGGAGAACGAGGCGAACCTCCGCGGGCTGATCAGGAATGCGGTTGATGGCGCGACCCGCGCGGCGGGTCTCACATCGCGGCTGCTGTCGTTCTCGCGTCAGCAGCCTCTCGATCCAAAGACGGTCGATGCCAATACGCTGGTCAACGGCATGTCGAACCTTCTCGGGCGCACTCTTGGGGAGGCCGTTTCGATTGATCTTCGGCTCGCCGACGACCTGTGGCTGACCCTCGTCGACCCCAATCAGCTCGAGAACGCCATCCTTAATCTCTGCGTCAACGCTGTCGATGCCATGTCGAAGGGCGGCCTGCTGACGATCTCGACCGCCAACATGGTTCTCGACGAAGCGTTCTGTGCCAGGACGGAGGGGGTCGCCTCCGGAGAGTACGTAACCCTTTCGGTCACCGATACCGGTTCCGGAATGCCGGCAGACGTCATCGAGCGAGCCTTCGAGCCGTTCTTTACGACCAAACCCGTTGGCAAGGGGACCGGCCTCGGCCTCAGCCAGCTCTATGGGTTCGCCCGGCAGTCGGGCGGCCACGCGGACATCTCGTCGGTGCTCGGGCACGGCACAACCGTTCGCCTCTATCTCCCGCGCGCCCACATCGCCAGAGCCGAGGTCTCGCCGGATCAATTGCCGATGGCCGAGGCGCCGACCGCAGCACGGACGTTCGGCGCGACGATCCTCGTCGTCGAGGACGACGATCTCGTCCGCCGGTTCAGCTCCGGGATTCTCCGCGAGTCCGGCTACCGCGTCATCGAGGCCGCAACCGGTGCCGATGGGCTGCGCGAATTGCAAAGTCACCCCGAGATCGCAATGATGTTCACCGATGTCGTTTTGAAAGGCGCGATCAACGGCCGCGAACTAGCCGACCGGGCAAAACGACTGCGGCCGGCGCTGCCCGTGCTATTCACCACCGGCTATACGAAGGATGCGATCGTGCACGATGGGCACCTCGACGAGGGTGTGAACCTCATCGGCAAGCCCTTCACCACGGCCGCGCTCACGGCCCGCATCGCCGAGATGCTGGAGGCCTCACCGACAACGACGGAGCACAGCGCCGTCGCATGATCGCCCAGACCGTCCTGTCTATCGCGTGCGGGTCTTTGGCCGGCTTCGCGCTTGGACTGGTCGGAGGTGGCGGCTCGATACTCGCGACGCCGTTGCTGCTTTACGTGGTCGGCATCGCCAACCCTCATGTCGCGATCGGAACGGGGGCGGCCGCGATCTGCGTTGCAGCGACGGTCAACTTCGCTTCCCATGCCAAGGCGGGTCATGTCCGCTGGGGAAACGCGATCGTGTTCGCTGTCGTCGGCGTCGCCGGCGCCCTGCTCGGATCGACGCTCGGCAAAGCATTCGACGGCCGCAAGCTGCTTATGCTGTTCGCGGCCTTGATGGTGATCGTGGCGGCCCTGATGTTCCGCTCGCGCGACTCCGAGATCGCGCCGGATTACGAAGCGCGGTCCAACGGGCTCGTCGCCGGGCTCGCGTTGCCCGCCGGCATGGCATCCGGCTTCTTCGGGATCGGAGGCGGTTTCCTGATCGTGCCGTGTCTTCTCTTCGCCACGCGCATGCCGATGATCGACGCCGTCGGAAGCTCGCTTCTCGCGGTGGCCTCGTTTTCTGTGGCGACGGCCGTGAACTACGCTCGATCCGACCTGATCGCCTGGGCAATTGCCGCGTGGTTCATTGTCGGCGGCATTCTCGGCGGAGTGGCCGGAATCCGTTGCGCCTCTCGTCTGTGCGCGCAGAAAGACCGGTTGCGCCGCGTCTTTTCCATTCTCGTGCTCGCTGTCGCCGCCTACATGCTTTACCGGAGCGCGGGCGCGACGGGTTCCGCCGCCTGATCGTCAGTGTGAGAGCGGGGATCTGCCGTAGTGCAGCACGTCGACCTCTTCCAGAGTGACGAGCCCGATATCGGTCATGCCATCGAGGGCGCCTGCGAACGCGCGCAGCTTGTCCATCTCGTCGACGAGTTCGATGACGAGTGGCAGATTGCCGGACAGGTCCAGGATGCTGGCACGCTGCATATTCCCGCTTTCGCCGAACCCGACCGCGCCGCGCAGCACCGTCGCGCCAGCCAGCCCAGCGCTCCTGGCGCGCTGCACGACGGCCTCGTACAGCGGCGTCCCGTCGGACTTCGCCCGCTCGTCGGTGAAGATCCGCATCAGCCCGGCTTTGCCTTTGCCCAGCACGATCATGCTCCTTTGAGCTGATTGATCGCGGCGCCAGCGACCGAGCCGAGCCAAACGCCGATCAAGCAGAACAGGACGGACGCGACGACGTTGCCGCTCGCCCTTAGCATGTCGCCGCTCCGGGCCAACGCGAGCGTCTGCAGGCTGAACGACGAGAACGTCGTGAACCCTCCGCAGAAGCCGACCATGAAGAACTGCCGGACGTCCGGCGCCACAAGAATGCGGCCATCCGGCCCCGTCAGCATGGCGAAGAGGCCGATAACGAAGCAACCGATGACGTTGACGATGAGCGTGCCCCAGGGAAAGATTTCGCTCAACCCGCGTGCGATCGTACCCGAGAGGGCGAAACGGGCCACGGAACCTAGCGCCCCGCCAACGGCGATCGCGAGATAGGTCAGCAAGGGCGGTGCGATCCTGGCCACGGCATGACGCGGCCGATCAGTTCACGCCGGCCGTGGTAACCGGCATGGTCGCAGGGCCGACAGACACCCAAACATTGGGGTCGGCCTGGGACTGCCGTTTGACGAAACGGTAGCCTGTCTGGTCCCACAGCCGGATCTCGCCGACCATATTGTCGAGGATGTAATCGCCCTTGTCGGTCTTCACGGTCAGGATCGTATGCCCGTTGCCTTCGAGGTCGCGGACGATTGTCATCAGGAGCGCCTGACGGGGGAAGCCGCGGTCAAGCAGTTGCTTGCGCTTCCAAAGCGCGTAGATCTTGCAGTCGCCCTTGCCGTCGACCGGGTAATCCCAATGGTCGAGAAGAGTGCCCCAATGCTCCAGGTTGCTCACCGGCTCGATGTCGGCGTTCGCCTCGCCATTCACCGCACTCAAGACGCGCATCACCTTCGGTGTCATCACCACGTCGACCGGTTCAAGGACATCGACGCGGCACTCTTCAGGACGACGCGTGCAGAAGTCGGCCCAGCCGTAAGGCACCCGTGTCACTCCTCCGATGTCGGCGGCGTGGACGGGAAACGTGTCGAGCGCGTCATCGATCTTGGCCATCATCGCGGCACGGGCGGCAGCGGTGCTCGCCGTGAAATGACGATGTGCGGCGTGCGACGGGATCGCGGAACCACCGAGCAGGACCACCGTGATGCCCAGCCGTCCCAACCAATTCAGCATACCGTGCCCCCGCCCGATGCAAGTAGTCTCGGTGTAACGCGCGGCGGGGTCAACGGATTGGTTAAGCCTTAGTTAATCTTGCACCGAGGCTGTTCAGCGCGCGACGAGTCCACTGAGCGTGCGGACGGCGGCGAAGCTCCAGGCCACGAAGGCTGGTGCGGTGATCACGACGGCTTCTCCGACCGGGAGATCAAGGTAAAAGACCATGCCGTAGACGGCGATGAAGCAGAACAGCGGCCCGAGCGCGACGCCAATCATGATCGCGACAAGCCCGGACAAGAAGACATCGATGTCGGTATAGACCGAGAGCGCGTTCACGGCGGCGTAAAGCGACACGATCGCCGAGGCGGCGATTACCGTGAAAACGATCGCTTTGGTGATGTTGATGAAAGCATTGGTCATGTGCTCGCTGAATTGAACCGCCGGGGGCCGAACGGCAAGAGCCAGAGCGCAAGCAACCGAAAGGCGACGCGCCCGCGGGCGAGGAGCGGCAACCGGCTCAGTTCAGCCTGAGATTGCCGCCAAGGCCCGCCATTGCGCTACGGCCGCCAGCGGGGCCGACGGCGACCCAAACGTTGGGATCGGTCTGTGACTGGCGCTTCACGAACTTATAGCCGGTCGCCTCCCAAGAACGGATCTCGCCCGTCATGTTGTCGAGAACGAATTCGCCCTGGTCGGTCTTGGCCGTTAAAATCGTGTGGCCGTTGCCCTCGAGATCCCGGACAATCGTCATCAGCAGCGCCTGCCGCGGGAAGCCCCGATCGATGAGCAGCTTGCGCTTCCATAACGCGTAGATCTTGCAGTCGCCTTTGCCGTCCACAGGGTAGTCCCAATGATCGAGCATGGTGCCCCAATGGTCGAAATTGCTGATCGGCTCGATTTCGGAGTTGACCCGGGCGTTGACGCTTTCGAGGATCGTCCACGTCTTCGCCGTCAAATGCAGGTCCGCGGGCTCGAGGAGATCGACCTGGCACTCCTGCGCCTGCCGTCCGCATAGGTCCGCCCAGCCATACGGCGTGCGCGTGATATCACCGATTGCCGCGTAGCTCGCGCGAGCTGGCATCGGTTGCGCACGAAGCGACGTTCCTGCGAGGCAGGTTGCTAAGAGGATGGTGACCGCGAAGACCGACCGATGCGAGATACGCACGTAAATGCCCCTTGTTCGATGGGGCTACCGTGGCGGTATCGTTCTGCTGTCCGCGGAAGAAAAACCTTAGGATTCGAGCGATCCGCGTTAACCAGGAAATGCCGTGTCGGGCCGTCGCGGCCCTCTGCGCGCGCACGACGGCGCGCGAACGCTTTGGTGAACGAGGCCACCTGGGCGCCACAAATCCTACGGCGACGTTCTCTCAGCGTGAACGGCTGGTGAACGCATCTGGCGGCAGCTTGACTGGCTATTGCCGGATCAGTCCGCAGGCGAGCGTTTCCGGGTGGCATTGTCCGCTGGCGTCGCGTTGAGCGATGCAAAGCGTGGCGTCCTTGAGGTCGTAATTGCTCTTGCTCGGGCCGATCACCGCCTTGAGGCAAAGCGCAGGCGCTTTGGGCTCGGAGTCGAACGTTTCGTTGATAGCGACGGCGAAGGCCTTGCGTGGCTCGTCCCACCGGCGGCTCGTCGTGGACTGCGAGGATGCACTGCGGTTGGAGTGACGGACCGTGACGACTGCCCGGCCGTCCTCCGACTCGCGCGGAAATTCGAGGACCAGCGAGTACGAGTAGGGGATGCCGCCGACCTTGTAGCCGAAGTTCACAGCCAGGTCGCTCGACGACTGGTTGTCGAGTATCGGTCCGGGCGGCTGCATGCTCGGCTCGAAACCCGACGCGCCCGGTATGGGCGTCAACATCTGGTACCCCTCCGGCGTCCGCCCGCCCCACAGCATCAGCGACCGATACGCGTAGAGACCCGAAACGAACACCACCATGAGGATCGCCAAGCCTCCGACGAGCTTGAACGGTCGTGTCATCTGCATCCTTTCCGAGGAGCGCGTTAAACAGCCGGTCCACATGACGTTGGGCTGTGACCATGTCGTGACGGACCCCTTTGTAGCCGAGGGGACGCCATGCGACATAAAGAGTGCATGAGCACGCCGAATCGCCTCAGCTTCCGCGAGATCGCCACGGATCGAACCCTCGCGCTCATGTTGGCGCTGGCTTACGGAACGGGGTTGCCCTTCCTGCTCGTGTTTTCCACGCAATCGGCGCGACTGACCGAGGCGCAGATCCCGATCGAGAACATCGGCCTGATCAGCTGGGTCGCTCTCTGCTATTCCCTCAAATTCCTATGGTCGCCGCTGGTCGACAGGGTCGACGTGCCGCTGCTCGCGCCGAGGCTGGGGCGCCGCCGCGCCTGGCTGCTCACGGCGCAGTGCGGCGTGACGGTCGGCCTGCTCGGTATGGCATTCACCGACCCGGCACGCTCGCTTGTGCCTGTCATAGCCTGGTCCGCCTTCACCGCTTTTGCCGGCGCGACACAGGACATCGTGGTCGACGGATGGCGCATTGATGCCGCGCCCGTCGAGCGACAAGGCATCATGGCGGCGACCTACCAGCTCGGCTACCGTCTCGCCCTGCTCTCGGCAGGGGCAGGTGCCTTCTACATCGCGCAGTTTTCCGGCTGGCGCGCCGCCTACATCGCGATGTCCGGCCTCATGGTTGTCGGCATGGCGGCCGGGCTCGCGTCGCCGCGACTTCCCGAGCGGACGGGCTCGACCGAGAAACGCCGGCAGGCGTTCCAGACGAGCTTCGTCGAGCCAATCGCCGATTTCGTCCGCCGCTACGGGATCTGGCTCGTGGCCATCCTCCTGCTCGTGGCGCTCTACCGCCTGCCCGACTTCCTGACGGGCGTCATGGCCAACCCCCTCTACATCACGCTCGGTTTCCAGAAGAGCGAGATTGCGACGATCACCAAGCTGTGGGGGATCTGGATCGGGATCGGCGGCGCCTTCGCCGGTGGCATCGCCATCGCGCGCCTCGGCCTCATGCCGAGCCTGCTGATCGGCGGCATCGCCGCGTCCGCCTCGCATCTTTGTCTCGCCCTTCTCGCCGCGAGTGGCCGCCGGATGGACCTGTTGGCCCTCGCCGTCAGCGTCGAGAGTTTCGCGGGCAGCTTCGCCGGAACGGCGCTCATCGCCTACATGTCGTCGCTTGTCTCGCCGGCGATGGCGGCGAGCCAATATGCGCTGCTGAGCTCGCTCTATGCGCTCCCCGGCAAGATCATCGGCGGCCTGTCCGGCTTCGCGGTGAAGCAGATCGGTTTCCCTGCCTTTTTCGCCGCATCGTCGACGATCGGCGTGCCCGTCGCGGTTCTCTGCCTCCTGGTGTGGGCCCGCCAACGCCGATCGACAGCCGCTGTCGAGACGATGCCGGCCGCCGCGCCCGGGCCGGTGATCGCCAAGACTGCCCAGGGTTGAAGCTCAACCCGTCGTATCTCCCTCGGGATCGTCGTCCTCGTCGCCACCCATCGCGGCGCGAAGGGTTTTCCACCGTTTGATGCTCTCGTGCGCCCCAAGGAGCGCCAGGGCGAGCACGAACGGCACGAGGTAGTAGATGAAGCGGAACAGCAGAAGCGCCGCGAACAGCGCTGCCTGGGAATGCGCCGGCACCGTCTTCAGCATGGTCGCCTCGAACACGCCGATGCCGCCGGGAGCATTCGAAGCGATCCCGAGCAGCGAGCCGAAGACATAGACCGCGACGAAAGTGACGAAGTCGATCGAGCGGGGAGGTGCCAGCAGGGCGAACAGCGTTCCCGCCGCCGCGCAGAGATCGACGAGGCCGAGACACAACTGACTCATAGTCAGCCAGAACCCCGGGAGTTCGAGCCTGAAGCCTTGGACCTTCGCCTGACGATGGCCCGTCGCGGTCCAGACGAGGTAGGCGGCAAGGGTGGCAAGCACGCCGAGGCCGATAAAACGGTTCACGGCCGGATCTAAATGATCAAGATGCGAGACGCCGGGCGCGCGCACGACGAGACCGATCCCGATGACGAGCACCATGCCAAGCCAGAACGTGAGGCCCGCGATGACCGTCAAACTCGCAACCTTGCCGCCCGACAGGCCCCGGGTCGAGTAGATCCAGTAGCGCACGGTGCCCGCCGTGATGATCGGGAAACCCAGCGTGAAGGAAATGGCGTAGCTGGTGAACGACGCCAGTGAGGTGATCCGATAGGGCACGCGAAGTTTGAGCTGACGAAGCGCCAGCGCGTCGTACCCCGTCAGTGCCGCGAAGGACACGGCCGTGCAGAGGAGCGCGATCGCGATCTGCTCGGCGCTGGTGGCGGCGAGGGCGGACCGCAGGTCGTTCAAGTTGATCTGCAGGAACGTCCGCGTCAGCACGGTGAGCGCGAGGCACAGGATGCCGATACTGAAAGCGTAGGCCAGCACCTTGCCGACCTTGCGCCGGGCCGCCTGCCGATCTCTGACCCCATCGGGAACGACGGAGTCCACGATTTTCGCGGTCAGGCCGTCGCCGGGCGCCCCGCCGGTTCGCTGGTGAGAGTGCGACCGGTCGGTCGCGACCTTCTCGGGACGGTGCGTGTCGGACTCGTCATGGGCGGTCGCGCCATCCAAGAAAGATCACTCCAGCTGCCGCATCTTCTTCGAGGCGTTCGGCTTCACGACATCCGGCTTGACGAGATCCGGCTTGACGATAAAGCCGAGCCCGCGATACGGGCGCAGCCTTCGACCCGGCGCCTCACCCCAGCCTGGCGGCCAGTTTCCCATAGAGCGGGTTGACTGGCGAAAACACATATTCCAACGCGACGACCGTCACTTGCGCGGCACCTTGCGCAACGAGCCAGTCGGCAAGGGGGGCGACCTTGTCGTTGAGGCAGGTCAAGGTCAAGCGGCCCTTGTCGTTTTCCGATCGCAGTGTGGCCCCGAACAGGACTGCCGCCTGCTCGATGACGCCGCTCTGCCGGGACGCGAAATGCGCGGTCACATCGCGCCTTAACCGGGCCGTCTCCTCGGCGGCGATCCGTCCGAGAACCTGCCGGGCCGTTTCGCGGGCGTCCAGCGTCCACCGCGCCCCAAGCGACGCCACGAGATTGGCCTCGGAGCGTAGGATGACGCCATCGTCGAGAACCTTCAGGGCGTTGGCCGCCAGGGTTCCTCCCGTCGTCGTGATATCGACGATGAGTTCGGCCTGCCCGGCCGCCGGCGCGCCCTCGGTGGCCCCGAGGCTTTCCACGATGCGGTAGTCGGTAACGTGGTTCTCCGCGAAGAACCGTCGCGTCAGATTGACGTATTTGGTCGCGACCCGCATGCGCTCGCGCCGCCTCGAATGAAAGGCCGCCGCGACATCCTCGAGATCGGCCATGGTGCGCACGTCGATCCAGGCTTGGGGCACGGCCACGACGACATTGGCCTGTCCGAACCCGAGCGGCGTCAGCAACGCCAGCTTCCGGTCGGCGGCTTCAACCGACTCGCGGACGAGGTCCTCGCCGGTGATGCCCATGTGGGCGTGCCCGGCGGCGAGGAGGCCGACGATCTCGCTCGCTGACACGAAGGCGACCTGCACCCCATCGATCCCTTCGAGCGAGCCGCGGTAGTCTCGCAATCCGCGGCCCGGCGCGAGCCGCAAGCCCGCGCGGGCGAAGAACGCCGCGGCGTTTTCCTGAAGCCTGCCCTTTGAGGGGACCGCGAGAACGAGACTGTCGCTCATCGGCTTATATCGTCTCGGCTGCGATGCGCGGGTCGGCCCAAAGCGCGGCACCGACGGCCGGCACGTCGCCCGTGGCGCCGAGGACGCTCATGAGCCGGTCGTAGCGACCACCGCCGACGAGCGGGGGATTCTCGGGCCGGTCGGCGTCGCGCGTTTCGAAAACGAAGCCGGTATAATAGTCGAGGTTGCGAATAAACCGCGCGCAATAGCGGAGTGTCGAAAAGTCGAGGCCGCGCGCGGCGATAAAGCCGAGGCGGTTTTCGAATCGCCGTAAGGCCTCCCGCAGATCGAGCTTCGCGTCGTCGGCCAAAGCTGACAGCTCGGCGAAGGCCTCGTCCGGATCTCCCTCGATCTGGAGAAAGCGCTCGATGATGGCGTAAGGCTCGCGCCCGATCCCGGATCCTCCCTTCAAAGCGGCCTGCTCAAGAAAGCGTTCGGCGATCTCCGTTGCCGTTCGCCCTCCGACGGATTTGATGCCGGCGATGGCAAGAAGATCTTCCACGAAGACGCGCGCTCCGGTCCCATCGACCCCCTCCAGCGCCGCCAGCACTCCCGAGTGATCGATGCCTCCGCTGAAAGACGCGTCGAGAATGGCGGCAAGGCTTTTGCCGTGCGCGAGGCCGCGCGTGAGGCGGCGCCGCCATTGCGGAGAAATCGCCAGCCCATCAAGCAAGGCGGAAAAAAGACCGGCGTCCCCGATCATCGTCTCGAACCGCGCGGGTGCGACGAGAGCGGCTGCCTGTAGCGACAGAGCCAGGATCTCGGCATCCGCGGCCTCGCGGTCCGTCCGGCCGAGGTTCTCGATCCCTGCCTGGACGAATTCGCCGGGGCCATCGCGACGCAGGCGGAAGACCGGCCCGCAGTAGGAGTAGGCTGCCGCCTGCCCGCGATCGGCCGAGGCAAGGTAATGTCGGCAGACGGGGATCGTATATTCCGGCCGCAGGCAAAGCTCCTCGCCGGCGAGCGCGTGCGTCAGGTAGAGCCGCCCCCGCATATCCTCCCCAGATTCGAAAAAGGCGGCGGCAGGTTGCAATATCGATGGTTCGCAGCGCGCGTAACCTGCCGCCGACAGCTGCGCGATGAGCGCGTCTTGACGCTGACGATCGTCGGCGAAAGGCAGCAGCGCGGCAACGGCTGGCAAGGAAACGGCTCCTGTGGCAGGAGCCTCTTACCAAGCGCGCTGCGTCGGCGCGACCCGTTTCGCTCGCGAAGGTAAGCGACCTTTGGCTTGCCCGATGCCTCAACGCGCGGCGGCGATCCGATCGATCGAGCATGAACCTCGACCTTGCCCAAGCTGTCGAACGAGCACCGGCAGGATGCAACCCATCTCGGCCTCGAGAACGTAGGGCGCGTTGACCACGATGAGGCCGCACCTCACAAGGGGGCCTTCCGGCATGGCGGCATCGACGGCGAACTCGAGCCGCACAATCTCGGGAAGGCCGGCGCTGGCAAGGGCGGCGGACAGGCGCTCCACTCCGCGCCGGTCCTTGATGGGGAACCATGCCACCAGAATACCCTCGCGCCATTTTCGGTGTGTCGCGAGGATCGCCTTCGTCACTCGCTCGAACTCATCGGGCGCCTCAAAGGGAGGATCGATCAGGACCAGGCCGCGCCGCTCGACCGGCGGCACGAACGCATTGAGTCCGGTATAGCCATCCAGCGCAATCGCTTTCGCGCGCCGGTCCCGCCCCACCAATGCCTTGAGAGCCGCAAGCGCTGAGGGCTGGAGCTCGCAGAAGATCAGGCGGTCGAACGGCCGGGCCAATGCCAACGCGAGCGCCGGCGAGCCCGGATAAGGCGCGCGGCCTCGCATGGCGTCGCTGACGCACGCGACATAGGGCTCGATCAGGGCGCTGGGTTCACTCTCCATGCTTGCCGGTTCGAGTCGGCCGATGCCGCCCTGCCATTCCGCAAAACGGCCCGCGAGACCGCCGCCGAGATCGTAACGACCGCTGCCGGCGTGAGTGTCGATGAAGCGGAACGGCGCCGGCTTGCGCTGCAGGTAGATCAGGATGCGCACGAGGACGACGTGCTTGAACACGTCGGCGAAATTGCCCGCGTGGAACTCATGGCGGTAGTTCACGGACCGGACTTCACGGGTCCAGCGTCGTCGCCGCCTCGAGAAGCGCAGCCAATCGATGCGGATCTTGTGGGAAGCCGGCGCGGATCCAGTCGGCCTGAAGACGCTTCAGGGCGATGCCGAGCGGCTTGCCGGCGGGGACTCCGCGCGCGATAAGGTCGGCGCCGGCGAAAGGCAGGCGAGGCTCGGGCGTGTCGTCGAGGAAGGCTCGGGCGGATCGCCAGGCGGCATCGTCGGGCGGCGCGCCGCTCTCCGCCCATGCGAGCACAAGACCCTCGCAGGCCGCGATGCGGCCCTTGTCGAACAAAAGTTCGCGAAGTCGACGTGGCTGAGGGGCCGCCACCGCACCGTGCAGCTGTGCCAGCGCTTCCATCGCGCTCTCGAGGCGGGCGGCCTCGGCGTTCGATAATCTCAACGCCTCACGCAACCGGACCGCGTCTTCGCGCACAACCGCAGCGATGGCCGCCAGCCGGAGAACGGCGTCAGAGGCGGGAGCGATGGCTACTAGGCGCGCCAAACGCAGCGGCTGCGGCGCAGCCTGGATCAGCGACCCGAGCAGCCCGGCTTCGGACATCAGCGCGACCACGGGCGCCGCGCGACGAGCTGCCAGGAGCTTCAACAGTTCCTGGCGCACCCGTTCCCGCGACAGTCGCGCGAGGCCGGCGCGTTCGCGGACCGCGGCGAACAGGCCCTCGCGATCAAGATCGCCGGCGGCGTATTCGGCGGAGAAGCGGAAGAAGCGCAGGATGCGCAGGAAATCCTCGCGGATGCGCGTCGTCGGGTCGCCGATGAAGCGCACGCGGCCGGCCGCGATATCGGCCAAACCACCGGCATAGTCGTGAACCTTTCCGTCCGGTCCCATCGAAAGGGCGTTGACGGTGAAATCGCGGCGCAGCGCATCCGCGGCGAAATCGCGTCCGAACCGCGTGACGGCATGGCGCCCGTCAGTTTCGACGTCCTCGCGCAGGGTCGTGACTTCGATCGGCCGACCCTTGACGAGGACTGTCACGGTACCGTGCGCGATACCGGTCGGGATCGTGCGCAGGCCGGCTGCGGCGGCGCGCGCCATCACGACGTCAGGGACGGCGGTCGTCGTCACATCGATGTCGGTCGCGGGCCGCCCGAGCAGCGCGTTACGGACCGCGCCGCCGACGACGCGAGCTTCTTCCCCATCGCCATTCAGCAGCATAAGAATGCATTGCACCGCATAGTCGTCGAGCAGGGACGGCACCATCACCGCATCCGGCCCGGTACGATATGGCCGTTCTCGAGGTGTGCGGGAACGTAGCCGCCCTCGTAGCGTGTCGCCGTCGCACCAAGGACGAGCAGTCCCGCGACGGCGAAGACCAGCCCCGCGAGCGAGAGTGGCAGCACGACACGTCGCGTCCACCGTTCGTTGGCGAACGGATTGACCAGCCGCAGCGCGAGCCAGCCCGCGTAGAGAAGGAAAGGCAGCACGAAGAAGGCGAGCGGCTCGCCCAACGCACGGATCATCCGTAGAGCCTCTCATAGAGGATCCTCAGGATCCCGGCGGTGATGCCCCAAATCGTCCGCTCGCCGTGCTCGATGGCATAGAAGAGGCGCGACGCACCGTTCCATTCACGCGTCTTGAGCAGATGATTGGACGCCAACATCAGATGGTCGAATGGCACTTCGAAGGTCGCCACGACCTCCGCCGGGTTGAGGGTCAACGTGAAGGGCGGATCGATCCGGGCGACCACGGGGACGATGCGATAACCGGTGCGGGCGAGGTAGGCGCCGAGGTAGCCGAGAACTTGGACGCGGTCCGCCACAAGGCCGATCTCCTCCCACGCCTCGCGAAGAGCGGTAGCGGCCGGGTTCTCGTCCTCGGGATCGATCTTGCCGCCGGGGAAGGCGATCTGGCCGGCGTGGGCGCGCAGATGAGGCGTGCGCTCGGTGAGCATGACGTGCACGGCATCGTCGCGGACGACGAGCCCGACCAGCACCGCGGCGTCACGCGCCGCCGCGAGAATGTCGGAGGAAATCGCCCAGGTGTTCAGGGAGTGATCGCCGTGGGGCGGAACCACGGTGCGGTCGAGCGCATCACCCGCCAGCGTCGGGACGATGCGATCGGCGACGCGACGAAACACGTCGTCCGCCTTGAACGAGACCGCCTCGCCACCGCGCCGCACGAGGGTCACGTGACAGGTCCCACGCCTTCGATCCCGAAGAAAACCTCGCCCGACCGCACCCCCAACACATTGCGACCGGCCACGGTCTCCATCGTCGCCGCGCCGAGAAGATCCACGGCGAGCGATCGCGTAAGCCGGGCCTCAAGGCCGCCGCGCACGTGGACATAGGGCCGAATGCCGCCACCCGCGTCCGTCTCGAACCGCAGCGGATGGTTGGGCCCGGCCTCGACTTCGTCGCCGACGTTCGTCACGAACCGGAGCAGCCCGTCCTCATGCGCCAGCGCGACGGCGGCGAACGGCACATCGTCAACGACGATACCGACGCACTCGGCCGGCGTGACCAGCACGTAGCCCTCGGGATCCTTGCGCAGGATGCGGGCGAACAGCTCGACGAGAGGTCGGCGGGTAATCGGGCTGCCCTCGTAGAACCAAGTGCCGTCCGCGGCGATGCGCATGTCGACGGCACCGCAAGAGCGAGGATGCCAGCTCTCGACCGGCGCCGGGCCGCGCCCGCCAAAGGCACCGACGGCTGCCGCGAGGGCCCCGAGCCGTGTGCCCAGCACCGAGTCCTGCTTCTCCGTGACCATGGTCTCAGTCATAATCTCAACTCAATACGGGGGCGAAGCTCGCGGGTCCAACCTCGCCGACGCATAGTCTCTCAAGCAGCAGGTCGTCCATGCCCGACAGCAACGCAGCCAGCAATGCGGCGACCTCACTCGAAGCTGCCGTCGCGCGCAACGCCGAGGTCGCTCTCGACAGGGTGGCCGCCGCCAGGGCCGCGATCGGAACGGTCATCTTCGGTCAGGACCAGGTGGTCGAGGAAACGCTGATCACGCTGCTCGCCGGAGGCCATGGGCTGCTCGTCGGTGTGCCCGGCCTCGCCAAGACCAAGCTCGTCGACACGCTCGGCACCGTGCTCGGCCTCGATGCGCGCC
>CAXTFG010000048.1:0-20189 GCA_964243415.1 uncultured Beijerinckiaceae bacterium | reverse complement strand
CTGCGCACGCAGGATCGCGCGAACGGGTGGGCGACGGCCTTGCCGTGCTTGACGACGTAGGGGACGATGTCCTTACCGAAATCGTGACTGCTCGAGGGGTCGGCGGCATCGCGCCTGAGCTGATCGAAGAGGAACTGCGTCTCGAAGATGTAGATGCCCATGCTGGCGAGTGCGCGGTCCGGCTTGCCGGGCATCGCCGGCGGATCGGCCGGTTTCTCGAGGAAAGACAGAATGCGGTCCTGTTCGTCGACGGCCATCACGCCGAAACCGGTCGCCTCCATCCGCGGCACCTCGAGACAACCGACGGTCACGTCGGCGCTCTGGTCCACGTGCTGCTGGAGCATCAGTTCGTAATCCTGCTTGTACACGTGATCGCCGGCGAGCAGGACGATAAAGCGTGGGCCGTAGTCGCGGATGATCGCGATGTTCTGGTACACGGCATCGGCGGTGCCGGCGTACCAAAGGTTCTCCGACACCTGCTGGCTGGCTGGCAGGATATCGAAGCTCTCGTTTCGTTCGGGGCGGAAGAAATTCCACCCGCGCTGGAGATGTCGGATCAGGCTGTGCGCCTTGTACTGCGTGGCGACTCCGATGCGGCGGATGCCGGAATTGAGCGCGTTCGACAGCGCGAAATCGATGATGCGGGATTTTCCGCCGAAGTAGACGGCCGGTTTGGCTCGGGCGTCCGTCAGCTCGAGCAACCGACTGCCGCGACCTCCTGCGAGAACATAGGCCATCGCGTGCCGCGCCAAGGGCGCGGGCGCCCGACTTCCGTTCATGAAGCGCCTCTCCCGACCTCGGCCTCTTCCGCGCCTCGGGGATTATACGCTTCGGTGCTCTGCGGATATCCCCGCTTCGCGCGATGCCTGCCTGTTCTACGCCTCAAGCGGCCATACGGTTAAGGGCAGCGACGATCTTGCTTGGTTGATACGGCTTGGGGAAGAAGACGCCGCGAACGGGCAGCTCACCTGGAGGCGGATGCCGATATCCCGAGGTGATGATGATTTCGACGGGCGGCCAGCGGTCCCTGACGAGGGCGGCGAGTTTCAGCCCGTCGATGCCGCCGGGCATGTCGATGTCCGTGAAGACGATGGTCACGTCCGAGCGGCGTTGCATGACGGCAATCGCTTCGGCGCTGTTTGCCGCCGCGAGAGCGCGAAACCCTGCCTCCTCGACGAAATCGAGCGCCATCAGCAAGAGGAGCGGCTCGTCCTCGACAATAAGGACGACGTTGCTCGCCACTCTCTCCGCTCTCGAATCGATCATATGACAAGGGTGCTCCGCGGACGTTAAGAGTCGCTTATGAGGTGAAAGGGTGCCGTGAAACCCGCTCGGAGTCCCGTTTGAGCGTAATCGAGCTCGACAAGGCCCGCGCCCGCGATGCCCATGGCGATCAGCCGCGATCCGAACCCGCGCCGCGCTGGCGCAACCGCCGGGGGACCGCCTGTTTCGGTCCACGTCAGCTTGAGCACTCGCTGGGCATCTGCATCTTCGACTTGCCAGGCGATGGAGACGATACCGCCATCCACCGACAAGGCGCCATACTTGAGGGCGTTCGTCGACATTTCGTGAAGGAGAAGGGAGATCGACAAAGTCGCTTTCGCGCCCATCAGGAAGTTCGGTCCCGAAATCCTGAAGGCGCCCTCTTCGCCGTGGACGTCCAGCACCTTCTCGACCACCGCCGCGATCCGCGCCGCGCTCCAGTTCTGCTGCAAGAGGACGTCGTGCGCCTTGCTCAGGGCGATAATTCGGTCTTCGAGCGCGGACACCACGTGTCGCTCGGCGACGCCGCGCAGGGTCTGCGCGATGATCGCCTGTACCAGAGACAGCGTGTTCTTCAGCCGGTGACTGAGTTCGTCGTTCAGCACGCGTTGATGAGCTTCCGCCTCGAGTCGCGCGACGGTCGCGTAAGCTCGGTCGGCGGCCGCTATGACGAAATCGGTCTCGTCGGCCGACCATGTCCTCGGGATTGCGCTATGGACGAAAAACAGGCCGGCGAGTTGGCCCTGGTGCAAGAACGGCACGTTGATCAGGGCCTTGATGTCCAAAGCGGCAAGGCCGGCCCTGTCCTCGGCCAACCAGCTTGCCGCCGGAACGTCCGCGATGACGACCGGTGCTCCGTCAGTCGCCCGCCCGATCACGTTGCGGAAAGCCTCTATGGAATGGAGACCGGCAAGGCTGACGTGACCCTCTGCGGTCCAGTCCCGCTCGATCCGTAAGATGCCTTCGGCCGTATCCACCCGCGCGAAGCCCGTCCGGGCCACTTCGAGCACGGTGCCGATCACCCGCGCGGCGATGATGATCGCTTGATCGACCGTTTCGGCTGCGCGAGCCGTGTCTCCGATCTCGATGAGGGCTTGCGTGCGCAACTGGCCGAGCTTGCGATCGGTGATGTCCTGGACCGTCCCGATCATCCGGTCGACATCGCCCGCCGGCGTTGTGTGATACCCCGTGCGGCGCAAGATCCAGCGGGTCGCGCCGTCGTTGGCCCGCTGTACGCGGTACTCGACCTCGTGCCGGGCGACATCATCCTTCCGCATGTCGACCGAGGGTTGGTGCGGGTCGCCGGCCTCCGCGGCGAAACTCTGCACGTCGTCGATCGTGACCTCCGAAGTGGCGGAGATGCCGAAGAGTCGCCGGAACTCGGCCGAAACGACGACCCGATTCGTCGTGACATCAATCTCGAACGTCCCGATCCCGCCGACCTCCTGCGCTTGGACCTGCCGATCGCCAGCGGCGAGCAGGAGCGCGTTCACCTGCTCGCTGTGCCGCGCTCGCGTCGACGACTCGACGTTTTGCGCGTGCTCGGCGAGCAGCGCACCGTCACGATCCGTCACGGCTCTGCGGAGAGCCATCAGAGCCATGACCTGGCGCGCAAGCGCCTTCAGGACATTGGCCTGAACGCTGGTCAGTCCTTCGGCCCGCGGTTGATCGTCGATCACGCACAAAGAACCGATCGCGATTCCTTCGGGGCTTCTCAGGACGGCGCCGGCGTAGAAACGAATGAAGGGGTCGCCCGTGACCAGCGCGTTGCTCGATGTGCGCGAGTCTCTCGTCAGGTCCGGGATGACGAGCATTTCCTCCTCTTGGAGGGCGTGGACGCACACTGACTCTTCCAGAGGCGTTTCACGACGCTGAAGCCCGATCCGGGCCTTGAACCATTGGCGATCGTTGCCGACGAGACTGACGAGGGCCACCTTGGTGTCGCACACGCGTTGCGCGATCGCGACGATGTCGTCGAATTCCGGCTCGGCAGCCGTATCGAGAATATTGTAGCTCGACAGAACATGCTGGCGAACCGCGGCGGCGCTCTGCATCGTTGGATTGTGCGAAATGAATGTCGACGGGATCGGAGGGATCGGACCTGTGGTGACGTCCCCTACCATAGGCCAAAGGGCTATGCTCAAGTCATTTCCCCGCTTCGGCGCAACCAAGGGCTTCGATCGAGCGTCATGTGACCGAAGTTTGTGAGTTCGCCGCGCACGGGGGCGCTCTCGATGCGGCGCGGCGCACCTTTCCGAGCGCACCTCAGCCTTGGATCGACCTCTCGACGGGGATCAACCCGATCTCCTATCCCGTTGCCGACATCGCAGCCGATATCTGGAGGCGGTTGCCAGATGCCTCCGCGATCTCCGGTCTGGAGCGCGTTGCGGCTGTGCGCTACGGCGCGCCGGATCGGGCGAGCATCGTCGCCGCACCCGGAGCCCAAGCGATCATCCAACTGCTGCCGAGTCTCGCGATCGGCCGCGACGTCCGTTGCCTAGGCCCAACCTATGGTGAATTCGAGCGCGTTTTCAGCGCGTCTGGCACCGGTTTCAACATCGTTGCTTCCGGCGAAGCGCTTGTCGGCGCCGACCTGGCGGTGATCGTCAATCCGAACAATCCCGATGGGTGCCTGTGCGCGCCGGAGGCGTTGCTCCGGCTCGCGTCACGCGTCGGGATGTTGATCGTCGACGAGTCTTTCGCCGACGGCCTCGCTCCGACGCAGAGCGTGGTTTCGCACCTCGCGGGCGCCCGCATCATGGTCCTGCGGTCGTTCGGTAAAATCTACGGGCTTGCAGGCCTCCGGCTCGGCTTCGCCCTTGGACCGGCCGACCGTTGCGACACCTTGCGCCGGATGCTTGGTCCCTGGCCGGTCAGCGGGCCCGCCATCACGATCGGAACGCAAGCGCTCGCCGACGAGGCATGGTTGGCCGCCACGAGGACCCGTCTGCGGGAAGACGGCATGCGGCTCGGCCGGCTGCTTGCTCGCGCGGGCACGATCGCCATCGGGGACACCCCCCTCTTCCGCCTTGTCAGCCACCCGGGTGCGCCCGGTCTGTTCCGGCACTTGGCGCGGCGGGGGATCTTGATCCGACCGTTCAGCACCGATCGTAGCTGGCTGCGCTTTGGGCTGCCGGGACGCGAAAGCGAATGGGCGCGGCTGGAAGCGGCACTCGATTCGTTTCGCTGACAAAACAATCCGCAGATTGGCGCCAGCGTCCGGATCACATCGCCCAGATGCCGTCAGGCGGCTTTGCGGCGCAGGCGAACCACGACATCGATCGCCGCGATCTCCATTCCCTCTGGCAGGTCCGGCACCACCGTCCGATCGATCGAGACTGCGGGAATATCGATCAGCATGTTCGACCCTTCGAGGAGGAAATGATGATGATCGCTGACGTTGGTGTCGTAGTAGACCTTGGTCCCGTCCACGGCCACTTCGCGGAGGAGGCCGGCTTCCGTGAAGACGTGAAGACCGTTGTAGACCGTCGCGAGCGAAACGGGGACGCGCAGCTCCTGCGCTTCCTCGAAAAGCTTCTCCGCGGTGAGGTGCCGATCCCCTTTCGCGAACAGGAGAAGTCCCAGCGCCATCCGCTGCCGTGTGGGGCGAAGGCCGGCGGTCTTGAGCTTGGCGCGCAGCGAGTGGACCGGGCACCCGGCCATCATGGCATCGAAACGGCCTTGCGCAGTCTGCTCCTGCACTGTCCTGGCCTTTGTAAACTCGCTCATCACGTCCTTCGTCTTGCCCGCTCGCGTCTAGCCGGCGCTGAAGCTCTGGAGTCTTCTGCACCAACGACTTGGAACCTTCAGTCGTCGCCACCGGCTCTCACGCATTGATCTACAGGATCAGGGGTCGATACCGCAAGCAAAGTCGCACCGGACAACCTGCCCGACGGAGTAAATGAGATCTCGGGCGCTCGCCCGACAAGGGCGATGCCGCTTTCGATCCTCGGCCGGCTATGTTAAGAGCCGCGCGCTTTCCACGAACCATGCTTCTGCGAAGCCGAAAGACAGACCACACGATGAGCGACCGCCGCTCCAGCTTCGACTATGAGCACCTTCTTGCCTGCGCGCGCGGAGACCTGTTTGGGCCGGGCAACGCGCAGTTGCCGCTGCCGCCGCTGCTGATGTTCGATAGGATTGCCGAGATATCTGAAGATGGGGGTCCAGACAGAAAAGGGCTGGTGCGGGCGGAATTCGAGATTCGCCCGGACCACTGGTTTTTCGGCTGCCATTTCAAGAACGACCCCGTGATGCCCGGATGTCTCGGGCTCGATGCGCTCTGGCAGCTGCTCGGGTTCTACCTCGGTTGGCTCGGTCTGCCCGGGCGTGGCCGAGCGCTCGGCGTCGGGGAGGTGAAGTTCACCGATCAGGTTCTGCCGACGGTGAAACGCATCATCTACGGGGTCGACCTCAAGCGGGTGTTTCGGCGAAAGCTCGTTCTCGGTATCGCGGACGGCTGGCTGGAGGCGGACGGCACGCGCATCTATGATGCGAAGGATCTGAAGGTCGGCCTATTCCAGGCCGATCCGGTCCCCGCCTGAGCGGGAGATCCAGCGCCCGCGTCCGGTGTTCAGTTGGCCGGGGCGTCGAGGCGGAGCGGAGAACGGGATGAGGCGGGTGGTCGTGACCGGCATGGGGATCGTCTCTCCCATCGGTAACTCGACGCAGGAGGTCCTGGCGTCCTTGCGCGAGGCGAAGTCCGGCATCACGCATGCGGAGAAGTTCGCCGAACTCGGCTTTCGCAGCCAGGTCCAGGGCGCGCCTTCGGCCGATACGATCGGCACCGTGGACCGGCGCGCCATGCGCTTTCACGGCGGGGGAACCGCCTGGGCGCATCTCGCGATGGAACAGGCGATCGTCGATGCCGGCCTCGCCCCGGACGAAGTCTCCCACCCGCGCACCGGGATCCTGATGGGCTCGGGTGGCCCCTCGACGCATGCCATCGTCGAGGCCGCCGACCTCGCCCGCTCGAAAGGGCCCAAGCGGGTCGGGCCATTCGCCGTCCCGAAGGCGATGTCCTCGACCGCCTCGGCCACTCTGGCGACCTGGTTCAAGATCAAGGGCGCGAACTATTCAATCTCGTCGGCCTGCGCGACTTCCAACCATTGCATCGGCAACGCCTACGAGATGATCGCCTGGGGGAAGCAGGATGTCATGTTCGCCGGCGGGTGCGAGGAGCTCGATTGGACTCTCTCCGTCCTCTTCGACGCGATGGGCGCGATGTCGTCGTCGTTCAACGGGACGCCGGCGGTGGCATCCCGCGCTTTCGACAAAAACCGCGACGGCTTCGTCATCGCGGGCGGGGCCGGCGTCCTGGTGCTTGAGGACTACGCGCGGGCCAAGGCGCGCAACGCCCGCATCTACGGCGAGATCGCCGGCTACGGGCTGACGTCGGACGGCTATGACATGGTGGCCCCCTCGGGCGAGGGGGCGGAGCGCTGCATCCGCATGGCGCTCGACGGCACAAAGGCGCCGATTGACTACATAAACCCGCACGCCACATCGACTCCCGTCGGCGATTTAAGGGAAATCGAGGCGGTCCGCCGCATTTTCGGCAGCGGCAAGGCCCCGCCAATCTCCGCCACCAAATCGCTCACGGGGCACTCGCTTGGAGCGACGGGCGCCCAGGAAGCGATCTATTCGCTGCTGATGATGAATTCGGGTTTCATCTGCGAAAGCGCCCACATCGACGACCTCGACCCAGACTTCACCGACATGGATATCGTGCGCGAGCGCCGCGAGGCCTCGCTCGGCCACGTTCTCTCCAACTCTTTTGGTTTCGGCGGCACCAACGCCACTCTTCTACTGAAGAACGTCGATGCGTGAGATCCCCCGGCGCAGCGGATTGATGGAGGGGCGCCGCGGTCTCGTCATGGGCGTGGCCAACGATCACTCGATCGCCTGGGGGATCGCGCAGGCCTTGCACGGCCAGGGTGCCGAGCTCGCGTTCAGCTTCCAGGGCGAGGCGCTCGGGAAGCGGGTGCGCCCGCTTGCGCAAAGCCTCGGCGCGGAAATCGTCGTGCCCTGCGATGTCGAAGACTTGCCTTCCGTCGATGCGATGTTCGCGCGGCTCAAGTCGGAGTGGGGCCACCTCGACTTCGTCGTTCACTGCATCGCCTATTCCGCGAAGAGCGAGTTGAAAGGCCGTTATGCCGACACGACCCGCGAGAACTTCGGACGTACGATGCTGATCTCGGCCTTTTCCTTTACGGAGGTTGCCAATCGCGCCGTGTCGCTGATGCGCCCGGGCGGCAGCCTTCTCACCTTGACCTTTGGCGGCGCCACACGGGTGGTGCCGAACTACAATGTGATGGGCGTCGCCAAGGCGGCGCTGGAGGCCAGCGTGCGGTACCTCGCCGCCGACTACGGGCCCAACGCAATCCGCGTCAACGCCATCTCTGCCGGCCCGGTCCGCACCCTCGCCGGTGCCGGCATCGGCGATGCCCGGGTGATGTTCAACTATCAGCGCGATCACACCCCTCTGCGCCGCAGCGTGACCATCGACGAAGTCGGCGGTTCCGCGCTTTATCTTCTGAGCGACCTCTCGAAGGGCGTGACCGGTGAAATCCATTTCGTCGACGCCGGCTGGAACGCCATCTCCATGCCGAATCCCGATACGTTGAAGACGGGGGGAGACAAGAGCGAGGCCAAGGTCGAGACGGCGGGCTAGAACCGGCCGCCAGCTGGTCTCGTCCCTTATAGCTTTTTCAGTCCGAGGGGCTTCCCGCCTTCCTTCGGGTCCTTCGCCCAGAGACCTTCCTCCTGCTTTTCCAGCTTGGTCTTGTGGCCGGCTCGCGCCGTGAGAACCAGGTCGCCGTGGATGATCTGCCAGGCTGAGGGATCGAAGATGACGATGCCTTGGTCCCGGCACCCCGGGGCCAACTGGGCGCGCTCTCCGCCTTTGGCGTGAGTTTTGTCGAGCGTGACCATGCATCCGGTGTCGCGTTTCTCGCGCATCACGGCGTAGCGCCCTGCGAGGTCGGCGGTCGTTTCCGCCGGTTCGGCACGAGTCTGGCGCGCAGCGACGCGCTGAAGGGACGGATCCGGCGTGGCAGGCGGGATCGCCCCGGCCGCCGCGCTCGCGTCGGCCGCCGCCGCCGAGCGCCCGGTCGAGACGAGCCTGAGGGCGTAGGTCCCGACGGGGTTGGCGGCGATGTAGCCATCCGTCGTCGCGGTGAGTGTCAGCAGCGGTTTGCCGCCCGGCTCGTCGAGGGTCAGATGCGTGTCGTCCGGCGCAGCCCAGCGCCCGATGGCGGCGATGCCGGGCATGGCGTGGCGACACGCCGTGGGCATGCCGAGAAAATAGTCGCCCGCATCGGACTTGTCGGCCTGCAGCATCACGCGGCAGCTGGCGCCCGTCTTGTCGAACGACAGGATCCAGGTCCCGGCGAGTTCGGTCGGCTGCTTGGCCCCGACCGGTTCGACCGTTCCGGCGATGAAGACGGCACCGAGCAGAGCCGTCATTTTGGCAAACGAGGACATGGGGAGCTCCGGCCGTCTCAATCGTTCTACGCGATAAGCACGCCGCGCGTTTCAAGCAATCGTCGCTCGCCCGGAATCGCGAGCCTTGGCAGGTTTTCCGCGCACGGCAAGCGTCGACGGCGCGCTACCCAAGCTCGACGAGGCTCGGGTCTTCGCAGCGTCACAATCGAGTGCCTTCCTGGATGGGCCGCAAGACGACCTGGCTTGCGGCCCGTCAGGCTTTGAGAAGGGTGCACCTGTGGTGGAAGTCGGCTTCCGTGATGTCGGAATGGTAGGGCCCGCGGGACATAGGGAAGAGCCGAGCGTCGCACCGCCGTCGCGAGAGCTCGCCGGTCCGGCGATCGCGCAGACACCCGATGTCATCGTGACGCCGCCGCCAGCCAGGCACCGTCCAGCCGTTGGCGGCGAGCGGACCGAGAGCGGCGACGCCCTCGGCCTCGACCCGTTGCTTGGCCGCCTGGCCGAACTCGTCGCGCTTGGCAGAACGGCAACCCCCGTCACGATCGGTTTCTGTGGCGGCCCCGGCGTCGGAAAGAGCTTTGCGCTCGGTCGCACGCTGAACGCGGTCCGCGACCTCGCGACGGCGGCCGGCAAGGCGAACGGTTCGCCGTTCCTGTCGCGAATCCACTTGCAACCGATCGATGCGGCCGCGCTCGATGGCGACATCACGAGCGGCATGGCCGCCTGTCTCCATGCCGGGCTGCGGCGCTCCTATCCCGACCTCGCGCGCGATATCGCGCATACCGCGCGCGATCCGAGCGTCGTCCTGCGCGAGGTAAGCGAGAAGCTCGATGACGCCCGCCGCCGGCTCGACGTTGAACGCCGCGCGCTGGAAGATGCCGGCTCTCGACGCGCTCGTCTGACGGAAACCGTCCTTTTCGAGGGAGCCGGGAGCCAGGTCGACGCCTTCGCGCGAGCAAATCGCACCGGGATCGAGGGCCGCCTCGCCGCCTTCGGGATCGGCGGTGACGCCGTCCGCAGCTACAAGGAGCTCGTCCAGTTCGTCGCCGGGTCCGGCGGCAAGGTCGGTCTCGCGATCCGCTCGTTGTGGGCCTTCAAGGGTCAAACGAAGCTGATCGTGACAGCCGTCATCCTGTGCCTCGTCGGGATCGGGCTCGGCGTTGTGTTCGACGATCAGGACAGCTGGCTCGAAAGTCTGCGCGGCGGGCCCCAAATCGGCGTCGGCGTTGCGAATTGGGCGGCAGCCCACATGGGGTGGCTTGCGACCGCGCGAACGGCCGCGTTCGCGCTCGCCGCGCTGGCCATCCTCGCCAACATCTGGCGCGCCTTCGCCTTTCTCGCGCCCGTCTTCAAAGGGGCGCGACTTCTCGGGAATGATCTCGAGACGCGGCGTCGCGACCTCGACGGGCTATTCGCGCACCAGACCAAACGGGTCGATACGCTGGACGGCGATGTGGACCGTTTGACCCGCGAGGTCGCCGCAGCCGAAAAGCGGCTCGGCGGGTCGGACTCCTTTGCGCGCCATGAGCCGTCCCCGTTCGCAAGCCCGCCGGCCGTCCAGGCGCAGGAGTTCTTCGCCAACCTTGGCACCGCGCTGGCCGACGCCAAGGGTAGGGCGGCCCCGCAGCGCATCGTGCTCGCCATCGACCACTTGGACGCGGTCGCGCCGGAACGCGCGCGTGCCATCCTCGATGCACTGCATCGGGCAGCCGGCAACGGCTTCGTCGGGCTCGTCGCCGTGGAGGCGACGCGGCTCGACCCGGATGGAAGCCGGCAGGGCGAAACCGCGCGGTGGATCGATGTGCCTGTCCGACTCGATGCCGAGCGTGGCGGAAACGAAACGCTCGTCGCCCAGGCGCTGGGCAGATCGGTGGCCGGACCTGCCTCACGGCAGGATGCGACGCAGTCGGTCCTCGATGAGCCGCTTGGCGACGACGAGGCTCACCTTCTCACGGCGATGGCTCCCATGGCTGGGGCATCGCCGCGCGCGGTGAAGCGCTTCGTCTCCCTTTACACGCTGGCTCGCCTCGAGCCGGGTTTGTCGCGCGGCGCGCTGGCGCTGATGCTCGCTCTCCGGCAGGGCGGCAGCGTCGCGGAAAAGGCGATCGTTTCGGGAGCGCTCGGCAAGGCCGATGCCGGGTCTGCCGCCGGCTTCGGCATCCCGGCGCAGGCCAGCGGCCGCCTTGCCGCCGCCTTCGCTACAGCTCACGAATTCGACGGTACGTTCAGCGCGGCAGACGCCGTCGCGGCCGTCCGCAGCGCCGCCAGATATTCGCACGCGGACTGATCGATTCGTAGCGACCTGATGCTTTGCGGTGAGCTGCGGCGCGCCGGTGAACGGAACGCCGGCGACGACGTGCTCATCTTGCAGCGTGACCGGAGAAGAGGTCCGGAAGAAGGCTCCCGATGACCTAAAGACGCTCAGCGCTATCTGCGCACGCCGCGCCGCCGGGGCAACTGATCCCGGCGCGATGTTGACAGGTCGAGGGAACGCCAGCTTCCTGACGCCTGTCGCGGGCGCGGGACGTCTTCGGCCGATTCAAATGGGAACGTCATGTCTGAGGCCAAACCGTTGGATGCGATCGACAAGCGCATCCTCGCCATCGTTCAGGTCAATGCGTCGCTCGCCATCGGCGAGATTGCCCATCGTGTCGGGCTCTCGCAAACCCCGTGCTGGAAGCGCCTGCAGCGGCTGGAGCAGACGGGCTACATCAAGCGCCGGATCGCCGTGCTCGACCAGCATAAGCTCGGCCTCGGCTTGACGGCGTTCGTCTCGATCGAAGTCGGTGAACATTCCGCCGAAGCGCAGGACAAGTTCGCCGCCGCGGTCGGAGCCATGAAGGAAGTGATGGACTTCTACCGAATGGCCGGCGACGTCGATTACATGTTGCGGGTCGTGGTCTCGGACACGGCGGCTTTCGACGCCTTCTACAAGCGTCTTGTCGCGCTGGCGCCATTGAAAAGCGTCAAGTCCCGCTTCGCGCTTGAAGGGTTGAAGGCCGAAACCGCGTTGCCGATCCAGTAAACGTTCGGGCGGCGGCAAGATGGACGAGCAACGGCGGAAACAGGCGGCCTCGTTTGGGTCGGGCGCGGCGGCCTACGACCGCGCCCGACCTGATTACCCTCGCGCCGCCGTCGACTGGCTGGTTCCCGCCGCCGCGCGCCGCGTCCTCGATCTTGGCGCCGGAACCGGCAAACTGATGCGGCTGCTCGTTGCGCGCGGGCTCGACGTGACGGCCTTGGATCGTTCGGCCGGCATGCTCGCGCACCTGCGCGACGCCTTCCCATCGGTCAGAGTCGTCGAAGGGTCGGCGGAGGCGATTACACTGCCGGACAGCTCGTTTGATGCGGTCGTCGTGGCCCAGGCTTGGCACTGGTTCGATCCCTCACATGCCATTCCGGAGATCGCGCGCGTGCTGCGCCCTGGCGGCTCTCTGTCGCTTGTGTGGAATACGCGCGACATCTCCGTCGAGCACGTCGCGCGGTTCAACGAGATCGTCGATCGGGATCGGCCGTCATATTCCTATGATGGCGCGCCGATGCTCGCCGATCCGTTCGGACCTATCGAGGCAAAGGATGTCCGCTGGACCTATCGGGTCGACGAAGTCGGTTTCCTCGATCTTGCCGCCTCGCGCAGCAGCTACCTCGTTTTGGCGGCGGCCGACCAGCGCGAGATGCTCGAGGAGGTGCGGGCCCTGTTCGACGAAGCGGCGGCGCCCGCGCAAGGCGATCCGACCCGCCGCCTGATCGAGATTGCCTATGTCACGCGCTGCTTTCGCGCCGCCAAGGCTCGGACCTGAGAGGCCGCGCCTTGGCCTCGCTTGATCCGCTAGCCCGCGAGGCGGACCGTGCGGGCGAAGTGCCCGTCGCTGCCGAACACCGGAAGCAGCCGTTTCGCCAGCAGATTGTCGAGCCCGAGGCTGCGCCCGGCGTGGGCCGCCGTGAACATGCCATGCGCGAAGATGATGCCCATGTAAGTCCAGGGCCATTCCGTCGGATCGTTGTAGAGGCCGAGCAGTAGGTTGAAGGTGAACAGGGCGCCGACGATCCCCGTGAACCGGACCATGAAGCCGAGCATCAGCGACGCCGTGAAGAAGATCTCGAGCAGATAGACGAGCGGCTGGGCGACGCCGATGTGGTCGACGAAGATTTGCATGAGGTCGGCGTGCCATTGGAATTGGCTGTATTTCACCGTCGCCTCGAGCCAGAACTTGAACCCGGCGGACACCGGCAGCGGCAGCTTCCACAGCGTGCCGAGGTACCACATCCCCGCCATGACGAAGCGCATCGAGAATACGACGACGCGGTAGCCGGTGCGCTGGAGTGGATCGCGCCGCCAGTTCTCGACCGCGACGGCGATGCCCGCTGCGAGCAGCGCCCAGAACAGCACCACCGTGAACCATCGCAGATTGCCGAAGCCCTGCTGGACGAGGCCGAGCTGATCACCGCTTTGGCCGGTGACGAGCTGGAAAAAGGTATGGAAGAAGTTGTCGCGCATGGTTTGTCCATCGGTGAGGCAGCCGGACGCGGGCATTCGGTTTGGGTAAGTGCCGCTCCGTCCAATTTCGTTCGCGCGAACGCCGGAGCTGGTTACGCCGTGGCGGGTGGCTGCCGCGCTGCCGTGGACAGAGGTGCGACACGGCGGTCGGCGCCCGACAAAGTAAACGGAAGCTTAATTCGCTGCCGTCGATCCGCCGTCTTTCCGGAACGGATCGGCAGCGAGACGCTGCCAGTGTTCTGCCCATCATGCTGGCCGTGTCCCTCCTCGCCGTGATCGGAACCGCCCTCGCTTACGTCGTTGCGCGTCTCCGGCGCGGTCGCGAGCGATGGCTCGAACACGAGGTCGACGGGCTGCGCGACGAGGTGTGGGAACTGCGCGAAGCCTCCGCCGCCCGGGATCGGGCCGAAGCCGCGAACGAGGCGAAATCGCGCTTTCTCGCCAACGTCAGCCACGAGGTCAGGACGCCGTTGAACGGGGTGCTCGGCATGGCCGAACTCCTGTCGGGCACGCCGCTCGACCCGGAGCAGCAGAGTTACGTGGCGGCGATACGATCGTCCGGGAGCGCTCTCGCCGCGCTCATCGACGAGATCCTCGACTTGTCCAAGATCGAGGCGGGCAAGGTCGAGCTCGCCTCCGAACCGTTCGACGTCGTCCATCTCGTCGAGGGCGTGACCGAGCTTCTCGCACCCCGGGCTCAGGGAAAAGATCTCGAGATCGCCGCCACCTTCGCCACAGACGTCCCGGCCCGCGTCGTCGGCGATCCGCTGCGCCTGCGACAGATCCTGCTCAACCTTGCCGGCAACGCCGTCAAGTTCACCGAAACAGGCGGCCTCGGCATCCGCGTCACCCTCGCCGCTCCGGATGCCGAGAGCGGCGCCCAGCGGCTGCGCTTCGATGTCGAGGATACCGGCACCGGCGTTCCGCCGGATCGCCGCGCCGCGATCTTCGAAGACTTCGAGCAGGCCGATCACGCCAGAACGCGACTGCACGGCGGGACCGGTCTCGGGCTCGCCATCTCCAAACGCTTGGTCGAGCGGATGGGCGGCACGCTCGAGCTCGCGGTGAGCGCCGCCAGGACCGGATCGTGCTTCACCGTCCTGTTGCCGCTCGCCGTCACCGGGCCGAGCGGAGACGAGCCGGGCGCGGAAGGGTTAGCCGAGCTGCCGCGGCTCGAAGGATGTCGCGTGCTCATCGTGGCGGAGTCGCCGTTCGAGGCGCCGTTCCTCGCCGAACGGTTGGCCGAGGCGGGTGCCGGCGTGAGCCACTGCGCGACGCCGGACGCGGCTCGCGCGCACCTGGACGCGAAGACGCCATACGACATCGTGATCGTCGATTGCGCGCTCGGCGAAGCCGCGACATGGGCCGTCGGCGAGGCAGCCCGGCGCGCCGGCGCCAAGCACACGATCGTCCTCTTCTCGCCTTACGAGCGGCGCGCCTTCGGACAAACATCCATCCGTGGATTCGACAGCTGGCTCGTCAAGCCCGTGCGACGCCAGACGCTGTTCACCCTTCTGGAACCATCGAGGAGATCGGCGCCGCTGCCGCGCGAGCTTCCTGCACCGCTTCGCTCGAGCGCCGGGAGCTTCGATGTGCTTCTCGCGGAAGACAACGAGATCAACGCTCTCCTTGCCACGCGCCATCTCCAGAAGTTCGGCGCCCGCGTCACGCATGCGCCGGACGGCATCACCGCCTTGGCGCTCGCCGAAGCGGCGTTGGAGGCCGGTGCCTCATTCGAGGTCTTGCTTCTCGACATCAGGATGCCGGGGCTCGACGGTTTGGAGGTCGCGCGCCGCTTCCGTCTCGCCGAGCGTGCGCACGGGGCGTCGCCGGCGCGGGTCGTCGCGCTCAGCGCCGACCTTCTCGACGCCGGACGGCGCTCCGCTCTGCACGCTGGCATCGACGCCTTTGTCGCCAAGCCGGTGACATCGGCGCAGCTTGCCCGCTCGCTGGGGTCCGTCCTCGAAGGTCAGCTGCCGGCATTGCAGGCGGGCTGACGTGCCGTTCAGAGCCCGAGTGCTTCCAGCTGCCCGACCGCGGTGCCCGAGAACACGCTGAGGATTGCGAGACGGATCGCCTCCCTGCGAGCGGCATCGACGATCTTGGCGCCCGAAAGGTCGGTCACGTAGAAGACGTCGGCGGCTCGCTCGCCGAAGGTCGCGATGTGCGCCGACCCGATATTGATGTCGAGTTGCGCCAGCACGGCGGTCAGATTGAACAAGAGTCCGCGGCGGTCGAGGCCCGCGACCTCGATCACCGAGAACCGGCTCGACAGGGTGTTGTCGATGTTCACCTCCGGCTGAATCTGGAACGTGTCCCCCTGTGCGGGATCCGACTTGCCCTTCGCCGCGACGATCTCGGCGAGACGGATCTCGCCGGTCAGGGCCCGCTCGATCGCCAGGGAAATCCGGCTCGCGCGGCGCAACTCGTCCTCGTCCCGTTCGAAAGCTCGCGTGATGTAGATAATGTCGAGCGCCAAGCCGTCCGTGGTCGTGAACACCTGGGCGTCCACGATGTTCGCCGCCGTCGCCGCGCAGGCACCGGCGATGATCGACAGCAAACGGGGATGGTCGGGTGCGATCACCGTGAGTTCGGTGATGCCGCGGAACTCGTCAGTCACCAAATCGAGGATCGGCCTCGGCGTGTCGACTTCGGACATGTTCAGGACGGCCGCATGCCTCAGCTTGTGGGGCAGGTCGACTTTGAGCCAATAGGACGGCTGATGGCGGCCGGCATAGGCCGCGAAATCATGGTCGGACCATTTCGGCAGGGCGGCGCGCAGCTCGTTCCGGGCCTCCGCGAGGCGGCGCTCGCGGGCCATCGTCGACTGATCGCCGCCAATGACGCTTTCGGTTTCCCAATAAAGCGTCCGCAGCAGTTCGGCCTTCCAGCCGTTCCACACGCCCGGCCCGACGGCGCGGATGTCGCAGATCGTCAGAACAAACAGCATATTCAGGCGATCGACGGTCCCAACGATGCCGGCGAAGGTCTCAATGGTGCGGCGATCGGCGAGGTCGCGGCGTTGCGCCGTGTCCGACATGACGAGATGCTGCTCGATCAGCCAGGCGACTTCCGCCGTCTGCAAAGCGGTGAGCCCGAACCGCGGGCACAGCTTGCGCGCGACGGCGACTCCGGCGGTAGAATGATTTTCGGTCCGGCCCTTGGCGATGTCGTGCAGGAACAGCGCGACGTAGAGAACCGTCCGGTCGCGGATCGTCGGTAGCAGGTCCTGGGCAACCGGATGCTTGATCGCACTGCGACCGCTTTCGATCTCGGCGAGAATGCCGACGCAGCGGATCAGGTGCTCGTCGACCGTGTACGAATGGTACATGTTGAATTGCATCAGCGCGACGATGCGGCCGAACTCGGGGATGAAGCGGCCGAGCACGCCGGCCTGGTTCATCAGCCCGAGCACGACGGCAGGCGAATTGCGCGAGGCGAGGATCGAAAGGAACAGGCGGTTGGCCTCGGGATCGGCGCGCATGTGAGCATCGATCTTGGTCAGGCTGAGCGTCACGAGCCGCATGGCGTCGGGATGGATGGCGAGCCCGCTTTCGTCGGCGGTGGCGAACAAGCGGATAAGGTTGATCGGATCACGGGCGAATGTCGCCGGGTCGGCGAAGGTGATGCGCGCGTTCTCGACGAGGAAGCTCTTGTTGGAGAGGGTCTCGCGACGGCGCCAGACCCGGCCGAAGAAGCGGTCGAGCATGGGGGAGGGCTTGGCTTGGCGCTCTTCCAACGCCGCACACACGATGGCGGTGAGATCGCCGACTTCCTTGGCCACGAGAAAGTAGTGCTTCATGAACCGCTCGACGCCGTACAATCCGGCGCGGCCGACGTAGCCGAGACGCTCCGCGATGATTCGCTGAAGGTCGAACGACAGGCGTTCTTCCGCCCGCTGGGTCTCGAAATGGAGGTGGCAGCGGACCCGCCAGAGAAATTCTTCGCAGCGGCAGAACAGACGGTATTCTTTGCGGGAGAAAAGGCCGGACTGCACGAGTTCCGACGCCTCGCGGACCCGGTAGACGTATTTGGCAATCCAGAACAGCGTGTTGAGGTCGCGCAAGCCGCCTTTACTATCCTTGACGTTGGGCTCGACGAGGTACCGCGATCGCCCTATCCGGCTGAGGCGGCTGTCCCGTTCCGCAAGTTTCGCCGCCACGAACTCGGCGGGCGTTTTGCTCACGATCACACCGTCGAACCTGTCCTGAAGATCGGCGAAACGATCGGGATCGCCAAGGATCAGCCGTGCCTCGAGCAACGAGGTCCGGATCGTCATGTCGTCACGTGCGTAGCGAAGACATTCGTCGATGGTTCGGGTGGAGTGCCCGACCTTCTGCCGCAGATCCCAGAGAATGTAGAGAATGGCTTCGGTGACCTGAAGCGCCCACGGATCGTTTCCGACGGGCACAAGAAAAAGCAGGTCGATATCGGAGCCGGGCGCCAGAGTGCCTCTGCCATAGCCGCCGACGGCCGCGACCACGAGCTCGCTTCGCATCGGGTCGAGGGCGGGAAAGCGGTGCCGGACCACGAACGCGTAGAGCGTGCGGATCAGTTCGTCCTGCACGAGGGAGAGATGACGGGCGCAGCGCAGCCCGTCGCCTCCATTCTCGAGGTCGTGCCGGATCAGGTCGCGGGCGGCCGATAAGGCCGCGCGGAAGATCGCGACGACTTCGAGATGCGGGACGCCGTCGGTCGTCGCCCCTGCGTAGAGGCCATGGAGGCGGCCGAGCACGCCGGGCCCATCGAAATAGTCGGAAACAGCGAAGCGGATCCGGGGTTTGCGGCGTCGCCGATGCGAGGCGGTCCTATCGGAGATGCCGCTCATCGGCCTCAAGGCTCTTGCCCCCGTTCAAAGTCCGGTCTTGCCCGTGCGCGCCGCGGCTCTGGCTTCGATGGCGTCCCACACGGAAACGGCCAGATCGGGACCGCCCACGCGCTTGATGGCGCGGATGCCCGTCGGCGATGTCACGTTAATTTCGGTCAGGAAGCCGTCGATTACGTCGATCCCGACGAGGACAAGTCCTCGCTTCTGTAGTTCCGGACCGATCGCTTCGCAAATCTCCAGCTCGCGTGGGGTGAACTCGGTTGCCGCGGCCGCACCGCCGCGGACCATGTTCGAACGGATGTCGTTGGCGGCAGGCACGCGGTTGATGGCGCCGAGCGGCTTGCCCTCGACGAGGATGATGCGTTTGTCGCCTTTCACGATATTCTTGATGAAGGCCTGAACGACCCACTGTTCACGCATGATCGAGGCGAACAGATCGAACATCGACCCGAAGTTCGCGTCCGGTTGGCCGAGCTTGAACACGGAGGCGCCGCCGTGCCCGTGGAGAGGTTTCATCACAACCTCGCCGTGCTCGCGCCGGAACGCCTCGATCTCCGCCCTGTCGCGCGTGATCAGCGTCGGCGGCATCAGGTGAGGGTAGTCCATCACGAAGAGTTTTTCGGGCGCGTTGCGCACGCTCGCGGGGTCGTTCACGACCAGAGTCGACGAGGGAAGGCGTTCGAGCAGGTGCGTCGACGTGATGTAGGCGAGATCGAAAGGCGGGTCCTGCCGCAGCAGCACGACATCCATCGTGGCGAGATCGAGCGTTGTCGCCTCGCCGAGCGTGTAATGATCGCCGAGCACATCGCGGACATCGATGGCGGCCCCGCGCGCCACGACCTGCCCGTTTCGTAACGAAAGGTGTTCGGGGCGGTAGTAGGAAAGGCTGTGCCCGCGTGCGCGCGCCTCCAGCAGGAGCGCAAAGGTCGTGTCTCCGGCAATCGAGACACGCTCGATGGGATCCATCTGCACGGCGACGTTCAAGGGCATGACGTGTCCTTCATGGGACGGATCTCGGAAAAACAAAAGCAGAGCCGCTGCCGTGCGGGCATTTACCGGATTTGAACGCGTTACCGCTAGGTTAGGAGAATCAGAGAGGTTTGACGTCGATGGGCATCGTATCTTTAGGGCGAAGCCTCACAATCAAACAGACGCTCCTCACCGGTCTCGTCCTGGTGTTGGGGGGTTACTCTTTCGTCTCTTTGGACGATCTGGAAGGGCTCGCGGCAGGATCGCGTGTCGGCGATCCGGCCCTCGCTGCCGCCTTTCATGCCGCCGAGGTCAAGATCGTTGTCGCGACCGTGATGGTCGCGGCGGCGATGATCGGTCTTGCCGCTTTCGCTCTTCGTCGGAGCGTGACGCTTCCCCTGAAGGATCTGGCCTACGCCGCCGAGCAACTGGCCGCCGGAAACACGACGGTCACGTTTGCAGGAGAGGGCCGCGCCGACGAGATCGGCCAGCTCGCGCGCGGGCTCCGCAATGTTCACGATGCCGCGAAGATGCGAGAAACGCGTCAACTCGCGCCTGTCGTCGAGACGTCCGAGGCCCGCACGCGGGCGCTCGGCGAACAGATCGAACGGTTTTCGATCGATCTGGCAACTCAGGTCCGCCGCCTTGGGTCGATGACGAAGCGCCTCGGCGAGGCGGCCGAACGGATGACAGGGGCGGCCAAGCACGCCAACGAGGGTTCCGACCAGGCCACGGCGGCCTCGTCGCATGCGGCAGGCGACGTGTCCTCCGTCGCCACCGCGTCGGAACAACTGCTCGACTCGATCGAGGAGATCAGTCGCCAGGTCGTGCAGTCGACAAACGTGGTCCGCGCCGCCGTCGAGCGCGCGGTCGAAACCAACGCCGGCATGGGACGCCTATCCGCCGCCGCGCAGAAGGTCGGCGACGTGGTCAGCCTGATCTCGCGCATCGCCGCACAGACCAACCTCCTGGCATTGAACGCCACCATCGAGGCGGCGCGCGCCGGCGAGGCGGGACGCGGGTTCGCCGTCGTCGCCCAGGAAGTCAAGACGCTCGCCACCCAGACCGCGAAGGCGACGCAGGACATCTCCGGCCAGATCGCGGAGATGCAGGAGGCCACCGACCTCTCCGTCGACGCCATCGGCAAGATCCAGACGCGGATCGCGGAAGTCGAGCACATCTCGA
>CAXTFG010000047.1:0-20746 GCA_964243415.1 uncultured Beijerinckiaceae bacterium | reverse complement strand
CTCGCCGCCAAGCTGTGGGGCGTGCCCTATGTCCTCACCATTCACTCGCTGGAGCCGCTCCGGCCGTGGAAGGTCGAGCAGCTCGGCAACGGCTACCATCTCTCGGCCTGGATGGAGCGCACCGCCATCGAGAGCGCCGACGCCGTGATCGCGGTCTCGCGCCAAACCCGCGCCGACGTGCTGCGCCATTTCGCCATCGCGCCCGAGCGCGTCCACGTGATCCACAACGGCATCGATCTCGACGAGTATCGCGCGGTCTCCGGCACCGCCGTGCTGTGCCGCCACGGCATCGATCCGGGCCGGCCGTTCGTGCTCTTCGTCGGGCGCATCACCCGGCAGAAGGGCATCATCCACCTCGTCGAAGCGATCCCGAAGATCGACCCCTCCCTTCAGATCGTCCTGTGCGCGGGCGCGCCGGACACGCCGGAGATCGGGCGCGAGATGGAGGCGGGCGTCGCGCGGGTCGCCGCCGAGCGTGCGGGCGTCGTCTGGATCCGCGAGATGCTGCCGCGCGCCGACGTGATCGAGCTTTACACCCACGCGGCGATCTTCTGCTGCCCGTCTGTGTACGAGCCGTTCGGCATCATCAACCTGGAGGCGATGGCGTGCGGGACGCCGGTCGTGGCCTCCGCCGTGGGCGGTATTCCGGAGGTCGTGATGCCGGGAGAGACCGGGCTGCTGGTCGACGTGGGCCTGTCGCCCAAGGGGTTCGACCCGGCCGATCCCGTCCGGTTCGCGCACAACCTCGCCGCCGCGATCAACCGACTGGCCCGCGACCCCGCCCTCCGCGAGCGGTTCGCGAAAGCCGGACGCGCCCGCGTCGAAGCGTTTTTCAGCTGGGACGCGATAGCGGACACGACTTTGAAGCTCTACGAAACCGTGCTCGAGACCCGACAGGCGCCTCGACCCGATGGCGGCGGCGAGAGTACAAGACGGTCATGACCCAAGCTGATTATTCCGCCCTGCCCGAAAGCCTGCCCGCCCCCGTGGACGATGGCGCCTGCGCGCACCTCTCGGGCTTGGCACTCCCGGCTCTCGCCTTGCCCTCGACGAGCGGAGCGAGCGTCGATCTCCGCAAGCTTCCGGATCTGGTCAGCGTGCTGTTCTTCTATCCGATGACGGGGCGGCCCGGCGTCGCCCTGCCGGACGGATGGGACGCGATCCCCGGCGCGCGCGGCTGCACACCGCAGAATTGCGCCTTTCGCGACCACCACGACGAGTTCAGGATACTCAAGGCCGGCGTCTATGGCGTGAGCACGCAGTCGACGGCCTATCAGGCGGAGATGGCGGCCCGTCTGCAGCTGCCATATCCCGTCCTGAGCGACGCCGATTTCGCGCTCACGGACGCGCTGCGCCTGCCGACGTTCGTCGCCGACGGCGTGCGTCTGGTGCGCCGGCTCACGCTCGTGGTGCGCGACGGCGTCATCGCGCACGTTTTCTACCCCGTCTTCCCGCCCGACCGGAGCGCCGAACCGGTCCTCGACCTGCTTCGACGCGCTTAGCGGAATTGGCTCACGGCTTCCTCGTCTCCGCCCCGAAGTCCGGCAGCGGTAAGACCGTCCTGACGCTCGGCCTGATGCGCGCCTTGGCTCGCGACGGTGTGCGCGTCGCCGGAATCAAGAACGGGCCGGACTACATCGACCCGGCTTTCCACGCCGCCGCCGTGGGCCGCCCGAGCTTCAACCTCGACACCTGGGCGATGTCGCCCGCCCTCGTCGGCGCCCTGGCGCGGCGCGCGGCGGACGGCATCGATCTGGTCATCGGCGAGGGTTCGATGGGGCTGTTCGACGGCGTCGCCGGGCCGCCGGGCGGGACCGGGTCTTCCGCCGACCTCGCCGCGCGCCTCGGCTTGCCGATTTTGCTGGTGCTCGACATCAGCGGACAGTCGCAGACGGCGGCGGCCATCGCCAAAGGCTGCGACGCGCTCGACCCGCGGGTCCGCCTCGGCGGCGTGGTGCTGAACCGGGTCGCCAGCGACCGCCACCGCCGCCTCGCCGCGGACGCGGTCATGGCCGCAGGGTTCCGCGTCGTCGGCGCCCTGCCCCGCTCCGAGACCCTTGCCTTGCCCGAACGCCACCTCGGCTTGGTGCAGGCGGGCGAACTACCGCGCCTTGACGCGATGCTCGACGCCATCGCGGAATTCGTCGCGGCGCATGTCGATCTCGCCGCCGTGCGCGAGTTGGCGATGCCGCTCGCGCTCGAACCCGCCGCGCCGGGGGTGGCGATCCGGCCACCGGGGCAGCGCATCGCCGTCGCGCGCGACGCGGCATTCTCGTTTCTGTACCCGCATCTTCTTGAGGGCTGGCGGGCCGCCGGCGCCGAAATCCGCTTTTTCTCGCCCCTCGCCGATGAGCCGCCGCCCGATGACTGCGACACGTGCTGGTTGCCCGGCGGCTATCCTGAACTCCACGCCGGCCGGCTCGCCGCCGCAGCGCGCTTTACGTCGGGGCTGCGCCGGTTCGCCGACACGCGACCGGTCCACGGTGAATGCGGCGGCTACATGGTTCTGGGCCAATCGTTGACCGATGCCGACGGCACCTCACATGAGATGGCGGGTCTGCTCGGCGCCTCGTTCAGCTTCGCCAAGCGCCGCATGAACCTCGGCTATCGCGACGTGACGCTCTGCGCCGATGGTTGCCTCGGGCGTCGCGGGACCGTGATGCGCGGCCACGAATTTCATTATGCCACGATAATCGACGCCGACCCGCCCGACCCGCCGCTCGTCACTGCCCGTGATGCGGCCGGCGGTTCCCCGCGTGACGCAGGCGGCCGCCGCGGTCTCGTCACCGGCGGCTTCTTCCACCTCATCGCCGCGCGTGGACCATAAACTCGGGCGCGATGCCGACCACAGAGAGACTGACCGCCTGCAAGCCGACCTTTCGAGCCAGTCACGCCGCCAGGTCGGCCACCACCATGTCGAGCAGGGGGAAACCGGCCGCGCTGACCCGGAGGCGGCCGCCCATCGTCATCTCGACCATGCCGTCCTTCACGAGCGATGTGATCCGGCTCTTGTCGAGCATGCGGTTCGAGAGAGCCTCGAACTGCGTCGGCTCGATGCCCTCGGAAAGGCGCAGACCCATTAGCAGAAACTCGTCGCCCTGCTCTTCGGTCGACAATAGCTCGTCCTCGATGAGGCCGTGGCCGTCCGTCTCCACGATGGTCAGCCACATCTCGGGGTGCGGTTCGGTCGCGTGCGCACGCCGTCCCTTCGCGGTGCCGATGCGGCCATGCGCGCCGGGACCGACGCCGACATATTCGCCATAGCGCCAGTAGATCAGGTTGTGTCGGCTTTCGCCGCCGGGCCGGGCGTGATTCGAGATCTCGTAGGCCGGCAGCCCGGCCTCGCTCATGGTGTCCTGCGTCACGTCCCACAGGACCCGGCACTGATCGGCCGACGGAACGGTGAGCTTGCCGGCGTTGCGCAGCCGCTCGAACATCGTGTCGGGCTCGATGGTCAGCTGATAGAGGGACATGTGGTCGCGCGCGCGGGAAATGGCGCCCTGCAGCTCGGCGCGCCACGCCGCCGGCGTCTGGTTCGGACGAGCGTACATCAGATCGAACGAGTAGCGCTCGAAGATCGACGCGGCGATGCCGACCGCTTTCATCGCCTCGTCCGCCGTGTGCAGGCGCCCGAGCGCCTTGAGGTCGGCATCGTTCATCGCCTGCACGCCGAGCGACACCCGGTTCACGCCGGCGCGACGGTACCCCGTAAAGCGGTTGGCCTCGACGCTGGTCGGATTGGCTTCCAGCGTCACCTCGCAATTGGGCTGCACCGTCCAGTTGGCGGCGATGGCATCGAGGATGCCGGCGACAGTGCCGGGCTTCATCAGGGAGGGTGTGCCGCCGCCAAAGAAGATCGAGGCGACGCTACGCCCCTTCGTCAGCTTGGCGCGATGCGCGAGCTCCGTCCGGAACGCGGCGACGTAGCGCTCCTCGTCGACGGCGCCGGCGCGAACATGGCTGTTGAAGTCGCAATAGGGGCATTTCGACAGACAAAACGGCCAGTGCACGTAGACCGCGAAGCCCGGGCTGCCCGGTCGGTAGATTTGGCCCGCCATGATCGCTCCGCCACTCTGCTCCCGCCGTGCCGCCAAAGTTCAGCCGTGCGGACGCATCATCCTGCGACGGCCGGGCGACATCTATCATGGTTAGCATTCCATGACGGGGCTTAAGATTGCGTTCACCACGTTTTCCTAGACCGGTATGACCGAAGCCGATCGAGTAAGCCCGCTTGAGCTACCTGCAACCCCCGCAGAACATGTCGCCCGTCGTCGTGGTCAAGGATTTCGGCGGCTACGTGAACCAGTATGCCGCGCAAACGGAAGTCTATCGCCGCACCGGCCGCGAGGTCCGCATCCACGAGTGCCATTCGGCCTGCACGATGGCGCTCAGCCTGCCCAACGTGTGCGTCTACAAGGACTCGGTTTTCAAATTTCACCAAGCCTATGATCCGCGCAATCACATCACCAACCTGCAGGTCTCGGACGCGCTCTTCAACACATATCCGGTGGCGGTTCGCGAGCGCCTCGGGACGCTCACCCGAAAGTTCGCGATCTTGCGCGGTGCCGAACTGATCGATCTCGGCATCCGTGACTGCACGGCGCCACCGGAGCCGCGCATCATGGTCGCGCAAGCCACAATCAAGCCGCTCCCCGACGCGCTGACCGGCGGCGAAGCCGGATGGTCGGCGCTGACGGGGCGCCTCCAAGGCATCATTCCGAATTTTGGAGCGAAACCGGAACCGGTGCCCGCCGACGACAAGCCTGTGAAACGCGCGACGCCGGCCGTTTCTGCCGAAAGTTTGAACCCAAGCGTCCCGCTCCCGCCGGAGAAGCCGGCCGGCATCGAAACCGCCGAGCTCAAACCAACGGATGGACCCGTGCCGGCCGACCCGAACGGCATACCGACACCTCCGTCGCGTCCGAAGATCCTCGTTGCTTTCGTCCCGAGCTTGCCGCCCATCCCGTTCATGCAGAAGATCGAGGGATCGCAACCGATCCTCCCATCGCGTTTCGTGCCTTTTCCGAAGCGGCCGATCTGATCCCGGGCACGGACGCGAACATCTGTGGCTACGTCTCCCCGAGCTGGTCGACTTCCCCCGGCACGAACTCGTCGCTCAAGCCACCATACATCGTATGATACATCTCATCGCCGGCGTGCTGGGTGAATTCGAGGTTCAGGGTCTCCTCGCTCAAGCCGCAGATCTCGATGCAGGCTTCCACCATCTGCTTCGCGAATCGAGCTCGTACGTCGGCCGAGCGCCCGCGCCGGATATCGCACATCAGAATGGCGGCGGCCCGCGGTTCACCCTTGCCACAGCGCCAAAGTTTGCCGTCACCAAGCTCTCGAACGGCGACACTGAGGCGGCTCACGTTGCCACCGAGGGTCGCGACGTAAATTTCGCCGAAGCGTTGGGCGAGGCAACGGCTTTGGTCTCGCGAGACGGGAAAAGGCGTATCGAGTTGGAAGTAGGGCATCGCTGCACATCCGCACTTGCCCGGCCGATCACGACGATGAGGTCGTTCGTCCTCCGACGTCGCATGCTAATGGAATCGACGTGGACCCGGCTCACCAGCGCGCCTGCCAACGATCAACTCAGAGCGGGTTCAGCGGTTGCGCAGAGACGCGCTCGCCAGGCGCTGGGGCAACGCCACCAATCGTCGGCTCGTCTTGCGTTCAACCACGACCGCGCGCGCACCCTTGTCGCGCATCGGCGCGACCATCGTTAGGGTCGACCGGCGATGATCTGGCGCGATCTTCGTCAGCTCGGCCTTGGCTTCGGCCACGGGCACACCCATGAGCTCGGCGGCGATTTCGACCTGCTGATCCCGGTCTTCCGTCAAGCCCTGGGCCGCGCTGAGCGCTTCAGCGAGCGTCGGCGGGTCACGGCGGACGCGTCGTGATCCGTATTTCGTCTGCCAAGTGGCGACCGGCATCTTGCACCCTCCGTCGTTCGACGAAGTCTAGTCAGGAGTTTGTTGCACCGCAACATGACATGCCCCGAACGAGCGGCATGGCACCTATGTGCAAGCAGAATGCGAGCAGCTTCTACGCCGCGCGCTGTCGCCCGGCGCCCTCGGCTCGATAGGAGAGGGCCTCGGCGAGATGCAGACTCGAGATCGTTTCCGCCCCGTCGAGGTCGGCGACGGTGCGCGCAAGCTTGAGCACACGATGGAAGCCGCGGGCCGACAGCTGCAGGCGGTCCGAGGCGTCACGCACGAGCTTCTGCCCGGCCCGGTCGGGCTGCGCGACTTGCTCGATGAGCGAAGCCGGCGCTGCCGCATTGCACCGGACGTCGGCGCGCCCGAGCGCTCCATAGCGTCGAACCTGGGCGGCGCGCGCGAGAGCGACGCGAGCGGCGACATCCGCAGAGCCTTCGGCCGGTGATGGAAGCATCAGGTCGGCAGCGCTTACGGCCGGGACTTCGACGTGCATGTCGATGCGGTCGAGCAATGGGCCGGACAGGCGCGCGCCGTATTGCGCCATGCAGCGGCTGTTGGGCTGGCGGTGGCAAGCATATCCCGGATCGAGCGCATGCCCGCACCGGCACGGGTTCATCGCCGCGACGAGTTGGAAGCGTGCGGGATAGGTGACGCGGTGGTTGGCGCGCGCCACCATGACCTCGCCGGTCTCGAGAGGCTGCCGGAGGGCGTCGAGCACGTTGGCCTGGAACTCCGGCAATTCGTCTAAAAAGAGCACCCCGTTGTGCGCCATGGAGATTTCGCCGGGCTTCGCATGCGTGCCGCCTCCCACCAGGGCGGGCATCGACGCCGAGTGATGTGGCGCGCGGAACGGGCGACGGTCGGTGAGTTCGCCATTGGCGAGCGCGCCGGCGACCGAATGGATCATCGAGACTTCGAGCAGTTCGGCGGGGCTGAGAGGCGGGAGGATCGAGGGAAGCCGCGAGGCGAGCATCGACTTGCCGGCGCCGGGCGGCCCGTTGAACAGCAGGGCGTGTCCGCCGGCGGCAGCGATCTCCAGCGCACGCTTGGCGCTCTCCTGGCCCTTGATGTCGCGCAGGTCGGGCAGGCTCGCGGCGGCACGCCGGATCGTCGGCTGCGGGCGTGCCATCACCTGCGTGCCCTTGAAGTGGTTGGCGATCTGGATCAGCGACAGCGGCGCGAGCACGTCGATGTCGCTCGACGCCCAGGCCGCTTCCGGCCCGCTCGCACGGGGGCAGATCAAGCCGAGGTTGCGGGCGTTGGCGGCGATGGCGGCAGGCAGGACGCCAGCGACGGCCGTCACCGTGCCGTCGAGGGCCAACTCGCCGAGCACGAGATAGGACGACAACAAGTCCGCCGGGACGGCACCGATGGCAGCCATGACGCCGAGCGCGATCGGCAGATCGTAATGCGAGCCCTCTTTGGGCATGTCGGCCGGCGCGAGGTTGACGGTGATCCGCTTGGCGGGCAGGGCGAGACCCGACGCGATCAGGGCGGAACGCACGCGTTCCTTCGATTCCGCGACCGCCTTGTCGCCGAGGCCGACGATGGTGAAGACGACGTTGCCGGGAGCGATCTGGACCTGAACGTCGACCGGCCGCGCGTTGATGCCCTCGAACGCGACTGTGGCAACTCGAACGACCATGGTGCGTAGTCCCGCACGGCAACGGCCGAGCCTAAGGCAACCTCACGGTCGCTGGCAAGCGCGGACCTCGTCGGGAGGCCCGACATGAGACGCGCTCGCCCGCTCGGCGTCGACGATCAGTTTGCTTGCAGCACAAGCCGACCGTCATCGACGCCACCGAGCGATGCCATCAGGCCTAGAAGAGACCGAACCCGAGATAAGGCCGGTAGTACGGTCGATAATAGCCGTAGCCGCGGTAATAGCTGCGGTAATAGTAATGATGGCACCGGTAGCGGCCGCAACGGTAATAGACCGGGCTGGTCGTCGTGTCGGCCTGATTGACGACAGCGCCCTTGACGACTGGCATCGCAAGGACGCTCGTCGACAATGTGACGGTCGAAGCTGATAGGAGACCGGCTAAGAAGACGGCTCGCGTTGCGTGTTTCACGACAAAACCTCCAGAACGGGACGAGGCAACCTAGGCGGAGTGCGTCAGGATGGCTATATTGTTGATCTCTCCGGCGAACTAGACCTTGGTCTAAGAGAGCTTCCAGAACTACTCGCGACGACATTCGGGCAGTCTCGCCGGACAGTCGACTCGGCCGTAGGAAGGACGCCAGCCCTCGAGGCGTGATCCGCGCGAAACGAGCAGCCACATGGCATGGCCGAAATGCATGTCTCGGAGGTGTCGGCGTTGGCGTGGCCGGCATCGAGGACAGGCCGTTGACGAAGGGATCGCACGTTGATTAGAAGTGTTCTAAAAGGAGCGCGCGATGAAGTCCTTTGCGGAGCTGGACGAGCGGGAGGTTCTCGCGCTCGCCATCAGCAGCGAAGAGGAGGATAGCCGCACCTACGCGGACTTCGCGGATGGGCTCCGCGACACCTACCCCGACACTGCTGGCATCTTCTCCGGGATGGCGGAGCAGGAAAACGACCACAGGCGGCGGCTGATCGAACTCTTCGTCACCCGTTTCGGACGGCACATTCCGCAGGTTCGACGCCACGACGTGCGCGGGGCGGTGCACCGCAAGAAGCTCTGGCACGTCCGCCCGCTCGGGTTGGAAGCCGTTCGGCGGCAAGCCGAGCAGATGGAGCAGGATTCGGCCCGCTTCTACCGGCTCGCCGCGACCAAAACCACGGATGCCGCGATGCGCCAGCTGCTTGACGACCTCGCCTTCGCGGAAACGGAGCACGAGCGGACCGCGGGCGACATCAAGGCGAAGCTGCTTTCGGATGATGCCCGCGTCAAGGAGAACGATGATGCGAGCCGGCGCTTCGTGCTGCAGATCGTCCAGCCCGGCCTCGTCGGCCTCATGGACGGATCCGTCTCCACGCTGGCCCCGGTGTTCGCCGCCGCCTTCGGCACGCACAACACCTGGACCGCCTTCCAGGTCGGTCTGGCGGCGTCCGTCGGCGCCGGCATTTCGATGGGCTTCGCGGAGGCGTTGTCGGACGATGGCAAGCTGTCGGGACGCGGCACGCCGTATCTCCGGGGCCTCGTCTGCGGTCTGATGACGATGGCGGGCGGGATCGGGCACACGCTGCCCTACCTGATCCCGAACTTCACCACGGCGACGGTCGTCGCGGCGACCGCGGTCGTCTTCGAGCTCCTCGCGATCGCCTGGATCCAGTGGCGCTACATGGAGACGGCACCGCTATCGGCGGCGGCAAAGGTGATGCTCGGCGGCGGTCTCGTCCTGGCGACGGGAGTGCTGATCGGCAGCAGCGGATGATCCGGTCGAACCAGTCACTACAGCGGAACAGCAGCCGGACGGTGGCGGATTTCGGCCGAAGCACGCCGCGCTCGGAAAGAATTCGCATTGCGGCGCGTTGCGAGTGGGAAACATCTCGCGACAAAGGCAGAATTCGATGGTGCAGCTCGTGATCGCCTACGCGGCGACGGTGGTCGTTTTTCTCGGCCTCGATGCGGTCTATCTCGCCACGATCGGCGGACGGATGTTCAAGGCGACCCTCGGCGACGTCCTGGCCCCGAGCTTCGCCGTGACGCCGGGCGTGCTGTTCTACCTGATCTTTCCGATCGGGCTCGTGATCTTCGCCGTGACGCCCGCCCTCGGCACCGGCCGATGGTCGACCGCGCTCGTCTTCGGCGCCCTGCTCGGATTCTTCGCCTACGGGACCTACGACATGACCAACTGGGCGACGATCAGGAACTGGACGCCGACCATCTCGATCGTCGATGTGATCTGGGGCACCTGCCTCAGCGGCGCCGCGGCGACGGCGGCCTTGCTGATAGTCAAGGCGACGGTGGGGACGCATTGACCTCGGCAAAGGGCATCAGGCGGGCGGAGGCGCCGGGCGCAGTCGATAATGGCTCACGCCCCACCGGCTGCCCCGTTTGAACCCGAACAACCCCTCGGTCGCGAGGAAGAACAGCCGCCAACGCCGCTCCCAGAGGCCGGCCTCGCCGCCGTAAACCTCCCGCAGAATGGGCCGGATTTGACCGAGACGGCCATCGAAACAATCAAGCCAGTCTCGGGCGGTGCGGGCATAGTGCGTGCCGTCCCACTGCCACTCTTCTTCAAGCGCGAAATACTGTCCGAAGTGGCGAATCAGACCACGGCTCGGCATGAGCCCGCCCGTGAAGAAATGTTGCGCGATCCAGTCCCCCTTGTCGGCATGGTCGAAGCGGTAGGACGCAGCTGCGTGCGTGAACACGTGGAGGAATAAACGTCCGTCGGCGCGCAGCCAGTCGCGCGTGTTCGCGAGCAGCGCGGACCAGTTCGCCATGTGCTCGAACATCTCGACCGACACGATCCGGTCGAACTGCCGCCCCGCGGCGAAGCCGTTCATGTCCGCCGTGACGACGGCGAGGTTGGCGAGCCCGCGTGCGGACGCTTGACCCTCGATGAAGAAGCGCTGCGAGCGCGAATTCGAGACCGCGACGATCCGCGACCCGGGATAGGCTTCGGCCATCCACAGGCTGAGCGATCCCCAGCCGCAGCCGAGTTCGAGCACGTCCTGCCCATCGTGGAGATCGGCGTGCGCGCAGGTCCGTTCGAGTGCTTCTATCTCGGCATCGGCGAGGCTCGTTTCGGGACTGGGGTAGAAGCAGCAAGAATATTTGCGGCGCGGACCGAGGATTTCGGCGAAGAACGCGGCGGGAACCTCGTAATGCTGGGCGTTGGCCGCGTCGGCGTGCTCGGCGATGGGGTAAGCCGCCATCCCGGCGACAAATCCCGCTTCCGCATCGTTACCTGCCCGCGCGAGTCGCTGATCGGTACGCCCGACCAGGAGTTCGATACCGCGACGCGTGAGGGCATCGGGGAGCGGCAGGGACTCGGCCGCGCGCACGAGACTCGCGATCACGACCGCCTCGGCCCAGGGAAAAACGCGTTGGTCCGCGCCGCATAGGCGGCGAACGCCTCGGGGCGCGTGCGCTTCATGTGCTCCTCCAGCGGCGGCACGCCAGACACATAGACGAGCAGGTAATACATGTAGACCGGACCGATCAGGGCCAGCCAGCCCAGCGGGTAGGCGGTGCCAATCGCGATGACGACATACCCGACCCAGCCGAGCCATTCGAAGAAATAGTTTGGGTGCCGGGACCAGCGCCACAGCCCGGTCTCGCACACCCGTCCCTTGTTCGCCGGGTCGCGACCGAACGCTTTGACTTGTGCATCGGCCAACGCCTCTCCGACGATCGAGACGAGCACCAGGGCGAAGCCAAGTCCGTCGCGCCAGTCCGGTCCGGGCCGCGGAGCGCGAGCAGCCGCGAACACCGCCAGCGAGAGCAGGAACGCGGCCAGCGCCTGCACTTGCAAAAACCCGAACATGCGCCGCTGGGCGGCCTCTCCCCAATCAACCTTGAGCTTGTGGTAGCGCGGATCATCCTCGATCCGGACGGTACGGCGCGCGACGTGCGTGCCGAGCCGAAGCGACCACGCGGCTATCGCCAAGGCGACGAGCACCTGACGTGCCCAGATGCCGCCTGCCAACGGCCACAGCGCGAGCGCGACGCCAGAGACCCCGAGCGCGTAAGTCCAGATCACGTCGACCCAGCCGGAATTGCCGGAGCTGCGCTGGACGGCCCAGGCGAACGAGAGGACCAGCGACAGTCCGACGAGGTTGCCGAGAAGCAGGAGGGTCGTGCTCATCGTCCGAGCTTAGAAGTCGTTGCCGGCGAATACCACGGACGCATGCTGACGCGCGTCCATCTACCCGCTTGAAATATCTTTTGTGAAACTTCGCCGGCTCGACCAACGTATCTGGTCCGTTCGGGGGATGTGGCGGAAGCCACTTGAGGGGATCGATCGTTGGGATGCGGGAAATCCTGCCGTTGAAGGTGGCTGTGATCGGGAGCGGCATCTCCGGCCTCTCCGCGGCATGGCTCCTCGCTGCCCGTCACCGCGTGGTTCTCTTCGAGGCCGCGGACCGACTCGGCGGCCACAGTCATACGGTCGAGGCCGCTCTGCCCGGCGGCCGCGTGGCGGTCGACACGGGCTTCATCGTCTTCAACGAGGCCACCTACCCGAACTTCGTGGCGCTGCTGGCACACCTCGGGGTCGCCACGGCTCCCTCCGTGATGTCCTTCGCGGTCTCGCTCGACGAGGGTCGGCTCGAATACAACGGGACGGATCTGCGCGGGCTCTTCGCCCAGCGCCGCAACCTCGTCAGCCCGCGTTTTTGGGCGATGCTGCGCGATCTCCTGCGCTTCTACCGCGAGGCGCCCGCCAAGGCCGGACAGCTCGGGACGATGTCGCTCGGCGATTTCCTGGCTGCCGAGCATTACGGCCGCGCGTTCCAAGACGACCACCTGCTGCCGATGGCGGCCGCGATCTGGTCGGCTCCCTCCCATGTTCTACTCGATTACCCGGCTGAGGCCTTCATCCGCTTTTGCGGGAATCATGGTCTGTTGCAGGTCAGCAATCGGCCGGTCTGGCGCACCGTGGTCGGCGGCAGCAAGGCTTATGTCGTGCGTCTCGCCGATCGCCTCGGTCCGGATATCCGACCTGGCCGCGCCGTCGCCCGCGTGGTGCGCCACGCCGCCGGAGCGGACGTCATCGACACGGCATCGGGCCGGGAGCGGTTCGATGCCGTGGTGATCGCCACTCATGCCGACCAGGCGCTCCGTCTCCTGGCCGATCCCGACGCCGATGAAGCCGCGCTCCTTGGCGCCTTCCGCTACAACCGCAATCGGGCGGTGTTGCATGACGATACGCGCGTGATGCCGCATCGGCGGAGCGCCTGGGCGAGCTGGAACTACATCGGCCGCCGGGTCGAAGACCAGGGGTGCGCGCGGGATGGCGCCGAGCTGTGCGTCACCTATTGGATGAACCGCCTGCAGCCCCTCGCGACCGATCGTCAGATGTTTGTCACGCTGAACCCAGTCCGCGAGCTCGATCCAGATAATATCTATCGTGACGAGATATACGAACATCCCGTCTTCGATGCAGCCGCGCTCGCCGCGCAGCAGCGGCTCTGGTCGCTTCAGGGACGCAACCGGACATGGTTTTGCGGCGCTTACTTCGGGGCCGGCTTCCACGAGGACGGCCTCCAAGCCGGGCTGGCGGTCGCCGAACAGCTCGGAGGCGTGCGCCGTCCCTGGACAGTCCCCAACGAGTCCGGCCGGATCGTATTGTCGGCGCCGCCGATCGCGGGTCAAGGCGCGATGGCAGCGTGATGGTGGACGCCAAAGCCGCATCCATGGTGGCGCGATCGGGCCTCTACGCGGGACGCGTGACGCACCGGCGCTTGCGTCCACGCCGACACGTCCTCGGCTATCGGGTCTTCAACCTGTTGCTCGACCTGGACGAGCTCGGCGATCTGTCGGGGACGCTCCGGCTGTTCTCGCGCAACAAGTTCAATCTTCTGTCTTTCTATGATCGCGACCACGGCGACGGATCCGATGTGCCGCTGCGTCGACAGGTCGAACAGCTCGCAGGTCGCGCCGGCATCGCGGTCGACGGCGGTCCGATCCGGCTGCTATGTCTGCCCCGCATCCTCGGCTATGTCTTCAATCCGCTTAGCGTCTATTTCTGTCATGACCGGGCGGGACGCATCGTCTGCATCGTTTACGAGGTCAGCAATACGTTCGGCCAGCGCCACAGCTATGTGATCCCGGTCGGGACCGCGCCGGGGCAAGGCACGGACGTCGTTCGTCAAACCTGCGCGAAGGCCCTCTACGTTTCGCCCTTCCTGGACATGGATCTCGCCTACGATTTCGAGATCAGGCCGCCGGGCGAGCACGTCGGCATCGCCGTCGTGGTCCGTGATGGTACGGGGCCGGTGATCACCACCGCTTTTTCAGGGACGCGTCGCGCGTTGTCGGATGCGACCTTGGCCCGCGCTTTCCTCGCGCATCCCCTGCTGACGTTCAAAGTCATCGCCGGCATCCATTGGGAGGCCCTGGCACTGTGGTTGAAAGGCGTCAGGCTGAGGCCGCGCCCGCCGGCGCCGGTCGAGGCGTTCACGGCGGTCGCCGTTGACCTCGATTGAGAACGGCCGGACGTCCGACATGACAGAACAGCTCCCCTCCCCAGCTCTCGCCTTGAGTGAGCGTCTCGTCCCGCGACTCGCCCCGCGCCTTCCTTGGTTCGACGCACTCCTCGCGAGACTGTTCGCCCATCTCACCGTCGGACGATTGACGGTGATCACGCCAGATGGCGACAGCACGTCGTCACCCTCCTCGCGACCCGGTCCCGACGCGGTCTTGATACTCCACCGCTGGCGAACCCTTCGGCGCCTGATCATTGGCGGGGACGTCGCGTTCGGGGAGGCGTATGTCGATGGCGACTGGTCGAGCCCGGACCTCGTGGCGCTGATCGCTTTGGCCGCCGCCAACGACGAGGCCCTGCGCCGCACAGTTTCGGGTTTCGCGCCCGCTCGCATGCTCAACCGGCTCCGTCACGTGCTCCGCGCCAACACGAGACGCGGAAGCCGCCGCAACATCATGGCTCATTACGACCTCGGAAACGCCTTTTACGAGCGCTGGCTCGACCGCGGCATGAGCTATTCCTCCGGGCTCTACCGACGCGGCGACGAGGATCTCGAAGAAGCGCAGACGGCCAAGCAGGATCGGGTGATCGCGGCACTCGATCTGCGCGGCGGCGAGCGGGTGCTTGAGATCGGTTGCGGCTGGGGCGGCCTCGCCGAGCGCCTCGGGCGCCTCGGCTGCCGCGTCACCGGCATCACCCTGTCGCCAGCGCAGCACGCGTTCGCCTCGGCCCGGATCCAAGCGGCTGGGCTTTCCGACACCGTCGAGCTGCGGCGCCAGGACTATCGGAGCGTGACCGGGACATTCGATCGGATCGTCTCCGTGGAGATGATCGAGGCCGTCGGCGAGACCTTCTGGCCGGCCTATTTCACGACCTTGCGCAACCTCCTGACGGCAGGTGGTCGCGCCGTCCTGCAGGCGATCACCATCGCGGATGACCGTTTTCCCTTCTATGTCGAGTCGCCCGACTTTATCCAGCGATACATCTTTCCGGGCGGCATGCTGCCTTCGCCCGCGATCCTCGCGCGCTTCAGCTCCGACTTCGGCTTCCATCTGAAGACGGAAGAACTTTTCGGCCTGTCCTACGCCGGGACGCTGCGGGAATGGCGCCGCCGGTTCGCCGATGCATGGCCCGACATTTCGTTGAGCGGATTCGACGAGCCGTTCCGACGCCTCTGGACCTACTACCTCGCTTATTGCGAAGCCGGCTTCTTGGCCGGAGCCACCGATGTCGGCATCTACACTCTGGTCCCATCGCCGACCGGCCCCGGCTGAAGCGACGGCGGCGATGATCGCCTGGTGCTCCCGGGCAGCGGACGCCGACCGCCTCCCATGCCGAAGGTCGTCGGCCCGAGAGCCGTCGTTTAGGCCCGACGCGGTTGTCCGCGGAAAGTGATGACGAGCACGTCCCTGTACGCCCGGCGGGTTGGGTCGAGAGGCTCGACGGCGGTGACGCCGTGGTACCGGCGAGCGTCGTCGACGATTGCCGTATCCAACGCCTCGGTCAGCATGAACGAGCCGAGCTCCTTCCGGTCAAGGTCGCTGATTGTGGTGACGCCGCTGACGATGTTGTGACGCGCAAGGAGCATGACGAAGACCCAATCAACCCCGTCGCGGTGAGCGCCCTCGGGTGTCGGTTGGCCGCGACCTTCGCCGCTCGCCTCGATGCGAAACTGATGGACCTCGACGAACCACGATTCCGGCCGCTCGGCTGGCGGTGTCAACGTTTCGAACAGGTCGCGACAACTCGTGAGCGCGGCGCGCATCAGCGGATTGGCGGCTGTCTGTTCGCGCACGGGCTCGAACCACCGCTCGATCCCTCCATTGAGTTCGTTGTACCGCGTGTCCTGATAGTGGGGCTGATGGGGTCTGCGGACGACACTGTGGGATGAGACATCGAAGGTCGCATGGCGACGGCGGCGGTAGCGACCGCCGTCCGCCATATGCCGGTCCTCTCCGAGATCGTCCCAGCTTGCAGCGAACGCGGCGAGGTCTTCCCCCGTACTGTTCAGCAAGGTTGCCGTGTCGGGGCCGCGAACGAACGCGAAGCCCGCGCTGGCAACCGCCTCCTCGACCTTGCTGAAAACGAAGTCCTTTGCCGTCGAGACCATGATGCCGCCCGCCAGCGGCGCCTTCACCTTGCGACGCCCTGGCCCCACCTAAGCCGTCGGGTGGGAAACGGCAAATCTTCCGCGCTTGGGACGCCGTCCCTGCTGCACGCGTCGCGCGCGTCCATCAGCTCGCGACCGCCACAACGGCCTCGATCTCGATCTTGCAGCCGAAGTGCAGCGCGCCGCAGGGCACCACCGAGCGCGCCGGCCGGTGCGCGCCGAAGAAAGCGGCGTAGGCAAGGTTCGCCTCGTCCCAGTGCTCGATACCAGCGACGTAGACGGTGCATTTGACAATGTCGCCGCGCGAGGCCCCGACCACACCGGCGACGCGCTCGATGTTGCCGAGCGCGAAGCCGACCTGGTCGGTGACGCTCGTCTCCGCCGGCATGCCGCGGGCAAGGCCGAGCTGGCCCGACACGTAGAGGGTGCTGCCGTGGAGCACGCCCTGCGCATAGTGACCGCCCGGTGCCGGCGCCCTGGCGCAGCGCACTTCGGTCGACTTCGGCATGTTCATCGTCCGTCCCTCCTACCAGCCGCCGGTCCGCTCCCACCTGTCGACCACGCGCCCGTTCTGGACGACTTGGTAGGCGGGGTAAGCCGCGCAGGTCAGGCATGCGTGGTTGGGCAAGATGCGGACGAGGCTGCCGACCGGCAAGCGGACGAACCAGCCGTCGTCGGGCACCGGCACGGTGCCGTGCTCCTGATGCACAACTTCGACCGACAGGCGGGGATAGCGCTGGAGCGTGGCCGCATCGCATACCCAGCCATAGTGCGCGCCGGGCAGGAATCGATTCGCGCTGATGTCCTTCGACAAGGCCAGGGCGCCGGCGTCGAGCACCAGGCTTGGTCCGCGGCGCTGGTGCCCGATCACGGTCGCCAACACGGACACGGCGATGTCCGCCTCGGTGCAGACCCGCCGGGACAATTGGGCGAGGTCGCAGAACAGGTAGATCCCGACCCTGGCCTCGCTGACGCCGCGCAGGTGTTCGGCGAAAAGCACCGTCGGGGTCGAGCCGACGCTCACCACGGGACAGGCGTGGCCCGCAGCGCGCAGCAGATCAGCCGAGGTGACCGCCGCGGCGCGCTCGGCTTCGGCGAGCCGACGCAGGGCTGCGGCGGCGTCGAGTGCGTAGGAGTGTCCGGCGTGGGTCATGACGCCGTCAAGGGTCAGATGCGGAGCGCTCGCCGCGATAGATGCGGCGACGGCGGAGAGTTCGTCGGAGGCCGGCGCAACGCCGCTGCGGTGCTCGCCGCAGTCGATTTCGACGAGACAGGCGAACGACGCTCCATTGGCCGCCGCCGCGGCCCCGACCTCGCTGGCGGCTGCGGCGTCGTCCGTCACCAGCATGAGTCGGGCGCCCGTCTCGGCCTGGATGCGGGCGGCGTGCGCGACCTTGGCCGGAGCCATCGCCGTCGCGTAGAGGATGTCACGCCAGCCGGCGGTGGCGAAAAAAATGGCCTCGGCGAGCGTCGAGACGGTGATCGGGCCGATCGCCCCGCCGCCGGCGATCTTCGTTACCTCTGTCGATTTCGCCGTCTTGGCATGGGGGCGCAGGACGACGCCGAGCTCGTCGCAGCGCGCCCGCATGCGCCGCGCATTGCGCGCGAGCCGATCACGGTCGAGCAGCAGGCACGGGGTCTCCAGCTCGGCGAAAGACCTTCCCGTCGCCATCAGACGAGCTCCGCCAGCGGGTGCAGGGTGTCGGCGATGAGGAGCGGGCGCGCGGTGTCCGCGACAAAGGGCAAACCGGCGCGGTTGTGCCAGAATACCGGCATGCCGACTCCCTTGGCCCCAGGGATGTCGGCCGGCGATCCCGCGACGAAGAGCGTGCGGGCGGGGTCGGTGCCGAGCGCGTTCAGCACAGCTCGATAGGGTTCGGGCCGCGGCTTGTAGAAGCCGGCCTCCTCGTGAGGGAGGCGAAGGTTGTCGATGCGTCGCCTCAGCAATGCCGCATCTCCCGGGCGAGCGCCCCATTCCGCGCGCGTCCAATGCGCTGCATCGATTGGCAGCGCAGCGGACATCCCCTCTCTCGCCGGCTCACAAGTCTTTACCGGATGGTTCTGGATGTGGCGCGCCCGAAGAGATTCGAACTCCTGACCCCTAGATTCGTAGTCTAGTGCTCTATCCAGCTGAGCTACGGGCGCCACGCGCGAAAAGTCTCGCGCCATGCGGGCGGCCGCCCGCGGTGGCAGCTTCTATCGGTTCGCTCCGGTCGTAGCAAGCCAAGCGTCGTGGCATGGTCGACACGGGCCCGGCCAGGACGGCGAGCTGCCGGCAGGGTTGATGCCGGTGTACGAAAACGTTGCATCCTTTGGAGCTTTGGGCCATATGTCGGCCGGCGGATCGATGTCCGTGGATGCGGGTGTAGCTCAGGGGTAGAGCACAACCTTGCCAAGGTTGGGGTCGAGGGTTCGAATCCCTTCGCCCGCTCCAGTTCAAGGTCCCGATGGCGTTCTCGCCTGGTTACCTTGAGTGAACACGAACCACCTCGTGAGCAGCTTCATCAAGACTGCCGAGGTGGGCGTTATATGCCAGCCCGAGGTTCGGTCCTGTCTGGCTTCCGCCATACGAGCAATCGCGTCGAGTTCGCCGAGGCGCTTTTGTGGACGGCTCCTGGCGTCCGCTTCATCCGGAGTGTCTCTACAGTGGCGCGTCAGCGCCGGCGACACTGTCCCGATCGCCTCCGCGCCGCGAAAGCGGTCGTCAGCGGTGCCAGCGGCGCTGCTTCACAGGCTGAAAGCGGGCTCTCCTATCTCGAAAGGGGTAGCCGGGCAGGCTTGCGAACGAGTTGAAGAGAGGCCTCGCAGTCTGGTATACCAGAGCATAACGCAGCGGGTCAGCGCGCGAGTCAAAAGAGGAGTCAGGGATGGAAGATCACGACGTTCCTTCGGCAAAATGGCTTCAGCTGGCGCTCGGCGTTTTCTGCATGGCGATGATCGCCAACCTGCAATACGGCTGGACCCTCTTCGTTGACCCCATCGACGCGAAGTTCCACTGGGGGCGTCCCGCGATCCAGCTTGCGTTCACCCTTTTTGTCGTGACCGAGACGTGGCTCGTGCCCGTCGAAGCGTGGTTCGTCGATCGCTATGGTCCACGGCTGGTCGTGATGTTCGGCGGGGTCATGATCGCCCTCGCCTGGGCCCTCAACTCCTACGCGGATTCACTGGTCCTCTTATACGCCGCCGCCGTCATCGGCGGTATCGGCGCGGGCTCGGTGTACGGAACATGCGTCGGCAACGCACTGAAATGGTTCCCTAATCAACGCGGCTTGGCGGCCGGTTGCACCGCGGCGGGCTTCGGGGCGGGAGCGGCGCTGACGGTCGTGCCTATTGCCAAAATGATTGCGTCGAGCGGGTATCAGACCGCTTTCCTGTCCTTCGGTATCGGCCAGGGCGTCGTCGTCTTCGTCCTGGCCCTGTTCCTGCGCAAGCCGAAAGTGCTGGTTGCGGCGACCCGCAAGAGGCTGAACCTCCCGCAATCGACCATCAGCCGCACACCGAGCGAGATGGTGCGCAGCCCGGTCTTCTGGCTTCTCTACGTCATGTTCGTTCTGGTTGCGTCCGGCGGTTTGATCGCGGCCGCGTCGATCGGGCCCGTCGCGAAAGACTTTAAGGTCGCCAATGTCCATATGAGCATCTTCGGTCTGGAAATGGCCGCCCTGACCTTGGCGATCTCGCTCGACCGCATCTTCGACGGTTTCGGACGCCCGCTGTTTGGCTATATCTCCGACCAAATCGGCCGCGAGAACACGATGGGCTTCGCTTTCGGGACCGCCGCCGTCGCGATCGGGTGCCTCGTCATGTTCGGAACGAACCCCGTGGTGTTCGTGATCGCGTCCGCGGTCTTCTTCGGCGTCTTCGGCGAGATCTACAGCCTGTTTCCGGCCACCTCCGGCGACACGTTCGGACCTAAGTTCGCCACGACGAACAACGGGCTGCTTTATACGGCGAAGGGGACCGCGGCGTTCCTGGTGCCCATCGGCAGCTTGGTTTCCGCGTCCTACGGGTGGTCTGCCGTGTTCACGGTGACTGTCATTTTCAACGTGATTGCCGCCCTTCTGGCTCTGTTCGTGCTCAAACCGATGCGGCTGAAGTACATCGAAGGCGGAGAGTTTGCCGTCGTCAAGCCGGCCCGGTCGCCTTCGGACACCTACGTCGCATCGGCGGCGGAGCAGCGTCGGTAGGCAGCCGATGTCGCGAGCGGGCCTCTGGTATACCAGAAGCCTGTTCGGGGCTTGCCAAGACCTTTTCTCAAGCGATATCGCTGAAGCGGCTCGGCGAAATATCGAAGCCGACTGTCTCCACGAGGAGACGTTCTAAGCTCGTCGCCGCAAGATGAATGGACGTCAGGAGGAGAGCGGAATGTCCGCATTAGCGCAGGTCATCGACACGCACGGCGCCGGGGCATCCGAGCCGGAGGAACTGACCGACGGCTTCCATCTGGTCATCGATGCTCTCAAGCTGAATGAGATCCACACCATCTACGGGGTGCCCGGCATCCCGATCACGGACCTCGGCCGCCTCGCCCAGGCCGAAGGGATGCGTGTCATCTCGTTCCGGCACGAACAGAACGCCGGCAACGCCGCCGCGATCGCCGGCTTCCTGACGAAGAAGC
>CAXTFG010000046.1:0-21022 GCA_964243415.1 uncultured Beijerinckiaceae bacterium | reverse complement strand
GGCTTGCCGACGTTCTCCGACGTCACCTGGGCGAAGCGCTGGCCGCCGCGGATGTTGAACTTGAAGTTCACCACGGCCTGCCCGTTGCGCTGGTCGAAGCCGGGCTGAGCGTCGGTCAGGTCTTCGCCCTGGACGAGCACGCGCTTCTGGACGGGGATCTTGCCCTGCTCGGACGTCTGATCGAGCTGCTCGTAGTCCGACGGATTCTCGCCGGGATCGGCGACCATGCGGAATTCGAGCTTTGCCGTCTGCCCGAGCAGTTGCTTCAGCCGCTCGGGATCCTGGAGCCCGGGCACCTCGACCGAAACGCGGTCGTTGCCCTCGCGTTGAATGGACGGTTCGGTCGTGCCGAGGGCGTCGACGCGACGGCGGATGACCTCGATCGACTGGTCGACCGCGCGGCGAATCTTGTCGGTGACGCCGGCGTCCGTGACGTTGATGGCGATCGTCCCCGACCCGTTGTCGTTGACGTCGAAGGCAGCCGCCCCGCTCGAACCGAGGATGGCGGCCTGCGGGCTGGCGAGCGCCCGCAGCTTAGGCATGACTTTGGCGCGTTCCGTCGCCTCAGGGATGCGGAACTGGACGCCGCGCGGCTGGATGCCGATACCGCCGGCGACCGCAACCTTCTCTTCGCGCAACGTCCGCCGGACGTCGTCGCGCAGATTGACCACCATCGTCTTCACGACATCGGTGCCGTCGACCTGGAGGAGGACATGCGACCCGCCCTGGAGATCGAGACCGAGCGTCAGCGTCCGTGGACGCGCCCAGGCCGGCAGGCTCGCCTCGAGGGAGTCGCGGGCCGAGGTCGGCAGCAGGCTCGGCACGACGATCAGCACCGCCAGCACGATCAGTCCGACGATCGAAGCGATCTTCCAAGGTGCGAAACGAAGCATCTCGTCAACAATCCATCGTGGCGGACACCCGGCCTAGCCCGCGTCCTTGACTGGCTCGCCTTTGGCGCGCACGTCGCTCACCATCGGTCGCGCCACCCGCACCCGCACGTTCGGCGCGATCTCGACCTCGATCTCGCCGTCGTCCACGGCCTTGGTCACCTTTCCGATCAGACCGCCGGTGGTGGTGATCGTGTCGCCGCGCCGGATATTCTTGATCAGGGCGGCCTGATCCTTCGCCCGTTTCTGCTGCGGACGAAGCACCATGAAGTACATGATGAGAAGAATGGGGCCGAACAGCGTCACATATTGGATGATCGTGTCGTAGCCGCCCGAAGCCGCGCCTGCGGCCTGGGCGAAGGCGGGCGTCGTGAAAATGGTCGTGCTCCCGGATGCCAGCCCGCACATGCGGCGGGACGGCGCCTTATAGCGGCGGCGAGAGCGAAAGCAATGGTGGCAAGGTCGCGAGAGCTTGCCAACCCCGCGCCGCATCGAGGTGACAGCCCTCGTCAAGACACCCGGCTTGCCTTAATCAGCCGCCATGACCTCCAATGACTTGTCGTCCACAGATGCGCAGCTCGACACGGCAGCCGATGCGCTCCGCCGGATCGCGCAAGCCCTGGAAGCGCTCGTACCCAAGCCGGTGCCGGCGCCCGACTTCGCGACAGCGGACGCGTTCGTCTGGCAGGCTGAAATGGGCCGGCTGCAGCCGGTCGCCGACGTCAGCCGGGTCCCGATCGCGCTGCTGCGCGGCATCGATCATGTGCGCGACATCCTCACCGACAACACGGAGCGATTCGCCCGCGGTTTCGCCGCCAACAACGTGCTTCTCTGGGGCGCGCGCGGCATGGGCAAGTCGTCGCTCGTCAAGGCGGCGCACGCCGCGATCAACGAAGCCCATGCCGGCGCGGAAGGCTTCGCGCCGTTGAAGCTGATCGAGATCCATCGCGAGGACATCGACAGCCTACCGCGCCTGATGACGTTCATGCGGACGGCTCCCTTCCGCTTTCTTCTGTTCTGCGACGACCTCTCGTTCGATTTCGACGATACGAGCTACAAATCGCTGAAGGCCGTGCTCGAAGGCGGCCTCGAGGGCCGGCCCGACAACGTCTTGTTTTACGCCACTTCGAACCGCCGGCATCTCATGCCGCGCGAGATGCTTGACAACGAGCGCGCGACGGCGATCAACCCAGGCGAGGCGGTCGAGGAGAAGGTCTCGCTGTCCGACCGTTTCGGGCTCTGGCTTGGGTTCCACAAATGCTCGCAGGACGAGTATCTGGCGATGGTCTTCGGCTATGCCGACCACTTCGGCCTCATGGTCGATCGCGGGCAGCTCGAAGCCGAGGCGCTCGAATGGGCGGCGACCCGCGCCAACCGCTCCGGCCGAACCGCCTGGCAGTTCACCCAGGATCTCGCCGGGCGGCTGCAAAAACATATCGGTTGAGACGAGCGCCGGGCTCCGATGCCGCGACCCGCCGTTCCGATCAGGCGACCGCCCGCTCGGGCCACGGATGGACGTGACGCAAGGCGTCCCGCACCACGTGCAGCCCGGCGCCCGGCCGAACGGCCTCGGTCGCGAGATGCCGTCGCCAGGCCCGTGCGCCGGGAAGACCGTTGAACAAGCCAAGCATGTGCCGGCTCATCGCATGCAACGGCACGCCCTCGCGAAGCCGCGTCTCGATGTAGGGCAGAAAGGCTTCGATCGCCTCGACGCGGGTCAGCGGTGGACGCGCGTCGGAGTGGACGTGCCGGTCGACATCGAGCAAGATCGCCGGATCGCCGTAGGCGGCGCGGCCGATCATGACGCCATCGACGACTGTCAGCGCCCGCGCGATCGCCGGCCAGGTCGCGAGACCACCGTTCAGGACGATCGGAACTTGAGGCAACCGTCGCTTGAGCGCGTAGACCTGCCCGTAATCCAGCGGCGGGATGTCCCGATTTTCCCGAGGCGACAGCCCTTTGAGCCAAGCTTTGCGGGCATGGACGATCAGGGCGTCAGCGCCGCCGGCGACCACCGCGGCCGCCATCGCCTCGAGGGCTTCCGGCGGCTGGTCGTCGACGCCGAGGCGACATTTCACCGTGACCGGCAGGACCGTCGCCGCCTTCATCGCAGCGACGCACGCGCCCACGAGCGCCGGCTCACGCATCAGGCAGGCGCCGAAAGCGCCGTTCTGGACCCGGTCCGACGGGCAGCCGACGTTGAGGTTGATCTCGTCGAAGCCACGATCAGCGCAGATCCGAGCGACGGCGGCGAGATCGTCGGGATCGCTGCCGCCGAGCTGCACCGCCAAAGGATACTCCATGCGGTCGAAGCCGAGCAGCCGATCGCGGTCACCCCGCAGCACCGCGGCGGTGGTCACCATCTCGGTATAGAGCCGTGCGCGCCGCGAGAGCGTCCTGTGGAAGGCCCGACAATGCCGGTCCGTCCAATCCATCATCGGCGCCACGGAGAAACGGAGGTCGGTTGTCGTCATCGAGGTGCGAGAAGCGACGGCGATCAGGTCGTTACCCAAAGATAAATGTTCCTCCGCACGACAGGAACACTGAAGGCCACCACTCGTTGGCAAATAACAAAAGACATATGGCAACGGAGCCGCGAATGGACGTCTGCCGCGTTCTCATCGTCGAGGACGACCCGCTCGTGTCAGAAAACCTCGAAGAGATCGTGGATCGCACTGTCGCATCCTGCATCGTGCTGAGCAATTCGGTGGCGGGCGCGATGGCCGCCCTGGCCCATGATATCGACTTCGCACTTCTGGACGTCGATGTCCTTGACGGAACGACCTATGCTTTCGCGACGCATCTGGCGAGCGAGCGGATACCGTTCGCTTTCGTGTCGGCTTCAGACCGGAACAAGGTGCCCGTCGCTCTCCGCTCGGCTCCGTTCGTTAGGAAGCCCTTCAGTGAGCGCGACATCGTCGGAGTGCTGCGCGCGTCAGGCAAACTGCCGCCGCATTAAGCCGGTTTTGCCGGCGCGATGGCAAGCCGCCCGTCGACGAGCCGGCCGAACCGTTGAGCGAAGTACTTCGTGATCGAGGCACCGAGACTTGACAGAAAGATGGGTCCCGCCGCCGACAGCGGACCGGTTGTCTCGGCTTCGATCAGGTAGGCGAGCCTGCACCCGCCTCTCCACTCGGCTAGCGTAATCGTCACTCGTCCGGTCGCCTTGCCGGCGCGACCGCTTTCCCCCCGCCCGACCAGGCTGTAGCGCGAGGGCGGATCGCTTTCAGCTATTTGGACCGATCCACTGAAAGCGAAGCTGACCGGACCAAACCGGATCCTGAGCGCCAAAACGTAATCGCGGTCCGAGGAGCGAGACAGCGATCGGCAGCCCGGAAGGCACGCCGAGATGAGATCGACGTCGTGCAGAGCCGCCCACACCGCTTTGCGATCGGCGCGAACAAAAGTGGCGCCACTCATCGTGACACTCATCAGTAACTCCGTAGCGATCTCCCGCAAACGCACACGTTTTCCATGACAGGGAAATAGCGAAAGATGCGGGAGGCCTCGCTTCGGCCGGAAAATCGACTATGACAGCGCCGGGCGGACATCCGGACAGAGTGCATGGCGGAATTGACAGTCGAAGGCGGCACCTTCCACGTCGAAGTCGACGGCGACCCTTCCAAACCGGTTCTGGTTCTGTCGAACTCCCTCGGCACAGTGCTCTCGCTGTGGGACGAGCAAATGCCGGCGTTCCTTCGGCACTTCCGCGTCGTCCGCTACGATTCGCGTGGTCATGGTGGAAGTCACGTCGGCGCTCCCCCTTACTCGATCGATCGGCTCGGGCGGGACGTGCTCTCGATCATGGACGGTCTCGAAATCGATCGTGCGCATTTCCTCGGCCTGTCGCTCGGCGGCGCCGTCGGACAATGGCTCCTCTTGAACGCACCCGATCGGATCGAGCGCGTGGTGCTTGCGAACACGGCAGCGCGACTCGGTACGGCCGACATCTGGAACGCGCGCATTCGAGGCGTGCTCGCCGGCAAGCTCGACGACAATGCCCAGGACACGATCACGCGCTGGTTCGGCCGCGACTTCATCGATCGTAACCCCGATAAGATCGAGGCACTCCAAACCACGCTGAGGACCATGTCTCCCCAAGGTTACGCGGGCTCGTGCGCCGCGCTGCGCGACATGGATCTCCGCCACGCGGTTTCGAGGGTGCGCCACCCCGTTCTCGTGATCTCGGGCGTCGACGATCCCGTGACGAGCGCTGACGACATCGCCATCCTGGCGGCCATGCCGAACGCCCAGCATGTGGTCCTCGCCGCCCGACACGTGTCCAATGTCGAAGCCCCGGCTGCGTTCAATGAGGCCGCCGTCCGTTTTCTGACGAGCGCGGGCAAGGCCCGAAGCGGACGGGCTTCGGCCTCGCCGCGCAAGGCTCATTCCGGCGATCGTCGGGCCGGCGGCCGCGTCACGGGGGCAGCCCGGCGGCCGATCGCCAAGGTAGCGTCGGCGAGGAAGGGACCGGCGCGAGCGTCGATCTCCAAAGCGTCCTCGACAGGGAAAGCGCCCCCGACAGGGAAAGCGTCCCCGAAACAAAGGTCGGTGCGCGCGACCCCTGCGAACAAAAACGCATCTCAAGCCGCCAAAGCGCCTTCGACCGGCAAGTCCGGCACCAAAACCGCAGCGCGGCGAACCACGGCGCCCAAGAAAGCGGTCACGGCTCCGGCTCAGCGAAGGCTCAAGACGCGGAGCGTCCCGAAAGCAGCAGCGAAGCAAACCGCATCTGCCGCAAAGAACGCATCAGTGAAGCGCGTTGCTGGCGCGCGGTCTCCCGCTCCCTCCAGAGCACCCACGAAACGCGCCCCTGTGACGACAGTGAAAGGCCCGCAACGCGCGCCGACGGCGAACCCGATCCGGACAGGCAAGATCGTCGCCTCGAAGAAGGCCACGTCCCCTGAGACATCGAAAAAGACGTCTGCAAACAAGACGGCTGCCAAGAAGCCCGCGTCGAAGGCGTTGGCGCGGTCGGCGACGTCTCGGCGTAAAGCGTCAACGCCCTCGCACGGCACGAAGGGACGAAAAAGAAAGTGAAGGCGGCAGCCCTCGGCCTCGCTCTCTTTGGCGGTCTCGCGTGGACCGGCGCCCACGCGGCGGAGTTTCGCATCGGCGTTTCCGCGCCGTTGAGCGGGGCGGATGCGATCTTCGGCGAGCAGATCCGGCTCGGAACCGAACGGGCGGTCGCCGATAGCAACGTCACGGGCGGCTTCCTCGGCCAGCGCGGGCGAGTCGTCGCCCGGGACGACGGCAACGATCCCAAGCGCGCGGCCGACGTCGCCAACACTTTCGTCGCGGAGCAAGAGCCGGTGATCGTCGGACCGCTGTCGTCGTCGGCAACGGTCGCGGCCTCGGCCGTCTACGCCGATGCCGGCCGCGTCGAGATCACGCCCTCCGCGCTGGCGCCGGCCGTAACGGAACGCGGCCTCGCCACCGTCTTTCGGACCTGCGGCCGCGACGACGAGCAGGCCGAGGTCGCGTCACGTTTCCTGCTGTCGCGCCGCATCGCGCGCATCGCCATCGTCCACGACCGGACGACCGCCGGAAAGGACCTCGCCGACGGCGTGCGGAAAGGCCTCGCCGGGGCAGGTATACGGGAGGCGTTCTACGGCAGCCTGGAGAAGGGCGCCCGCGACCTCTCGGCCCTCGTCAACCGGATCAGGACGTCCGGCGCCCAGGCCGCCTTCTTTGGCGGATCGGCGGCGGAGGCCGGTGTCCTCGCGCGCCAGCTTCGCGAGGCGAACCTCCGTCTGACGTTCCTGGGCGGTGCCGCGTTGGCGTCCGACGACTTCGCGACATCGGCAGGCCCTGCCGCAGAGGGCACGGTCATGGTTTTCCCCCAGGACCCGAAGTCACGGCCGGCTGCGGCAGACCTGCTGCGACGGCTGCGCGGCGAGGGCATCGAGCCGGATGCTTTGGTCTTCTATGCCTACGCTGGCGTCCAGGTGATCCGGCAGGCCGTCGATGGCGCGAAATCTCTCGATCCAAAAGCGATCGCCGCAACGATGCACGACGGACGTGTGTTCAGGACCGTTCTCGGCGACATCGCCTTCGATACCAAAGGCGACCCGACGTCGGCCGATTACACCGTTTATGTCTGGCACAAGGGTGCCTCGGGTCGCATGACGTTCGACGACAAGGCAAAAAGCTGATCGAGCGGACCCGGAGCAACCTTTTCTTGTCGCCTTCGACGTATCAGGGAGGAATGCGCCGTTTGTTCGCCTCCGCCGTCCCGCTGACCGCGACCAGACCCGAACCGGCATGAAAGTACTCTCGGCCTTCTTCCTGAATGTCCTGTTCAATTTCGCCGTCGGTCTTCTCGTCGCGAAGTTCCTCGGGCCGGAGGAATACGGCCGCTTCGCGCTGGCGCTGGCGACCGCCGTCGCCGTCCAGACCGCCTTCCTCGACTGGCTCAGGCTGGGGGCGACCCGGTTCTACTCGGAGCGGTCGCGCGATGAGGACCCTTCCTTGCGCGCGACACTCGACGTCGCCTTCGCTCTGATCACCGCGGGCCTGGCGATCGGAACCACCCTGCTTTTCACGACGGGCGTCCACTTCCCGTTGTCGCACGGCCTGATCGCGCTCGCACTCGGCGCGGCCGTCGCGAACGGCCTGTTCGACTTCAACACCGCCCTTGTACGATCGCGCTTCCACGACGCGCTGTACATGAAGCTGATCGTGGTCAAGAACCTGCTCGCGTTGTTGATGACCGGCGGAGGCGCCTTCTATTTCGGCTCGGCCCGGATGGCGCTGATCGGCGGGATCCTCAGCCTGTCCGGGTCCATCGTGGCGGCCCGCGCCGCTCTGAGCGACCCGGATGCGGAAATCCATCTCGCGCGGTTCGCGATCGCGCGATCGCTGCTCCGCTACACCTTGCCAATTGTCGCCGCCAACCTCCTGTACCTCTGCATCCCTTTGGCCAATCGCTCGCTCGTCGCCGTGCTTTACGGCTTTTCCGAAACCGGCCAGTTCTCGCTCGCCTTCGACATCGGCGCCAAGACTGTGCAGGCGATCGGCTCGACGCTCGATGTTCTCTTGTTCCAGCTCGCCGTTGCGGTGCACGACCGGCTCGGTCCGGAACAGGCCAAAGCACGGATCGCCGACAACATGGCCATCGTTATCGCCCTCCTCCTCCCGGCCTGCACCGGCATTTGGCTGGTCTTGCCCTCGATGCAGAGCCTTATCGTGCCATCGCAGTACCGCGGTCCGTTCGAGGAGCTGCTCACGCTGATGATGCCCGGCCTCTTTTGTTTCGGCGTGATCCTGTACGGCATCAATCCTATTTTCCAGATCAGCAAGCGGACAGCGCCCCTGATCGGCGCGGCGGTCGTCGCGTGCGCCGCCGATCCGTTACTGCTGCTGATCCTGCCGCGAACGCGGGACGCCTCGAGCCTCGCGGCGGCCCAATCCGGCGCATTCGCCTTGGCCCTTCTGGCTTTGGTCGCCATCGCCGCTCTGTCGAAGCCGGTATGGCCGAAGCTGCGCGATCTCGTCGCGACCGCCCTGGCGACGCTCGCCATGGTCGGGCTGCTCTTGCCGTTGCGCTCGCACGCCCCGAGCCTGGCCCTGCTCTGCATCCAGATCACGGCAGGCGTCACGGTCTATGGCGCGCTCGTCGCCCTGTTCGACATCGCTTCGTTGCGGACACTGGTCGCGGCACGGCTGCGACCCGCGGCGGCCCGCCTCAAACTCAGCTGAATGGCCGCCGCATCAGCAGCGTGGCCCAGCCTTCCAGCTCGCTTCGCCCGGCAAGCACGAACCCCTGGCGGCGATAAGCCGAGACAACGCCGGGGACGTCACCGGCGAGCAATCCCGAAAGGATCACTTCGCCGCCCCGTTCGACCAGGGCTTTAAGCGATGGGGCAAGGGCGCGCAGCGGCTTGGCGAGGATGTTGGCGAAGACGAGATCGAAGGGCGCGGCCTCGCGCAAGACCGCGTGCCGGGTGCCGACCGCACGGACCGGGCGAACGAAGCGGGCAACGCGATTGATGCGGGCGTTCTCGCGCGCCGCCTGGACGGCGACCGGATCGATGTCGCCAGCGGCGACCGAATGGCGGAAACGGCGCGCGGCGGCGATGGCGAGCACACCCGTTCCCGTACCGACGTCGAGCACGCGTCGCGGGCGGCGGCGGCGCGCGACGGCGTTCAGGGCCGCGAGACAGCCCCGGGTCGTGCCGTGGTGGCCGGTCCCGAACGCAAGCGCGGCCTCGATCTCGATCCCGACATCGCCCGTACGGACCCGCGTACGGCCATGGGAGCCGTGAATGACGAAGCGCCCCTCCCTGACCGCCTCCAGCCCGTCAAGCGACGCGGCAACCCAGTCCCGGGCTTCCACCTTCGCGAACACGACCTCGGCAGCGAGCTCCACAGTCGAAGCGGCGGCGACAAGGTCGCGCACGGCGGCTTCGTCGGGGGCGAAACCGAAGAAGATCTCGACAAGCCATGGGCCGCCGCCCGCCCACGTCAGCGGATTGGCAGTGTCCTCAAAGGCGGCGGCGGCGGTATCGGCAGGATCGAAGCTTTCGACCACGATGTCGACGATCCGCCGCGCTTCGACCTCATCGCACCGCAGCCGCACGAGGTGGGCGGCATTGTTGGGCGGCAGGCCTTCGAGCATGCCGGCGACTACCACGAGGTTCGCCTGCCATCAACGCCAGCTGTATCCGATCCCAGGCTTGGCTGGTTCGACGCGTGCAGCGATGGTCATGGCGCGGCCGCATGCTCTTCGAAGAGAGCGATCCTAACGCTCGATCCGGGCCGGCGCAGCGGCCTTCGGATACTGGTCGTTGAGCGATGCCTTGACCAGGCAGAAGCCGGTGGCGCCGCGATAGGCGAGGTAGGATCCGCCCGCCAGCGCCAGCATGCTGAAGAACACGTTGGACCTCGGCTGCGCCGCGACAGACGTCAGCCCGAGGCCGAGAAGAACGGAAAGCAACCTCTCGCCGGTCGAGAGATGAGGGTCCGCATCGGTATATTTCGATAGGTCGAACGCCATCGCTGGTCTCCAAGGTCGCCCAAGAACTTCGGTCAGATCGGCGAAGTTCCGGCCGGTTAGGCGCGCGCTAACTTTTGATGGTTCGCATCTATCGGCGACCGAGTCGTATTGAAGCCCGTACGACTATCGTTCATGGTCGGGAACAATCACAACCCGCGCAAGCCTAAACTTCGCTGAAAGCGGAGGTGCCCCGAGAGGGTAGTTTGGAGAATCTTTTCGGGTGAAAGAGGTCACATCTCCAGTTGAACTGACCGAATGCGATCGAGAGCCGGTTCACATTCCGGGAACGATCCAGCCCTTCGGGGTTCTCGTCGCCTTCGACCTTCCCCAATGGACGATCGCTCACGTGTCAGCGGACGCGGCTCTCCTGTTCGGCACGGCGTCCGTCGAGGCGACAATAGGCCAGCCGATCGAGACCGTGCTGTCCCCGAAAATCGTCCACGACCTGCGCAATGTGTTTCAGGCGACGATGATCTCGGGCCAGGCGGAACGTCTCGTCTCCGTCCGCGTCGGCATCAAGCAGGAAGAGCACGACATCATCATTCACGGCTCTGGATCGCTCGCCATCGCCGAATGCGTTCCGGTCGCAGGCGCTGACACGATCCGATCCGACTCGACGCTGCTGGTCAAAACGATCATCGATCGGCTGCGGCGAACGACGACGTTTCAGTCCTTTCTGACGTCCGCCGCGCGGCAGCTCCGCGCTGTGACCGGCTACGATCGCGTCATGATCTATCGTTTCCTGGAGGACGATAGCGGCAAGGTGGTCGCCGAGGCGCTGCGCGCGGGCATGTCGCCTTTCATCGACCTTCGTTATCCCGCAACCGACATTCCCGCCCAGTCGCGCGCCCTGTTCAGGCGCCAGTGGCTGCGGATGATCCCCAATGTTGATGCCAAACCCGTCGCCGTCGTCCCGCAACTGACGGCGAAGAATCTCCCTCTCGACCTCAGTCTGTCGCTGCTGCGCAGTCCGTCGCCGACGCATCTGCAGTATCTGCGCAACATGGGCGTGGGCGCAACGCTGACGGTGTCGATCATCAGCGACGACCGGCTTTGGGGACTGATCGCCTGTCATCACGAGACGCCGCGACGCATCTCGAGTTCTACGAGCGCGGCGGTCGAGCTGTTCGCTCAAGTGTTCTCGACGCAGATCGAGGCGAAGCAGCAGAAGGACGAACTCGCCTACGTCGCGAAGGCGCGCACCGTTCACGACCAGCTCATCGCCAGTATGGAACCGGAAGAGACCATCTTTCAGAACCTGCGTAACTTCAGCGCCAAGTTGAAGGAAATGATCCCATGCGATGGGCTCGGCGTGTGGACCGACAATCGCTTTGAGGCCGAAGGCGTCGTTCCGCCGGCCGACGCCATTCCTGAATTGATCAGGTTCCTGAACGAGAAACGTGCCGATCGCTGCTACGCGACGTCGGAACTGAGCAGGCAGCTGCCGGACGCGCTGCGCTACAGCGACAAGGTAAGCGGTCTCGTCGCGATCCCGTTTTCGCGCGCGCCGAAGGACTTCGTCTTGCTGTTTCGACAGGAGGTCGTCCAGACGGTCATGTGGGGCGGCAATCCGAAAAAGGCCGTGACGAGCGACGACACCGGGGGCAAACTGTCGCCTCGCGCCAGTTTCGCGGCCTGGAAAGAACTAGTTCAACGCCATGCCGTCCCATGGCGTTCGGCCGAGCTCGACATGGCGGAATCGCTGCGCATCTCGCTTCTCGACGTGATCCTCCGCCGGGCCGATCTCATCGACCGCGAACGTCGCGTTGCCCAGGAGAGCCAACTTCTCATCGTCGCCGAGCTGAACCATCGCGTTAAAAACGTCCTGGCCGTGATTCGGTCGCTGGTGCGACAAAGCCAGCAGAGCGCCTCGTCGTTCGAGACGTTCACGTCGGATCTTCAGGCTCGCATCCACGCGCTTTCCGTCGCCCACGACCAGTTGACGCAATCGCACTGGAAGGCGGCCCCGCTCCGTGGCCTGATCGAGGCCGAAGCCCAAGCCTGGACGGAGGTCGACGACCAACGCCTCGCCCTGCGCGGACCCCCGGTCATGGTGGAAGCGCGCGCCTATCAGTCGATCGCGCTGGTGCTGCACGAGCTGATCACCAACGCGGCCAAGTATGGCGCTCTCAGCGTCAAGGAAGGTCGGCTCTCCATCGAGTGGACGTTGGAAAAAACGGGCGATTTGGTCATTACCTGGACCGAGCGCAACGGGCCTCCCGTGACGCCGCCGCAGCGGCGCGGATTCGGTTCGATCGTTGTCGAGCAATCGATCCCCTTCGAACTTCAGGGCGAGGCCCACATCGCTTACGAACCTGAAGGGGTCAATGCGAGGTTCAAAATCCCCTACGATTTGGTTCATCGGGGGAGTGCCACGGAAGCGCCTCGCCAGGAGCTTGCGTCGCCGTTGCGTGCCGATCTGCAAGGCAAGACCTTGTTGCTGGTCGAAGACAGTATGATGATCGCGCTCGACGCGCAGACAATGCTGCAGAACTGCGGGGCGGAGGTCGAGCTGGTGGCAACCACGAGCGATGCCCGCCGCGCGATCAAGCTCAACAATTTCGATGCGGCGATCCTCGACGTGAACCTTTACACGGAGACGAGTTTCCCCATCGCGGAAGACCTGCAGGAGCGAGCGATCCCGTTCGTCTTCGCGACGGGCTACGGCGAAACGGTGGTCGTGCCCGAGCGCTTCAAGCACATCAGCATCGTGTCCAAGCCTTACGCGGAAGACACGCTTCGAGCCGCGCTGGCGGCGTGATGCGCCATCGAGCGCTGCTTCGATCGCCCGCATTTCGAAAGGAAAGATCATGATCAAGCGGCTGGTGTTTTGGGCGGCGCTCGTTGCTCCCGCGAGCGCCGCGGTCGCGCAGGACCTCGTCGACATCGCGCCGGGCGAGACGGTCCTCGTCGAGCGCTACGTTCGCGAGATCCCGGCGCCGCCCCCAATCATCGAGGAGCACCTGACGCTTCGCCCAGGAAGCGTCATTCCCGACGCCGTGCCGCTCAGCCGTTTCGAAGGACAGCCGCAACTGGCCCGCTACGCATTCTTCGTCTCCGTCGATCACAAGATCGTCGTCGCGGATCCTCGCACGCGAGTCGTGGTTCGCATCCTCGATCAGAAGAGTTGACGCGCTACAGAAGCAGCAGGTTGGCGAGCAGGACGGCGAGGCTGGCAACGGCGATCGACAGTTGGGGCGGTCGCAGACGAGCGAAAAACAGCGGGGCTCGCCCTTTCCGGGCAGCGATCGGGTCGAGAACGAGAATGGCCGCAAAGCCAACGAGCAGGAGGACGACGGCCGCCGCCGCCAACCCGTGCACGCCCGTCACGAGAGCGGCGAGGGAGAGTACGAAAGTGAAGAACATCGCGATGATCTGCCCGGGCGCGGGGCCACCCTCCGTCCGGAAACTAAGCCCACGCCGCACGCCCGACAGGAAGGCCAGGATCGAGCTGGCCCAGATGACCGTCAAGAGCACGGCTTCCGCCCGGATCGCGCCGGCGAAGCTCCAGGCGGCGAGCGCTCCAGCCGCGAAGGGCAGCATCGGTCCATAGCCGAACACGATGCTGAGCCACGGGATGCTTGGGCGTTCCGTCAGCTCAAGGCTTCGTTGCGGTGTCTTGCCCATGCGGTCTCCCCATCGATCGGAGATGCAGATGGGCGGCCGGAACCACCCATCAACTGGATCGCATCGTCGCGCGTCTCCGCAGGGACGGCACTCGTTGCCGTGCCGATCAGTGGCGATGCGTTCATCAATAGCGGCAAGAGAACACGTAGGGCTCCAATCCGACGGCCTTCAGCTCGACAGGAACCGTACGGAGTGCAGACCAGCTCTCGCCGTTGGCCGCTCTGACCGGGTTTTCCATCGAAAAATCGCTGAAAAGGTCCTGGTCGCTTGGATAGTCCGGTGACGAGCCTTGCCTCGCCTTGCGCGTCATGACCGCAATCGCAACATGATCCATTCGATTCGCGAGCAGGATTGATCCGCATGGCCAAAAAAGAAACGGCGAAGAAGGAAGATCCGAAAAAGGTGAACGCGAAGAAACCGGCTCCACGGAAGGTGGTGGCCAAGAAAGACGGACCTAAAAGCGAGCAGATCAAAGGGGTCGCCCCAGCCAAGAAAAGCCCGTTGGCCGTTCTGACCACCACCGACATCGGCGACCATCTCGCCGCGACGTTCAGCATCCCGAAGTCCCACGCGAAGATCTATCTCAACGAAGCGGTCGCGCTGATCGGCAAGCATCTCAAGAAAGGTACGCGGATCCGGATGCCGGGGTTCGGCATCTTTCAGGTCAAGAAACGTGCGGCCCGAAAAGGTCGGAACCCCAACACGGGCGAGCAGATCAAAATCAAAGCGAGCAAGCGCGTCGTGTTTGCCGCCTCGAGCGATCTCAAGGCGAAACTCTAGGCACCGCGCCGGTCTGGACGCGCCCGACGAGTGTCTTCTTAGACCGGCGTCAGCGCCGCGACTTCTTCGTCCGTGAACACGCGCCCGCGGGTGAGAAAGCGCTCGTTCCTGCCGTTGTCCAACGAGAACATGCCGCCGCGACCTGGCACCACGTCGATGATCAGTTGAGTGTGCTTCCAGTATTCGTATTGGTCGCGGTTGATGTAGACCTGCGCGCCTCCGATCGGCCCGAGCCGGACATCGCGATCTCCGACGATGTAGTCGCTCACGGGATAGCACATCGGCGCCGACCCGTCGCAGCAGCCGCCGGACTGGTGGAAGAGGATGTCGCCGTGCTCGTCCCGTAGCGCCCGGATCAGGGCGAGGGCAGCCGGCGTTGCGGTGACCCGAACGGTAGGGTGCGCCTCCATCCTCTTCTCCTGGCCATTCTCGGCGGCCAGCGCCGAAGGCGATCAACGGCACCGGCGCCGCGCGGCGCCGGCGTTCCGCCCGAAAACACGTGCGGTCAGAAGAAGCCGAGCTTCTTCGGGCTGTAGCTCACCAGCATGTTCTTGGTCTGCTGATAATGGTCGAGCATCATCTTATGGTTTTCGCGACCGATGCCGGACTGCTTGTAGCCGCCGAACGCCGCGTGAGCGGGATAGGCGTGGTAGCAGTTGGTCCACACCCGCCCCGCCTGGATCGCCCGGCCGAAACGGTACGCGCGGGTGCCGTCACGGGTCCAAACGCCGGCGCCGAGGCCGTAAAGCGTGTCGTTGGCGATGGAGAGCGCCTCCTCCTCGTCCTTGAAGGTCGTGACCGACAGAACCGGCCCGAAGATTTCCTCCTGGAAGATCCGCATCTTGTTGTGGCCTTGGAACACCGTCGGTTGGACATAGAAGCCGCCGGCGAGATCGCCGTCCTTCACGTTGCGCGCGCCGCCGGTCAGCACCTTGGCGCCTTCCTGCTTGCCGATATCGATGTAGGACAGGATTTTCTCGAGCTGCTCGGACGAGGCCTGGGCGCCGATCATGGTCGAGGGGTCGAGGGGCGAACCCTGCGTGATCGCCTCGACGCGCTTCACCGCTCGCTCCATGAAGCGGTCGTAGATCGACTCGTGAACAAGCGCGCGCGAGGGACAGGTGCAAACCTCGCCCTGGTTGAGGGCGAACATCGTAAAGCCTTCGAGCGCCTTGTCGAAGAAATCGTCATCCTCTTCGGCGACGTCCTTGAAGAAGATGTTGGGCGACTTGCCGCCGAGCTCCAGAGTCACGGGGATCAGGTTCTGCGAGGCATACTGCATGATGAGGCGGCCGGTCGTCGTCTCGCCGGTGAAGGCGATCTTGGCGATGCGGTTCGACGAGGCGAGCGGCTTTCCGGCCTCCAGCCCGAAGCCGTTGACGATGTTGAGCACACCCGGCGGCAGCAGGTCGCCAACCAGTTCCATCAGCACCATGATGGAGGCCGGCGTCTGCTCGGCCGGCTTCAGCACGATGCAATTGCCGGCAGCCAGTGCCGGAGCGACCTTCCAGATCGCCATCAGGATCGGGAAGTTCCACGGAATGATCTGACCGACGACGCCGAGCGGCTCGTGGAAATGGTAGGCGACCGTATCGTGGTCGATCTCCGAGATCGCGCCCTCCTGCGCGCGGATGCAGCCGGCGAAGTAGCGGAGGTGGTCGATGGCGAGCGGGATGTCGGCGGCCGTCGTTTCACGAATCGGCTTGCCATTGTCCCAGGTCTCGGCGAGCGCGATCAGATCGAGGTTTTCCTCGATGCGGTCAGCCATCTTATTGAGGATGACGGCGCGCTGCGCGGGCGACGTCCGGCCCCAGCTTTCCTTCGCGGCGTGGGCGGCATCGAGGGCGCGCTCGACGTCCTGCGCGTCGGAGCGGGCGACCTCGCACACGACGCGGCCGGTGATCGGGGATGTGTTCTCGAAATAACGGCCCGAGACCGGCTCGACGAACTTGCCGCCGATGAAGTTGCCGTAACGCGCCTGGAACGGCGCCCTTTGAGATTGTCCCAAGAACTCTGGTTTGTTCATGATCGTCTCCTCGCAGGTGACGGGGCCCGCTCTCTTCCGCGATGCCTCCGTTCGGCTCGGAGCAACGCTGGGGAGCGGTTCATCCCCGGCCATTCATAAGACGATCCGCCGCCGAGGGCATGCGAAATCGAGGCGATGAGGCCTGGACAAGAGTCCAACGCCTTAGGCGGCCTTCACCCCGGCGGCCGTGCTTCCGCAACGCGCAGGTCCACGGGCAAAGGTCGAGAGGGTGATAGGAGCAGGGCCAACAGGCTGAGCGTCGCCGCCGCGCCGAGATAAACACCCACGAGGCCGAGACCGCCGCGCTCTGCCAAGGTTTGCGCGAGTAGCGGCGCGAGGCCGCCACCGAGGATGCCGCCGACATTGAAGGCGAGCGAGGCGCCGGTATAGCGAACCCTTGCGGGATAGAGTTCCGGAAGGTAGGCGCCAAGCGGGCCGTAGACGAACCCCATGGTGAACAAAGCCAGCGACAGGAACAGCCAGATCGTCACGAGCGATCCGCTCCCAAGCATCGGTGCGAGAAGGCCGGCCACGACGAGGGCGGCAACGCAACCGCACACGAGGACGCGGCGCGGCGATGTCCGGTCCGACCACACGCCAGCGATCACGATGCCGACGGCGAGAGACACGATAGCCGCGAGGAGAACGCCGAGGAACGTGCTCCGCGGGTAGTGCAAAGTACCCGTTCCATAGCCGAGAGCGAACGCTGTCGCCAAGTAGAACAGAGCGAAGCAGGCGACAACGGCGAAGGTCCCGGCGATCGTCTCACGCGGGTACTGGCGCACGACGTCGGCGAGCGGCACGTCGAGCGGAGCGGCTTCCGCCATCGCCGCCGCGAAAGCAGGCGTTTCTGACAGTTTGAGCCGCACCCACAATCCGACGCCGACCAGTGCGGCGCTGGCCAGAAAGGGAAGACGCCAGCCCCACGACGTGAACTGCGTTGGCGTGAGAACGGCGCCGAGCACGAGGAAGAGGCCGTTTGCGAGGATGAAACCGACGGGGGCACCGAGTTGCGGGAACATGCCGAAGCGCGCGCGCCATCCCTCGGGCGCGTTCTCCACGGCGAGAAGGGCGGCGCCACCCCATTCGCCGCCGAGACCGAAACCCTGACCGAACCGGAGCAGACAAAGGCACAGCGGAGCGAGCCATCCCACCATTTCGTAGGTTGGGAGTAGCCCGATCAACGTCGTCGAGCTGCCCATGATCAGAAGTGAGGCGACCAGAGTTGACTTGCGCCCGATCCGATCACCGAAATGCCCGAACACCGCGGCACCGAGTGGCCGCGCGATGAAGGCGAGGGCGAAGCTGCTGTAGGACGCGAGAAGTTGTGCCGACTCGGACGAACGCGGAAAGAACAGTGGGCCGAAGACCAACGAGGCCGCCGTCGCGTAAACATAAAAATCATAGAATTCGACGGCAGTCCCGACGAGACTTGCCGCAAGGACCCGCCCTGTCGAAATCTTCCTGTCTTTTGTGGGCATAGGCAAACCAACTCCGTGGAATAATATGCAGCGTCGAATGAGCTGTCCAATGCGCCATTGAATCGATGCAGCCCGCGTTTATTGAACAGTAAAGGTGCGGAAACAATCCGCAATCACCTTGTCAAGAGCGACGGAGCCGTTTAGAAGTTCGTGCTCAAACTGATGAGACTTGATTGTGGAACGTCTTTTCGTTTGCAGATTTACCGAGTGGTTATCGACGTCGTGCACGTCCGAGATTTGATTGAAGGAGGACCAATGGCGAGGGCTGCAGTCAAGAAAACAGCGGCGGGAACATCGTCTCGAAACAAGGCGCCGGACCCGAAAGTCGTCAAGAAGGTCGTTCTGCCGCCGCCGGAGCCGGAGACCCGCTCCGAGATCCGTCTCGGCTATCTGAACGAGTTCGTCGGCTTTCACCTTCGCCTCGCGCAGGACGCCTCGAATCGAGTCTTCTCTCGTCATCGCGACAAGGATTTGATGAAACCGGGGCGTTTCCCCGCGCTCGCGATCATCCATCTCAATCCCGGCATCTCCCAAAGCGCTCTGGGACGTGCGATCGCGCGCGACAAATCGACCGTGAGCCCGCTGATCAAGGACCTGCAGAAAAATGGGTTCATCAGTCGTAAGGCGTCCGTGCACGACCGTCGCAGCGTGACGCTTGCCTTGACGAAGAAAGGCGAGCGGATCCTCACCAAGCTACATGCCCGCGCCACCGAGCACGAGAATGAGCTCGACCGGTTGATTGGATCGTCCAAGGGCCGTTTCGTCACGATCTTGGAGCGCATCGTGGCGGGGATGGCGGCACAGGCCTGACCAGCGCCGTGCCCCTCGTCCGCTCAGCCATCGGCGGAGGGCAAACGAGGGAGCGTCGGCAAAGGAGCTGCGGGTTCGGGCCGGTGTGTCGGCCAAGCCAGAGCCGACGACAACGCTCCCCACGTTTGTGGCGATCCCAATTCGGCGACCGCCGCGTCAGATCGCGCGCGGCGTATTCTCGCGGCCGACCGTCCGCCGATGGCTGCGCGGGCCAAGGCGCGCGAGAACCTCGTAACCGATCGTCCCGGAGCGTTGCGCCAACATGTCGATGGAGATCTCACCGCCGAGCAGTTCGACCGTGTCGCCTCGCTCGACGGTCGGTGCGTCTGTAACGTCGAGAACGATCGTATCCATCGAGATGCGGCCGACGAAGGGGCAAAGCGCTCCGTCGACCGAGGCGATGCCACGGGTTTCGGCGTTCGTTCCGATCGCGCCGCACGGGATGCCGTCGGCATAGCCGGCGCTGATGGTCGCCAAGCGCCGGGCAGACGGCGCGACCCAGCGCGCGTCGTACCCGACGCTTTCGCCCGAGGCGACATCGTGCACCTGGATGACCTTGGCTTCGAAGCTGGCGACGGCTCTCATTGGATTGGCGACATCCGGCGTGGGGTTGCCGCCGTAGATCGCGTAGCCCGGCCTGACCAGGTCGTAGTGCGCTGCTGGCCCGTAGAAAATGCCTGACGAGTTCGCCAGTGAGGCGGGGATGCTCGGCCAACGGCAACGCGCCGCCTCGAAACGAGCGATCTGCTCCTCGACATGGGTGCGATGTTCGTCACGGCCCGACCAGACGAAATGGCTGAGCACGAGCGACAGGTCGAGGCGACTCGATGACCGCGCCGCAACGGCAAGCTGCTCGGATGTGAAGCCGAGACGGTTCATCCCGCTGTCGACCTGCAGGGCACACGGCGCGCGCGTGCGGGCCGTCGCTTCAAGCCAACCCTCGATTTCCGGGAGAGAACCGAGTACCGGACGCAGCTTGGCTTTGACGAACAGCGGCGCGGTGCGCGGCATCAACCCGTTCAGGACGTAGATCGTCGCCTCGGGCGCCAGCGCCCGCAGCTGTTGCCCTTCGAAAAGATGCGCGACGAAGAAGGTCCGGCATCCCGCGGCGCGAACGGCGGCGGCGACCGGACCGAGCCCGAGCCCGTAGGCATTTGCCTTGACGACGGCGGCGCATTCCGCGGTCCCGGCCTTCTTGCGTAAAAGGCGCCAATTCGCGGCGACGGCGTCGAGATCCACCGTCAGCGTCGAGCCGGCTTGTTCGGCCTCAACGTCGTGCCAATCGCCTGAAGAGGCCAGAAACGGTTTCACGACGCTATTTCAACCCAAATCAGCTAGTGGTGAACTGGGAGGTGATCCTCGCGCGCGAGATTCGAGAAGCGTGTCATTTCCGCTTCGAAGGCGAGGTCGACCGTGCCTGTCGGACCATGCCGCTGCTTGCCGATGATCACCTCGGCGCGCCCATGGACCCGCTCCATGTCCGATTGCCAGGTCAGGAACTCCTCCGAGCCTTCGCGTGGCTGCTTGTTCTTGAGATAGTACTCCTCGCGATAGACGAACATCACGATGTCCGCATCTTGCTCGATTGATCCCGACTCGCGCAAGTCCGAGAGCTGGGGTCGTTTGTCGTCGCGAGATTCGACTTGGCGTGACAGTTGGGACAGGGCGACGATGGGGACCGCGAGTTCCTTCGCCAACGCCTTCAGCCCCGTCGTGATCTCCGTTAGCTCCTGGACGCGGTTGTCGCCTCGCGTCTTGGAACCAGACAGCAGCTGGAGATAGTCGACCACCAGGACGTCGAGCCCGCGCTGGCGCTTCAGGCGACGGGCTCGCGCGGTCAGTTGCGCGATCGAAAGCCCGCCGGTCTGGTCGATGTAGAAGGGAATGGTCTGCATCTCGCGCGCCGCCTCGGCGATACGATGAAATTCCTGTTCCGAGATGTCGCCGCGGCGGATCTTATAGGAGGCGACCTGCGCCTGTTCGGCGATGATGCGGGTGGCGAGTTGCTCGGACGACATTTCGAGCGAGAAGAAACCGACGATACCGCCATTCACCGTCTCGTGCGACCCGTCCGGCTTTTGCCGGAATTCATAGGCTTTGGCGATGTTGAAGGCGATGTTGGTCGCGAGCGCCGTTTTGCCCATGCCGGGCCGTCCGGCGACGATCACGAGATCCGACGACTGCAGGCCGCCCATGATGCGATCGAGATCACTGAGCCCGGTCGAAATGCCGGACAACCCGCCGTCGCGCTCGAACGCCTTCGCGGCCATGTCGACAGCAGCGGTCAACGCGTCCGTGAATCGCTGGAAGCCACCATCGTAGCGGCCGGATTCGGCGATGGAATAGAGCTTACGCTCGGCATCCTCGATCTGGTCGCGCGGCGTCACGTCGACGGGCGCGTCGTAGGCGC
>CAXTFG010000045.1:0-21194 GCA_964243415.1 uncultured Beijerinckiaceae bacterium | reverse complement strand
AACCGATCCTGGATGTTTGCCGGCAGCGACGTCGAGATCCCGTTGGGGTAGATCGTCGGGTCGCCGAGGCCTTCCGGCTCCAGGAAGATCTGGTGCGAGGACCGCTCCCTGAAGCGGGTGACCTTATCCTCGATGGAGGGGCAATAACGCGGGCCGAGCCCGGTGATCGCGCCGGAGAACACGGCCGAGAGCGCGATATTGTCCTCGATGATCTTGTGCCCCGCCGCCGACGTTTGGGTGATGAAGCAGTCGACCTGCGGGTTGGTGATCGCGCGCGTGAGGAAGGAGAACGGCTCCGGTTCGGGATCACCGCTTTGGCGCTCCAGGCCGGACCAGTCGATGGTGCGCCCGTCGAGGCGCGGCGGCGTCCCGGTCTTCAGGCGGCCGAGCGCGAAACCATGCCGCGTCAGGCTCTGCGCGAGGCGCACGGAAGGCGGATCGCCGTCGCGGCCGGCGGCGCGCGTTTCGGCGCCGCAATGGATCACGCCGTTGAGGAATGTTCCGGTGGTTAGCACCGCCGCACCGCACGGGAGCCGGCGACCATCGGCGAGCAGCACCGCAGTGACCGTGCCATCTGACACGTCGAGTTCGGCCGCTTCGCCAGCGACCACGGTGAGGCCGCCAACCGCATCGAGTGCGGATTGCATGGCTTCGCGGTACAGCCGCCGATCGGCCTGGGCACGAGGCCCGCGGACCGCGGCCCCTTTGGAGCGGTTGAGCACGCGGAACTGGATGCCGGCGGCATCGGCGACTCGGCCCATCAGGCCGTCGAGCGCGTCGATCTCCCGGACCAGATGTCCCTTCCCCAACCCGCCGATCGCGGGATTGCAGGACATGACGCCGATCGTGTCGCGGCGCTGGGTGACAAGAGCCGTTCGCGCGCCGAGGCGCGCCGCCGCCGCCGCAGCTTCGCAGCCGGCGTGTCCGCCGCCGATCACGATGACGTCGAAATGCGCGCTCACACCTCGCCCTACCACGGCGCTCAAGAAATGTCGCCCGATCGGACGGCCTGTTTCACGTGGAACACGAGAACGGATGTGGAACGACAGCGCGGCGGAACTATCCCTTGTTTCAGACGCTGCGGATATCCAACGGAGGATTTGATGGCGACCGTGTATCCATTGGTCGGCTCGGCGATCGCGCTCGCCGGCGCCGACAAGCTGGCGGGGAATCGTGGCTACGCCGGCATGTTCCACCACCTCGGCTGGACCGGCGAGCAGATGCGGGCCGCCGCAATCGCCGAAACAGCCGGCGGATTGCTGATGGTGCCGAGGTCGACGCGACGGATCGGAGGCGCCCTGGTCGCCGCCGTCTCGGTAGCCGTGCTCGTCAGCGAACTGGCGGCCGGCAACACGAAACTGGCCTCGTCGCGCGGGCTCGTCCTCGCGGGGGCGCTCGCGGCTTTCTTCGCGCCCGGCGCCAAGGACTGAGCCGGCCTTCTCTCAGCTAGCCCTCGGCCGACTACTTGCCGATGCAGAACCGCGAAAAGATGGTGCCGAGGATGTCTTCGGCATCTATGGCGCCGACGAGACGTTCGAGGGCGCAACGGGCGGCGCGCAACTCCTCCGCCATCAGCTCGAGAGGTGGCATCCCGGCTGCTCGATCCAGAGCCTCAAGAGCGGTCGTAAAGGCGGCGCGGTGCCGCTCCCGCGTCAGCAAGCCCTCGGCCCCGGAAGGCGCGAGCGCCCGGGCAAATGTGCCGAGACGGGCGACGAGGCGATCGATGTTGTAGCCAGACTTGGCGCTGAGCGGCATCGGCTCCTGTGGCCCGAGATCCGTGCCGTCCCTCTCCACAATGCCGCGCAGATCGCATTTCGGCGCGATCCGCCAGACCGGCGCATCCAGTGGCGGCGGAAGCTCGTCCTCCGCGAGCCAGAGCACAAGGTCGGCGGCGTCCGCCCGGTCGCGGGCGCGGCGGATGCCGATCTGCTCGACCGGCTCGGTCGCGTCCCGCAAGCCGGCGGTGTCGACCAGCGTCACCGGGCAGCCGCCGAGATCGAGGTGCACCTCGACGGGATCGCGCGTCGTGCCGGCAAAAGCCGAGACGATGGCGGCCTCGCGGCGCACCAGGGAATTCAGCAGTGTCGACTTGCCGGCGTTCGGCGGTCCCGCGATGACGACCTGGACGCCCTCGCGCACCCGTTCGGCCGCCCGTCCCTGCGCGAGTTCTTCGCCGAGGGCGTTGCGGATTGGATCGATGCAGGCCCGCACGACGGCCGGCAGCGTCGCGCCGAGGTCGACGTCCTCGGCGAAGTCGATCGCGGTCTCGACATGACTGGCGGCCTCGATGAGCGCCGCGCGCCACGGGGCCGTTGCGTCGCGGAGAGCGCCGGACATCTGGCGTTGCGCTTGCCGGCGCTGCCACTCGGTCTCCGCATCGATCAGGTCGGCGAGGCCTTCGATCTGGGCGAGATCCATCTTCCCGTTGCGGAACGCGCGCCGGGCGAACTCGCCCGGCTCGGCTGGCCGGAGGCCCGGCTGGCGCGAGAGGACGCCGAGGACGGCCGCAATCACGGCGGGGCTGCCGTGGATGTGGAACTCGACGCCGTCCTCGCCGATCTCGCTCCGAGCCGCCGCGAAGAACAGCACCAGCGCGTGGTCCAGCGTCTCGCCCGTACCGGGATCGCGCAGGCGGGCGTAGGTCGCCTCGCGCGGCGCTGAGCTCCGTCCGGCCAACGCTTTCGCGACCATGGCGGCTCCCGGACCCGATACGCGGATGATCGCGATCGCCGCACGGCCCGCGCCCGTCGCGAGAGCGAAAATCGTGTCCTCGTGCACGTCTCGCATCGGCGATGCTATCGCGGAAGCGAGCGGCGGACGGGACCGTGCGCGTCGGCGAACCCCCCCTCGACGAGCTCGCGATAAAGCAGCCGAGCGGGATCGACCGGCCCGCAGAAGATGATTTCGCCGTCGGGCACACGCGCGAAGCCGAAGCGCGCGTAATAGGGTTCGTCGCCGACGAGCAGCACGAGCCGGTGGCCCGCCGCGGTCGCCGCCTCGAGCGAGCGATGGATCAGGGCTTCTCCGATGCCGCCGCTCCGGAACGCCGGATCGACCGTTAAAGGGCCGAGAAGGAGGGCCTCCATCTCGCCGCAACGGATCCGCGTCATGATGTTCGACCCGACCAGCAGCGGCCCGACACAGGCCACGAAAGACAGCGACGCCTCGGGCTCCACCCCCTCGCGAAGGCGGTATGCCGAACGAGCGTAGCGCCCCGGCCCGAACGCGCGGACGTTGAGCCGATCGATCGTGGGCTGATCGGCGGCGTTCTGCGGACGCAAGACGAACGGGGGCGAGGCCATTATGTTGCGGCCTACCACCGCGGTGGCCGACCGACAACGCCGCGGCAAGGTCCTACTACCAGTTCTCGGCCGGCAGCCCGTTCCCGAGCACCTCGCTCAGACGAGCGCGCGTCGCCGCTGTCGTTTGCTCAGGGAGATCGTCGACAGGAAAGAAGGCGGCTTCGGCGATCTCCAGGTCGGGCAGGCGCGCGTCAGGATCCATCGCAAAGTCTCGGACGACGTAGCAGGCGACGTGGTCGCGGCGGCCGTTTAGGAAGAAGCCATGCAGAATCGGTCGCTCCGTGCAGATCAGGCCACCCTCTTCGCGCAGCTCGCGGCGCAGGGCCGCCTCGGCGGTTTCGCCGCGATCCACCCCGCCGCCCGGCAGGTACCAGCCCGCCACATAGGTGTGCCTGACCAGGAACACGCCGCGATCGCCGAGCACGACACCGCGAACGCCGAGTGTCACGGCCCGAGTGAACCACAAGCCTTGGTGCAGGCGTGATAGGGACCGCATCACCAACGGTGGCTGCACCACTCGGGCCTCTCCTCGCCTGTTCGACCGTAAGGGCCCATCTCCGGCTCTCCGGAAGACGCGACATGGACACGTCGCGGGCAAGAGCATATCCATTTCGCCATTCCGGCGGGCGATAACGCCCCCGCCGTGTTCTGTTCGGCGTGTCACGGCACGTTCTTGCTCCGGGTCGGTATTGCCTTTTCTGCTGGCTCATCTTTCCGACGCCCACATCGGACCGCTGCCGCACATGCGCCGGCGCGACCTGATCGGTAAGCGGATCACCGGTTACGTCAATTGGAAGCGGGGTCGTTCGACCGCTCACGACATGGAGGTGCTGGCCGCCATCGTCACCGACATGCGCGACCAACAGCCCGATCACGTGGCGATGACGGGCGACATCCTCAATATCGCCCTGCCTGGCGAGTTTCCGCTCGCCGAAGCCTGGCTGCGGACGTTGGGCGAGCCGGGTCGCGAGGTGAGTTTCGTCGCGGGCAACCACGATGCTTATACGCGGGGATCGCTGCCGACGCTGGCGCGAACCTTCGCGCCGTGGACGCGCAGCGACGAGACCGGAGTTCCCGGCTATCCCTATCTCAAAGTGCGCGACCGCGTAGCCCTGATCGGCCTCTGCTCGGGCGTGCCGCGGGCGCCCTTCATCGCCTCGGGGCGCCTCGGCGCGGCGCAGCGGGAGGAGTTGGAACGCGTGTTGGCCGAGACCGGGCGACAAGGGCTGACGCGGGTCGTCATGCTGCATCATCCGCCGCGCATCTCCGACCCCGGCGGACATATCGGACGCGGCTTGAGCGACCATCTCGGCTTCGCGAAAGTCATCCGCCGGCACGGCGCCGAACTCATCATTCACGGCCACAACCACAAGCTCTTCGTCGATCACCTGCCCGGCCCGTCGAGAGACGTGCCGATCGTCGGCGTCCCGTCGGCGTCGGCTGTGAAGGGCAGCCTCCGCAACAGGGCCGGGTACCACCTGTTCAGCATCGAAGGCGAAGGGCCGGACGTGAAAATTTCGGCACGCGCGCGCGGTTTGTTACCGAACGATCACCACGTCGGCGACCTCGGCGCGGTCCTTCTCTGATGCGACAGCGCCCTCGCTTGTTTCGCCGCGCGCGCTCCGGTAGCGTCGCCCGATGACCCAGTCAACGACTGCCCGTGCGCCTTTCGACATCGGCTCGATCCTGGCCGAGCGCGAACCTCAACGTTATGCCCTCCACACCGCCCACCTCAACGAGCAGATGGTCCGGGTGCTCCAGACGATCGGCTACGACGTCGGATTCCGTGCCGGCCAGGGGCAATATCTCTTCGACCGCAAGGGCGACCGCTATCTCGACCTTCTGTCCGGATGGGGCGTCTTCGGGATCGGCCGCAACCATCCTGTCCTGCGCGACGCGCTGACGGCTGTGCTCGGCTCCGACCTGCCGAACCTGATCCAGATGGACGTCTCGGTCCTGTCCGGCGTGCTCGCGGAGCGGCTGCTTGCCTACACGCCGTGGCTCGACAAGGTTTTCTTTTCTAACTCCGGAGCCGAGGCGGTCGAAGCGGCGATCAAGTTCGCGCGCTGCACGACGGGTCGGCCCGAGATCGTCTATGCCGACCACGCCTTCCATGGCCTGAGCTACGGCGCGCTGTCGCTGACCGGCGATCCGCAGTTCCGCAACGGCTTCGGGACGCTGCTTCCCGGATGCTCCGACGTCCCCTTTAACGATCTCGCCGCGCTCGAGAAGAAGCTCGCGGGCAAGCAGGTCGCCGCCTTCATCGTCGAGCCGATCCAGGGCAAGGGCGTGAACCTGCCCGACGACGGCTACCTCGCCGGCGTCCAGGCCCTGTGTCGCAAATACGGCACGCTCTTCGTCGCCGACGAAATCCAGACCGGGCTCGGACGGACCGGCAAGTTTCTCGCCATCGAGCATTGGGGCGTCGAGCCCGACATGGTCCTGATCGCCAAGGCGCTCAGTGGCGGCCATGTGCCGGTCGGCGCCGTGATCTGCCGCAAGAAGATCTTCGAGAAGGTCTTCAGCCGCATGGACAAGGCCGTCGTCCACGGCTCGACGTTTTCCAAGAACGACATGGCGATGGCGGCCGGGCTGGCGACGCTCGAAGTGATCGAGAGCGAGGGGCTCGTCGCCAACGCCGCGGCGAAAGGGGAGCGGTTGATGGCCGCCTTCAGAGAGATGGCGGAACGCTACGAGTTCGTGAAGACCGTCCGCGGAAAAGGGCTGATGATCGGCCGCGAGTTCGGCTCCCCGCGCTCCCTCAAGCTGAAGGCGGCATGGTCGCTGCTCGAGACAGCCAACGCCGGTTTGTTTAGCCAAATCATCACCATTCCGATCTTCAAGGACCACAAGATCGTGGTTCAGGTCGCCGGGCATGGTCTCAACGTCATCAAGCTGCTGCCGCCGCTGACCATCACCGATGCCGATTGCGACTGGATCGAGGGATCGTTCGAGGACGTCATCGCCGAGGCCCACAAGGTGCCGGGCGCCGTTTGGACGCTCGGCAAGACGCTCGCGAGCCACGCGATGAAGGCGCGCGCCGGCGCATGAAGAGGCAGGGCGTCGGACCTCGCCGCCATCGAGCTGGCGGCACGATCCGCGTCGAGCTGCAGCCGGAGCCGCCGCTCGAGTTGGTTTAGTCGCCCCCTCCCCTCGAAATGGATCGATGGCAGGTGGCGCGCTCTCAAAACGCCAGCACCGGTTCCGGTCGCGGCTTGAGTTGGATCGGCAGCCCTGCCGTGACGTGGACGACAGTCGTGCAGACCGACGCGAGCGCCTGGTTCAGCCGGCCCTGGGCGTCGCGGAACCGGCGCCCGAGCACCGTGTCCGGCACGATGCCGGCACCGACCTCGTTCGACACGAAGATAGCGGGACCGGCGAGTTGGGCGACGAAAGCGGCGAGCTCCGCCGTCGCGCCCTCGGGCTCGTCACCACGCAGCATGAGATTGCTCAGCCATAAGGTCAGGCAGTCCACAAGCACGATGGTTTCGGGGCCGGCCGCTTCGACCAAGGCTTCGCCGAGCGCGTAGGGAGCATCGAGCTTTCTCCATCGGGCGTCGCGGGCCGCGACGTGCAGCCGGATGCGCGCCGACATCTCCTCGTCCCAAGCTTGTGCGGTCGCGACGAAGACGGGCGCAAGCCCGCTTCGTTCGGCGGCACTTTGCGCGTAGCGGCTTTTGCCGGAACGCGCGCCTCCGAGCACGAGCAGGCTCATCGCCGGTTCATCCATGCGTCCCTAAAACCTCGCTCGACGTTCCGCCCAAAAGCGGAAAGAGGGATGTTGCAGGCCCAGGCGCGCCGCTATCGTCCACGTCAGACGGTGCGCCGGCCGACAGGGATGGATTTGCCTCACACGTTCTCGCGCCGCAACCTCCTCAAGCTTGGAGCCGCCCTTCAGCTCTTGCCCTGGATCAAATCGTCGGCGGTGGCCAAGCCGTCGACGGAAGGTCTCGTCTTCGGCAGGGACGAACCGTTCGGGTTCGACATCCTCAAGTCTCGGGCCAGAGATCTGGCGACGAAGCCGTATGTTCCGCCGCCGATGCCGGACCCGGACCTGGTCAAGACCATGGATTATGACGTGGAGAAATCCACGGACTTCGATCTCGACCGGGCGCTTTACTCCGACGGCAAGGGCGCTTACCCCGTCACGTTCCTCACCGTCGGCCGCCTGTTTCCCAAGTCGGTCCGCATGTACGCGCTACAGGACGGCAGGGCGCGCGAGATCATCTACAGCTCCGACTATTATACGTTTCCTGCCGGTAGTCCGATGGAGCGCTTGAAATCGGACCCGTCCCCCTTCGCCGGGTTCGAGATTCGCCAAGCCGACGACAAACCCGACCTGCGCGAACACGAGGGATGGGCGCGGTTCGTCGGCGCCTCGTATTTCCGCGCGGTGGGCGAAGCCGACCAGTTCGGGCTCTCGGCGCGCGGGCTGGCGCAAAACACCGGCGTCGCCAACCCGGAGGAGTTTCCCGACTTCACCCATTTCTGGATCGCCGAGGGCAAAGAGGACACCGATCCGGTGACGGTGTATGCACTCCTCGACGGACCGAGCGTCGCCGGTGCCTACCAATTCATCCTGCACCGCGGCTACGGCACCACGATGGAGATCACCTGCGAACTGAACCTGCGTCGCCCCGTCGAGCGGCTCGGCATCGCCCCGCTGACATCGATGTACTGGTTCTCGGAAACGGTGAAGGCGACCGCCTCAGATTGGCGGCCGGAGGTTCACGACTCCGACGGCCTCGCCATCTGGAACGGGAAGGGCGAGCGCCTGTGGCGTCCCCTCCTCAACGCCCCGACCCTACAGATTTCCGCTTTCGTGGATGAGAACCCGAAGGGCTTTGGCCTCATGCAGCGGGACAAGAACTATGACCACTACCTCGATGCCGTCTACTACGAGAAGCGGCCCTGTTCCTGGGTCGAGCCGCTCGATGCATGGGGCAAGGGTTCGGTCCAGCTCGTCGAGATTCCGACAGACAACGAGATCTACGACAACATCATTGCCATGTGGGTCCCGGCCGAGCCGAACCAGGCCGGTCAGACCCTCTCCTACCGATACAAGCTCTACTGGCGCGATCTTGACCCGGTGACCAGCAACCTCGCGCGATGCGTTGCGACGCGCCTCGGCATGGGGGCGCTGCAGGGGGACATCCGCTCAAAGAATCTCCGCAAGTTCATGCTCGAGTTCCAGGGCGAGAACCTGTTGGCGCTCGATGAAGGCGAAAATCCCGAGCCGGTCGTCACCGCGTCGCGCGGAGCCTTTTCGAGCTCGTGGACCGAGGTGTCGCCAGACGGCAGACGAGATGTCTGGCGCACCCAGTTCGACCTCGACCCCGCAGGAACCGACCCGGTCGAAATGCGATGCTATCTTCGTTTCAAAGGGAAGCCGCTGACGGAGACATGGACATATCGCTACATCCCGTTCGTCAGCGTCCCCCGGTGAAGCTGGCGCCCGATGGGCGCTCAGCCGAAGGCGTGCCGATACCGCCCTTAGATCAGGAGTGTAGGGCGCGCTGGTGCTGTGAGCCGCCGACGCCGAGGCTTTGCAGGAATGCCGCAATGGCCTGTGTCCGCCGATCGCAGCCGAGCTTCTCGAGAATCGCCGACACGTGGCTCTTGACGGTGCCTTCGGTAACGCCGAGCTCCCATGCGATCTGCTTGTTGAGCAGCCCCCGCGTCATCAGTTCGAGGATTTCGATCTGGCGGCTGGAGAGTTTGGACATCCCGGTCGGGGGCGACAGGCGGTTCTCGGCCTTGAAGTAGGTCTTGCCTTCGCCGATGTCGTTGAAGGCGGCCTCCAACTCGCACCCGTCGCATTCGGCCGACACGACGCCGGACACGCCGCGCAGCTGGAGCATGCGATGGGCGCTATCGTCGGTACAAGCGACGAGGCAGATCGCCAAGCGTCGTTCGCGCACGGCATTGTTGAGACCAGTCGTGTCTTTCTCGAGCGCGGACCACGTTGCGAGATCACACACGATGATATCGCCGCGTCGTGCCTCCCTCAGGCTGTCGGCCACCTCGGCCAGACTCGCGCCCTGGATGAGCGAAGCGCCGCTCAGGTTGGCTTGGACACGCAGCGCACTCGCGATTCCGAGCCGCATGAGCGGAACAGAGTGGACGACGTACAGCGACGACTGGGTGCTACCAACCTCGATCTTGGCGGTTTCGAAGCTCTTGAATGGCATTTGTTATCCTCCCGACTTTGGGCGGATAGGTAACGTCAATCGGTCGTTGGTAAAGGCGAATGTCGTGCGATTGCAAAGACTTTGCAAACGCATTTTGCAATGTTACACCCCGCCATGCGACAGAAAGTTTTCGCTGGTTCCAAGCTTCGCGGTCTGCGGGACAGCTACGGGCTAAACCAAGGCGCGCTCGCCGAACGGCTCGGCATATCCGCAAGCTATCTCAATCAGATCGAAAACAATCAGCGCCCCTTGACCGCCCAGGTCATGGTCGCGTTGGCGCAGAGCTTTTCGATCGACGTCGGCACGTTCGCCCACGAGGACTCGGAAAAATTGGTCAGCGATCTCCGCGAAGCGCTTGCCGACCCCGTCTTCGCCGGATTGGTGCCCAACGGGCAAGAACTGAAGACGATCGTGTCGAACGTGCCCTGGTTCGCGCACGCCTTCCTCAACCTTCATCTCGCGTTTCGCCGCACAGGGGAAAAGCTGCATGCTCTGGATGAGCGTGACGCCGACGCGGAAACCCCGGGCGTTTTCATGCCCTACGAGGAGGTCCGCGACTTTCTGCACTACCGCAGCAATTATTTTCCCGATCTCGATGAGCACGCCGAGAACCTTGCGGAGCAAACGTTCGGTTCAGTCGCGGCCCGGCCCGACACATTGGCCGCTTACCTCTTCAGCAAGCACTCGATCCGCATCGAGTTCAAAGCCGTGGACCCGCAATCACGCTTCATGCGCCAGCTCGATCGCAAGGCGCGCGTGTTGTGGTTGCGCGAAGGCATCGACCCCTCGTCCGCCACGTTTCTGATGGCGCAACAGATCGGGATCCTCGAGCAGGCCGACGCCATCCAGACCATCGTCGCGTCAGGTAATTTCCGCACGGAGGATGCCGCAGCGATCACGCGCCTGGCGCTGGCCAACTATTTCGCCGGCGCCGTGCTGATGCCTTATGAGCGTTTTCTCGAAGCGGCGCGCAAAGCGCGCTACGACGCGGAGCGGCTTTGCTTCACCTTCGGAACGAGCTTCGAGCAGGTCGGCCATCGCTTTTCCACCCTGCAGAGGCCGAACGCCAAGGGCATCCCCTTCTACTTCATTCGCATCGATCGTGGCGGCAACATCATCAAGCGTCATTCCTCGACACGCTTCCAGTTTCCGCGCTTCGGCGGGACGTGTTCGCTGTGGAACGTGCACGAAACGTTCGAGGCCGCCGGCCGGACGCTGGTGCAGGTCGCCGAGATGCCCGACGGCGTCCGCTTCATCTGCGTCGCCCGTGCGGTCACCAAATCTGGCGGGAGTCACCTCGCGCCGTCACGCCATTACGCGTTAGGGATCGGCTGCGAACTCAGCCACGCGAGCAACGTGGTCTACGCCGACATGCTCGACCTGAGATCGACGCAGGTAACGCCCATCGGGGTAAGCTGCCGGATTTGCGAACGGCACGAGTGCCCGGCGCGCGCGGTGCCCCCGATCGACCGGACGCTGACGGTCGACCCCGACCGCCGCGAGTTCGTGCCCTTCCGTTTCAGCTAGGCAGCGCCCTCGGTCCTCGCCTGCGCCCGGTCCATCTCGCGCTCGGCCAGATCGAGAAGATCGGCCTCGTGCCGTTTGTAAAGACGCCAGACGATAACCGCTCCGATCGCCGCCGCAGCCAGAGCGGCGTAGCCGACCGGTCCGGCGATCCGCTCGATGCCCTGCCCGAGCAGGTACCCTCCGATCCCGAACACAAGCGCCCAAACGACACCGCCCATGGCGTTGTAGAAGAAGAAGGTGAGGGGACGAAGCCTGTTGATCCCGGCGAGTAGCGCCGCAAACGTGCGCAGCAGGGCGACGAAGCGGCCGAAAAAAACGATGGCGCCGCCGTACCGCTTGAACAGGTATTGTCCGAGCTTCTGCTTGCGTACGTCGAGCCCGATTCGCGGTCCCAATCGAGCCAAAACACGCAAGCCGAGCTCGCGCCCAATCCAAAACCCGATGTTATCGCCGACAATGGCGCCGCAGGCGGCGGCGAGGATGACGAACCGGATATCGAGCCCAGCGCGAGTGCTGGCATAAACCGAGGCGCTGACGAGAACCGTTTCTCCGGGCATCGGCACGCCCGCGCTTTCGAGCATGACGACGAGAAAGATCGCGTAATACCCGTAGGTCGCGAGGATTTGCGTCAGGATGGCGGGATCGAACATGTGCATCGACGCATCCTAGCCGATGTCTCGCCGCGGACCTTACATCACGCGCTGGCGTCATCGCACATTTTCCGCGATGTAGCTTGCCTCGGAGCCGGTGCGATCGCCGGTTGGGGGAGCGGGCCGGGTTGTCGACACTCTACCTTCTCGAAGGCCACTTCCGTTTCGTGCTCCTGCCGTTGCACATTGCCATCGCGCTGTGGGCAACAATTCATCTGCTCCTCAACAAGCGCGACGTCGGCGCGGCGCTTGGCTGGATCGGACTGGTCTGGCTGGCGCCTTTTACGGGCGGCTTTCTCTATGTCGTTCTCGGCATCAACCGGGTCCGGCGCCGAGCGCAGCAATTGCAGAAGCGTCAGCGGCCGCGGACGAGCGAGGACACCCCCTCGGAGAACGCCCACCGCGCCGATCTCGAGCCGCTGCAACGGGGCATCAGCCGCGTGTCCCGGCGGTCTCTCGAAAGCGGCAACGACGTCACGATCTACCAGGACGGCGATGAGGCCTTTCCGGCCATGATCGCGGCGATCGAGGCGGCGCGCGCCAGCATCGGTCTTTCCACCTACATCATGCGAACCGATGTCGTTGGACATCGGTTCATTGCCGCCCTGGCGGCGGCACAGCGGCGGGGCGTGGCAGTCCGCGCCATCGTCGACGGCGTGGGAAGCGGCTGGATCCTGTCGCGAGCCTTCCACGCCCTGCTCGGGGCCGGCATCCGTGCCGGACGCTTCCTTCACTCACCCTGGCCGTGGCGCATGCCGCTGGTGAACCTACGCTCTCACAAGAAGATCTTGGTGGTCGACGGCTCGGTTGGCTTCACAGGTGGGATCAATATAGCGGACGAGAATGTCCTTGCATCGCACCCGCAGTCGCCGGTCCAGGACACGCACTTCAGGGTCGTGGGGCCCGTCGTCGCCCAACTCGTCGACGCCTTTGCCGAGGACTGGGCCTTCGTGTCGGGCGAGGAGCTGGACGGCCCGGCCTGGTATCCCGCGCTCGAGGCAGGGGGTCATGCCAAGGCGCGCGTGATCACCTCGGGACCTGACCAGGATGTCGAGAAGATCGAATTCTGCGTGCTTCAGGCGGTCGCGTGCGCACGCGCCAGCATCTACGTGATGACGCCGTACTTCCTGCCCGACGAACGGCTGACCACGGCCCTCTCGCTCGCCGCGATGCGCGGCGTCGTCGTGCACATCGTCATCCCGGCGGCGAGCAACCACGTCCTGGTCGATTGGGCAGCCCGCCAGAATATCGGCTCCATGCTCAAGGACGGCGTCAACGTTTGGCTTGGTCCGCCGCCTTTCCGGCACAGCAAGATCATGGTGATCGATGGCGAATGGTCGCTGATCGGCAGTTCGAACTGGGACATGCGCAGCTTCAGGCTGAACTTCGAGCTCTGCATGGAACTCTACGATCGGGCGATCGCCCAGCGCCTGCAGCATTTCGTGACGAGCCACCGCGGCGCGCCGCTGACCAACAAGCAGCTCCGGGAGCGCTCCCTGCCCGTGCGCCTGCGCGACGCGGCAGTCCGGCTGATGATGCCGTATCTCTGAACGGTTCAGGCGAGACGGCTCGACCGGAAATATTGAGGTGAGCCCGGTCTCGGACGCAACGCGCCGCACCGCGCGCGCACGAAGGCGAGCGTATCGGCGAGACTCGGCGCGAGCGGACGAATGAGGGGCGAAAAGGCGCCCATGACCGTCGTGTGGCCGACATGCTTGTAGAAACGCGTGTCTGCCGCGCCACCGAGGGCGCGGATCTTCGAGGCGAGGCGCCGGCTGTTTTCCGGTCTCACAGTGGTGTCGCCCAGTCCGGACAGGAGCAGCAGGGGCGCAGCATCGCCACGCGCGTACGTGACCGGCTGGCTCGAGCTCAAGTCACCCCCGGCCGGCGCGAAGATACGCTTCAGGGATGGTGAGACCAGCGGCAAGAAATCGTAGGGTCCGGCGAGGCCGACGGTTCCGGCGAGCGCTGCAAGACTTTCCGCATCGAGCCAAGTCTTGTCGAGGGTGAGCATGGCCGTGATGTAGGCGCCGGCGGAATGGCCGATGAGAAAGATCAGTCCCGGATCGGCGCCAAACTCGGGAGCGTTGCGACGCGCCCATCGCACGGCGCGCGCGCCGTCGCAGATGAAATCGGGGAAGCGGACGTCGGGATAGAGCCTGTAGTCCGGCACCATGGTCACGATACCGCGTTGCGCCAAGGCCATCGCGGCAAACCGGTAGTTTTCCTTCGTTCCGTCTTCCCAGCCGCCGCCGTAGAAGAACACCGCCAGAGGCGCTTCGTGCGCGTTGCGGGGCATGTAGACGTCGAGAAGGCCCCGCCGACCATCGGCGAAACGGTTATCCCTGACGACATCGACGTCGCGGCCGAACGCCATCGCGTTCACGATATTCACTCCGCTGATTGGCCAAGGCCACGCCATCGGACAACCATTCCTTTTCGCTTCACGAGACTATGGACGCTCGTCCTAAGCACATCATCGGACGAAGTTCCATGCCGGTGCGATTGGGACATAGGTGGCGGCCGCGTTGAAAGACAACGGACGATACAAATGGGGCTCTGCGCTAAAACGTCGTTTGCTCGAGCAGCGCGTCCAGGCAAGCCGATGCGCAAGGAGAAGCCAGACCTATTTCGAGCACCAAATTGCAGGGTCTAGCTCGGCCAATCTTGCGGAGAACGCCGTAACACAAATAGGATTACTGCTCTCAAGCTTATAATCTCACATGTAATGACCTCCGCGATGATATTTGTGTCGAGAGTATCGCTTGAGCAAAGAACTGCGCATGGACCTATTTTAATGCAAGGCGCGTCTATTATATAGGCATCGGCATTCGCTGGATCCGATGCCGATGCCGAGCACTTTTGACGCGTTTGGTAACGTTTGATGAATTTAACTTTTGCTTAACCAAGATTTGGCTTGGTGGTCTCGGGTCAGTATCGATCCTTTGGGGATGAGCAGAGGTTTCGCGATGGATACCGGTTTCGAGCAACGAGTCCGCGAGCGCGCCTACGAAATGTGGGTGGCCGCAGGCATGGAGGAAGGTCTCGCCGACCTGCACTGGCTGTCGGCCGAGCAGTCTGTGATGGGGGAGTCGGGCGTCCCTGTAACCAAGATGGCGAAAGCAGCCAAACCACGCCCTGCCAAAGCGGCACCCGCACGCAAGGCCACCAAGACCAAGGTCGCCGCCTGATCCGCCTGGCGGGTCGCAGTCGCGCGGAGGCGATGTCTGTCGCTCGCCGCGCGTCGATCGTCGCGCGGTCCTTGCATTGAGGTTTGCGCGCGACCGGACGTCGTGCAAACGTTTGATCAGGAGCGTCCGGAGAGTTAGTTGCCGCCCGTTCATCGACGCGATGTCGTTTTTGGAGCTGCGGCGACAGCGACCATTGCTCCCGCCCGCGCCGAACAGGTCAAAGGCGTGAGCACGCCGTCCACGACCATCCCGCTGTGGCCGAACAAGCCGCCGGGAGGTCCTGGGCCGGGTGGCGTCGAACATCTCAACGCAAGCGGCGATGTCAGCAATGTCGTCGTTCCGCGCATGATCATGCAGCGCCCGGCGCGAACGAACGGCGCAGCGGTCCTCATCCTCGGTGGGGGTGGATACCGGCGCATCGGCGTCGAAAAAGAAGCGCAGTCGACGGCTGACTGGCTGAATGACTACGGCGTTACGACCTTTATCCTGTACTACCGCCTGCCCAACGATGGCTGGCCGTTGCTGGCTCCGTTTCAGGACGCTCAGCGGGCGATGCGTCTCATTCGGGCGAAGGCGGACGAACTCGGGCTCGACGAGTCGCAGGTCGGCATCATCGGCTATTCCGCAGGCGGGCATTGCGCCGGCATGACCTCGATGCGCCCGGACGCGGACCTGTATAGGGCGGTCGACGCTGCCGACGAGCGGTCGGCACGGCCCGACTTCAGCGGCCTCATCTATCCCGTCCTGACGATGATGCCACCAAACCGGACCAAGCTCTCGACCCTCACCCTGCTCGGGCCAAGTCCGACGTTGGAAATGAGCGCCGAATGGTCGGTCGACCTCCATGTGACGGATGACGCGCCGACGACCTTCCTCGTCCACGCGACGGATGATCCGATCGCTCCCGTCGAAAACAGCCTTCTGATGTTTTCAGCCCTGCGGAAAGCTCACGTTCCCGTGGAGATGCACGTTTTTCGCTCAGGCGGGCACGGGTTCAATCTGGGCCAGCCTGGCAACGAAGGCCACGCCTGGCCGCTTCTTTTCGCAACCTGGGCCGGGTTCGCCAAAGCCTAGGCGCCGTCCAGCATCGGCAGAGGCGGCGGCGGCGACCCGGCGTCGGCATGTCGCCAGCCTTCGAGCGGACCGGCGACCCATCTCTCGAGCACACGCACCTGCGCTTCGGGCAAATCGTCGCCGATGGCTTTCACGACCGCGCGCACGCCTTCGCAGAAACCTTCGCGGTAGTCGTGCGCCTTCTCTGCGGGATCCGCCATCTCTTCACCAGCCCTCGCCCACATCGACGTGCAGCAAAACAGGGACCAGCCTTGAGTACCTCACCGCTCGTCACTGGGTGTCGCCATTCGACCAAGCGTCATCGGCAGTGAGGCAGCTTTGCCGTCATTCGCGCGTTGATCGCCGCGTCCGACCGCGTCGGCGTTTCCGGTTCCGGAAAACGGCCGCTTGCTTGGACGCGAAAGCAATTGAGGAAGAGACGCCATGAGCTTGTTCGGTACGATCATGTCCAAGGTTTTCGGTCATCACGGTGACGCCCCGCCTTCGAGCGCCGCCCCTTCGACACCGGCCAGCGCGCAAACCGCCAACACGGGATCGGGCGGGTCCGCACCGCCCACGGTTCCCGCGCAACCATCGCCCGACACCTCCGGGTCGATGAGCACGTCGACGGCGACGCCCAGCGCAGGCGGCGCATCGGTCGATGTCGCGCAGGTTCTCGACGGCATGGAAGGCCATGCCGGACAGAAGCTCGATTGGCGCCACTCGATCGTCGATCTCATGAAGCTGCTCGACATGGATTCGAGCCTCTCAGCCCGCAAAGAACTCGCCCACGAGCTGAATTATACGGGAAGCACCGACGATTCGGCGGCGATGAATATCTGGCTGCATAAAGAGGTCATGACGAAGTTCGCCGCGAACGGCGGCAAACTGCCCAGTGACCTTCAGCACTGAGCGACGAGGGCTCAGGACTGGATATTCGTTTCGACCAGCACGGTGTCAGTGCTGAATTCGGCAGCGTGCCAAATCCCGGCGGCGAAATGGAAGAGGCTGCCCGCCGTGAACGGTTGGCGGCCCTCGCTCGTCTCCAGCTCGCCGCTTCCCGACAGCACCTGCACGACCGCTCGTGAGGGTGAGAGTGTCTTTCGCTTTTCACCCCCGCCTTGATATCGACCCGGACCAACAAAAAGCGTGCACGCCTCCGAGCTTTTGCCTGATCACGCCACGCGAGCTCGCGTCGGCGGGCACATCGTTCCAGTGAGACACCAAGCTCATGACTCCTTCGTACTCCCGTAAGGCGGACAACTAGACCGAAGCCCCAGCTTCCACGCTCGGAACACTGCCACTCAGGCGGCGTTCATGTTGCAGCGCAGCAAAATGCGCGCAACCTGACTGGCAGCAAAGGACGTAAGGATGACTTCGCTTCCGAGCGACGAAGGCCACGGCATGGGCGGGCGGGCCGCGCGGTCTCGTCAGCTTCGGGAGATTGCTGGATTTGGCGACAATCCAGGCGATCTTCGAATGTTCGTGTTCGAGCCCAGCAAGCGGCAGCGACGATGCCCGGCCGTCCTCGTGCTCCATGGGTGCAGTCAGAAAGCGGACGCCTTCGACGCCAGCTCGGGCTGGTCGACGCTCGCCGAAGCGCACGGCTTCGTGCTGATCTACGCCGAGCAGAAATCCAGCAACAATCAGCAGGGCTGTTTTTCCTGGTTCAGGCCCGATCAGACCACGCGAGGCGGCGGCGAAGTCGAGTCGCTGAAGCAGATGATCGATTGGGCGGTCGGCGCGCTTTCGCTCGACGCCTGCGACGTGTTCGTGACCGGCTTATCGGCAGGCGGCGCGATGGCTTGCGCCTTTCTGGCGACCTATCCCGAACTGTGCGCGGGCGGTGCGATCATCGCCGGGTTGCCCTATGGGGCCGCTTCGACCGCAGCCGAGGCCTTCGACGCGATGGTCGTGGGGCGCGCGCGCGATGCGAGCCGATGGGGCAACCTCGTTCGCGAGGCTTCCGGCCATCAAGGCCCCTGGCCGCGAATTTCGATCTGGTATGGCAACGCCGACAGGGTCGTCGCGACAATCAACGCCGGCGAGCTCGTCAAACAGTGGACGAACGTTCACGGGGTCGGCGCGAAAAGCCCGTCGGTCGAGCAGATCGGGCCGGCAACGCGCCGTATCTGGCGCGATATCGAGGGCCGCGAATGCGTGACCGATTACATGCTTCCGGGCCTCGGGCACGGCATGCCGGTCGACGACACCGCGCCCCCGGCACCGTTTTTCTTACCGGCGGGTATGTCCGCGAGCACGCAAATCGCGCTGGATTTCGGCCTTCTCTCCAGGCGGAAGCCGAACCGGATCCTGTCCCTCTTCGGGATCGACGCCTGAGCGCTCGCCGACCTCAGCGAGCGACGATTGGAGCCTGTGGCGTCGTTGCCTCGCGCAGCAGGCGATGCATGAAGCCCAGTTTTTCGATGACGCCGGATGACAGGATGAACGGGTAGAGTTCATCCTTTCCCATCGTTCGATTGAACGTATTCAGGGCGGTGCTGACGGGCAACCAGACCTTGATGAGCGCTTGGATATCCGGCGCGTCATAGGGGTCGGCATCGTAGGACACGTTGAACTCGCCGTCCCTGTCGACCGCTGGTGCGAGCCGCAGATCGTAGGCCTGGGCCAGTTCGAGGGTGTCGACGATGTGGAGGTAATGCGCCCACGTCTCGGCGAAGTCCTCCCAGGGATGGCTTGTCGCGTAGGCGCTGACGTAGTTCGATTGCCAATCGACAGGTGCGCCTCGTTGGTAGTGGCGGTTCAGCGCCTGCTGGTAGTCTTCCCGGTCATCGCCGAAGACCGCGCGGCATTCGCCGAGCCGGCCGCCGTCGCGCACGAGCTTGTCCCAGAAATAGTGTCCGACCTCATGGCGGAAATGCCCGATCAGCGTTCGGTAAGGCTCGTTCATCAGCTTGCGACGCTTCTCCCGCTCGGCGTCGTCGGCCTCGCTGAGCGCGATGGTGACGACGCCATTGTCGTGGCCGGTCATGACCTTCGGGCCCGGCGTATCGGGATAGTCAGCCATGAACTTGAACGTCAGAGGCTCATTCTCGCCTCCGATGTCGACGCTTTGCACGAGCCCGAGCCGGAACAAGGTATAGAAGAGCCGGTGCTTCGCGTTCTCGATCTTCAGCCACGAGAGCCGATTGTCGGAGGTTCCGAGTTCCGGCACGACCCGGTTGTGACGGCAGGCGGCGCACATCGGCTCGCCCGTACCCGCGTCGACGATCCAATTGCAGACGCCGTGCCGGGCATTGGCGCACAGGCGGAAAGGGCGACTATCGACGCCGAGCGCGGTCCAGGTCTCGCCGACGCTGTCGGGAGCCGGCCGCAGCGCGCTCAAGACGCTCGTGTCGGGCCAGAACCCGAGCGTGTGCAGGCATCGCTCGCAGCGCGTATTTTCGAAGAAGAGGATCTGCGAGCAGTTCTGGCAGGAGAACAAACGCATGGGTCAATCCAGGCGAGGTGCGACGGCGTCACCCACGTGGTTGATGAAGCCAAGGGCGCCCGAACCGGTTCCGTCAGCGGTTACAGCCTTCGCTTTCTCGCGTTATCGGTCAGGTCGAAGCCCGCGGGCGTCGTTCTCGTCCACCAAGCTCGGAGAACGGTCGGATCTCTCAGCTTCCGTTCAGAAACGGCGGGTATAGGATGACCCGTCGGCCACACACGATAGACTTCGGATCTGTGTCGATAGTGGCGGGAGCGCTCCCGTGCTAATCGGCCTCGACCCGAAGGCAATCCTTGCCGGCAGGATCTGGGATGCGAGCGGGGCGAAGCCGCTTGGCGACGGGACAGGCGATGACCAGCGACGCCCTTATCATCGAAAGATCGGCTTCAGCGCCGGTGGCGAACCGGCGCGAGCGTACGGCGGCCCAGGCGCTCGTCATCTTCCTCGTCTTCCTCCTGGTCTCGATCATTCCGCTCCTGACCCATCCGCTGCCGCCGCTCGAGGATTACGCGAACCACGTCTCGCGCATGCAGGTCCTCTCCGACCACGGGGAGAACGCCAATCTCGCCAAGTACTACGAGATCGATTGGGAGATCCTGCCCAACCTGATGATGGACATCGTCGTCCCTTGGATCGCCAAGGTCGTGAACGTGTATCTGGCCAGCCAGATCTTCACGATGACGATCTTCGCTTTGATCATGTCGGGCACGTTCGCGCTCAATCGCGCTCTCTTCGGGCGCTGGTCGATGCTGCCGCTCGTCGCGTTCCCGCTGCTCTACAACTACATGTTCCTGATCGGAATCATGAACTACTTCTTCGGGATCGGGCTGGCGCTGTGGGGTCTCGCGGCTTGGGTAACTCTGCGACAGAGGTCATGGCCCGCTCGCTACCTCATCTCGGCCGTCTTCGCGTTTCTCCTCTACCTGAGTCACCTCTTCGCCGTCGGTGTCTACGGGCTCGGGCTGCTCGCTTTCGAGGTGTATTTCGCTGTCTCCGTCGAGCGTTCGCCCTGGCTTCAACGTTTTCTTAAGTTCTGCTGCGCCGGCCTCCCATTTTTGCCTCTGGCCGGGTTCCTTCTGACCAGCTCAACCTGGGGGCACGCTGAGGAGTGGGATTGGGAACCGACCGGCAAGCTCGACGGCCTGCTCTTCGTCATTGAGACCTATTCGGACATCGTGGCTTTCGCGCTCACCTTTGCGGTCGTTATCGCCGGTGTCTGGGCCATGCGGATGAAAATGCTGCGCGTGCATCCGTTTCTCGCCTTGCTCCTGCTCGTGGGGGGCCTCATCTACGTCGCCTTGCCCCGGATGCTGTTTGCGAGCTACCTCGCGGACCAGCGGCTGCCGATCGCCCTCGCCTTCATGGCTGTCGCTTGCTTTCGCATCGAGTTTCTGAACGAAAACCTGCGTCGCCTTTTCCTGGTCGGAACGCTCGGTCTGCTCGCGGCGCGGGTCGCCGAAGTGGATCTCGCCTGGGCCAATGCGGCGCCGGCGACGATGGAGCTGCGCGAGTCCCTGCGCAAGATCGCCAAAGGATCGAAGATCCTGATCGCCTACACGGATTCGAATATGCCGAACGAGGTCGAACATCTCGGCCTCGTGCACGCTGTGTCGTTGGCGATCATCGAGCGCCAGGCTCTTATCACGACCGCCTTCACGACGTCCGGCAAGCAGATCATGCACGTCCGGCCGGAGTACCGGAAGATCGTCGACACCGAGGACGGGACGCCGCCCACCGTCGATCAGCTCGTGCTCGATGCGGTCGGCCGCAGCCCCGATGACACCAGCTACTGGCACGACTGGGCGAAGACCTACGACTACGTCTATCTT
>CAXTFG010000044.1:0-21262 GCA_964243415.1 uncultured Beijerinckiaceae bacterium | reverse complement strand
CCGCGCATGCGGCGTTCGAAATCGTCGAGATCGATCGTCGGGCGCTGCTTCACCACGGGCTCGCTCATACTCAGACCTCGCGCGGCTCGACGCCGTCGTTTTACGCATTACGCCGCTGCCGACCGGTGCTCGGTCGGTCCAGGCCTCGCGTCGTCAGCGCATTTCGAGCGGCGCAGACACCCCCAAGATGCCCAGACCTGTCGCAATAACACCGCCGATAGCCGAAACCATGGCAAGACGCACACAGGTCATTTCTCTACTTTCTTCATTAACAAAACGTAATTGTGGCTGATCTTTGCCCCTGGTCCAGTGCGCATGAAATAAAGACGCGAGATCATAGAGGTAGAACGCGAGTCGGTGCGGTTCATGTGCCTTCGCCGCCGCTTCAACGATTCGCGGAAACTGTGCGACCTGACGGGTCAGCCGACCTTCCCCTTCGTCCGCAAGCAGCCCAAAATCGGCGTTCGAAAGCGTCAGGGGAGAAGGATCGAGATCCGGAAACGCCGCGAGCGCCTGGCGCCGGGCCGACTGCGTCCGGGCATGAGCGTACTGGACGTAGAAGACCGGATTGTCCTTGGATTGTTCGCGCACCTTGGCCAGATCGAATTCGAGCGGCGCATCGTTCTTGCGGTACAGCATCATGAAGCGGACGGCATCGACTCCGACCTCGTCGACGACCTCGCGGAGGGTGACGAAATCGCCCGACCGCTTCGACATCTTCACCGGTTCGCCGTCGCGGACGAGCTTGACGAGCTGACACAGCTTGACGTCGAGCGCGGCGGCGCCGTCGGACAACGCCTTCACCGCCGCCTGCATACGCTTTACGTAGCCGCCGTGGTCGGCACCCATGATGTCGATGAGATCGCGGGCGCCGCGATCGAGCTTCGTCTTGTGATAGGCGATGTCGGAGGCGAAATACGTATAGGTGCCGTCGGATTTCAGCAGAGCCCGGTCGACGTCGTCTCCGAAGGCACTTGAACGGAAGAGCGTCTGCTCGCGGTCCTCCCATTCCTCGTTCGCCTGGCCTTTCGGGGGCGGCAGTCGCCCCTCGTAGACGAGATCCTTGGCCTGAAGCGCGGCGATGGCGGCGGCCACCTCGTCTCCGGCCGCGCCCGAAATCAACGAGCGTTCCGAGAAAAAGACATCGTGGCGGATGTTGAGGGCGGCGAGGTCGTCACGGATTAGATCCATCATGGCCGCGATCGCGGCCGCGCGGACGATGGGCAGCCATTCGGCTTCGGTTTTCGTCTTGAGCCGGTCACCGTGTTGTCCGGCGAGCATGGCGCCGACCGCCTTCAGGTAGTCACCGGGATAAAGCCCTTCCGGCATGGCCCCGATCTCTTCCCCGAGCGCCTCGCGATAACGGAGGAAGGTCGAGCGGGCGAGCACGTCGACCTGCGCGCCGGCATCGTTGATGTAATATTCCTTGACAACGGGATGGCCGGCAAACATTAGCAGATTGGCAAGTGCGTCGCCGAACACGGCACCGCGACCGTGCCCGACGTGCATCGGCCCGGTCGGGTTGGCCGACACGTATTCGACGTTGACCGTCGCGGCGGCGGCCGGCGCGATCTGCGGTTTGGCGAAGCCGGCGGGATCGATGAGCGCGGCCCGCATCAGCACCGCGAAGACATCGGGTTTGAGCTTGACGTTCAGAAATCCGGGACCGGCCACCTCGGCCTGATCAACGCCGTCAAGCTCTGTGAGGGCGGCGGCAAGCTCGATCGCGAGCTGACGCGGGTTGGCGAACGCCGCCTTCGCTTCCCTCGCGTAGACCATGGCCGCGTTGATCGCGAGGTCTCCGTGTGCAGGGTCGCGCGGCGGCTCAACGACGAAGCGACCCAGGTCGAGATCGGCCGGCAAGCGTCCCTCGGCGACGATCGCGCCGAGGATGGCGGATACCCGCTCGTGAAAGATGGCGAAGATGTTCATGGATCGCTTTGCCGCGCTGCGTCGACCTCAAGTCGAGCCTCAGAACTCGAAACGCCCGTAGAGGAAAAGCGCCACAGCGTAAAGCGAGCGCGGCGCCGATGGCGACGAGCGCTTTGTATCGAGGAGAACTTTGAGTGCCGGCGGCTTCGCCGCTCGGCAAACTTCTTCTCCGGCGTTCGCCCGGCGCATCGCGCTCAAATCGCGCCCGTCCGGTAGCGCAACTCCGGTGTCGTCTCGAAATGGCGACGGTGCTCGGCGAGCGCGTAACGGTCCGTCATGCCGGCGATGTAGTCGCATACCAGGCGCTCGCGACGGCCGGAATGGTCGAGCGGGCTTGCCTTGGCGGCCCATTCGGCCGGCATCAGGTGTGGCGCCTCACGGAATTTCAGGAAAAGATCGCGCACGACGGATGCGGCACGTTCGCGGATGGCAACGAGTTTTTCATGGCGATACATGTGCGCCCAGAGAAAAGCCCTGATCTCGCACTCCGCCTCGGCCATACCGCGCGAGAACGCAAGAACCGGCCGACCGGCGTCGCGGACGGCATCCAGACTGTCGAGCCCGGCCAGCCGTTCGCCGCTTTCGGTAATGGCGTCCTCGACGAAGCGGGTGATGAGGCGGCGCGTCACCTCATGGATCGTGCGGTTTTCATCGAGCCCGGGGTGGCGGCCGGCGATGTCGTCGAGGAGCATGGCAAGGAACGGCACGGCGCAGCAATCGGCGAGGGTGAACAGGCCGGCGCGCAGACCATCGTCGAGATCATGGGCGTTGTAGGCGATGTCGTCGGCGAGCGCGGCCGCTTGGGCTTCCGCGGCGGCGAAACGATCGAGACCCAGTGCACGCTCGGCATCGACCTCGCGAAAAATGCCCGGCAGGCCGCGCTGCGAGAAAGCGAAGACGGGCCTGCCGTCGCGCTCCAAGAGCGGTCCGTTGTGCTTGGCGAGGCCCTCAAGTGTCTCGTAGGCCAAGTTGAGCCCGTCGAAAGTGGCATAGCGGCGCTCGAGCTTGGTCACGATGCGAATCGTCTGCGCGTTGTGGTCGAAGCCGCCGATGCCCGCCATCAAGGCATCGAGGACCTCCTCTCCAGTGTGTCCGAACGGCGTATGTCCGAGATCGTGGGCGAGCGCGACCGCTTCCGCGAGGTCTTCGTCGAGACCGAGCGAGCGCGCCATCGCCCGGGCGAGCTGTCCGACCTCGATCGAGTGCGTCAGCCGCGTGCGGTAATGGTCGCCCTCGTGCGGAACGAACACTTGCGTCTTGTGAGCCAACCGGCGGAAGGCGGTCGAATGGATGATCCGATCGCGGTCGCGCTGGAACTCTGACCGTGTTCGCGAGCCGGGCTCGGCGATCAGCCGCCCGAGACTTCGATGGGGCTCGGCAGCGTAAGGCGCCTTAAGCATAGCCTACCGGAGAATTGACGATGGAAGCCTCGTCGCGCTCGCTGCGCCCTGTTGCGGATGACCTCAGCGGCACGTATCTTTTGACTCAGCCGCGCGCAAGGCCTCGCTGCGTGACCTCGACAGCCAGAGTTTCCATGACCTCCACGGTAGACATGACCGACGTATCCTCAACACGTTCCGTCGACATCAGCCCCTCAGCTGCCAGGCGCGTGGCGGACATCCTCAAGGCGGAAGCTCCGGGGTCGGCGCTGCGCGTCGGCGTCGACGGGGGCGGCTGCTCCGGCTTCCAGTACACCTATGACATTGTGACGGATCGCGAGGCCGACGATCTGGTGCTGGAGCTCGATGGCGCGACGGTGCTGATCGACCAGACCTCGCTCGAGTACCTGCGCGGCTCGCAGATCGACTTTGTCAACGACCTTATGGGGCAGGCTTTCAAGATCCACAATCCGCAGGCGACGGCGTCGTGCGGTTGCGGCACGAGCTTCGCGATCTAAACCTCGCTCTCCCTCCGCGCGCTGGCATGCCGGCGCGCGCGTCTCCATCGCTGCTCGGCGCGCCACCGGAAAGAACCAAGATGCCTCGTCGCGCCGCCAAGCTTGCCGCGTGCCTGAGCCTAGGTGCTCTCGCCTTGTCCGCGATGAGCTTCGAAGCCGATCTGCGGGCGCGTGGCGCCGTTCTTCACGCGCTCGCCGGGGCCCGCGGGCTTGCGATTGCGAGCCTGTCGGCCAACCCCTTTCGCGGTCGTCTGACAGTCTGCGGCATCGCCGCCGAGGCGGGCTCCGTCCGCGTCAGCATCGGCGCGCTCACGCTGCCCACCGAGCAAGTCGGACTCGGCTGGGCGACGACGGCCCACGCCGCCGACGGCGGTAAGGTCACGGCCAATGACGTCGCCATCGTCGATGGGACGACCACCTATCACATCAAACACATTGAGCTCGTCGGGACCACGCTCACGAATGTCGATCTCGCCGCCCTGCTTGACCCGAAGAGTGGCGAGACGCTCGAAGCCCGGCTGCGCAAGCTCACGGCGTCCGCCATCACCATTCCCGAGATTGCCGCCGACAGTATCGTCGGCGCGACCGAGCAGCATTGGACACAGAAGCAGATCCTTCTCGCCGATGTGAGGGCGGGCAAAGCCGCCAACGCGAGTGCAGGCATGGCCAGCCTTGCCACTACGGACGGCAAGACCGCCAGCAATCTCGAAATCGGCGGACTGCAGCTGACCAGCGTCGACCTCGGCCAGATCGCCCACGTCTTCGGCGCCGCGCGGACGGACAGTACCGAACCGCTGCTCCCCCTCTACGACACTGTCGTCGCGAACGCGGTCAAGCTGACGGATGTCTCGCACAACCAGGTTTTCAGCATCGGGGCCGTCCACGAAAACGGCGTCCGTGGACGTGCTTTCAGCGGAGGGCTTCGCGCGCGGAGTGTCGAGCTGGCGCAGGCAAAGCCCAATGACCCCGCCGCGAACGCTTTCTTGCAGGACTTCCTGCGGTCAGTCGCGGTGGGGTCGATCGAAATCGACGACATCGCGTCCGTCCCGCCGCCTGCAGGCGCGGCGATCGACACCAACTTTCATGTCGCGCGGATCGCGGCGAAGGACGTCGGAGGCGGCTCGTCCATCGGCGAGCTCGAGCTGCAGGATCTCCGCTTTTTCGGGCAGCAGGGTACAGTCAGGCTGGCCAGCGCGAAAGCGGGACCTATCACCTTTCCCATTTCGCCAGATCCAGCAGAGGTTTCTGTCCCCACGCTCGATCGGCTCGATGCCGCTGGGCTGAACGTCGATGTCAATACGGCAGACAACGGGCAACCGGCACAGCGTCTCGCTTTCGCCGTCGAGCGCATGAGCTATGCCGCACCGGGTTTCACGGTCGGCCGGCTTCCGCCCAAAGCGACCATGTCGATCGGTCATCTCGGCTTCGACATTCCGCAGAATGGTCAGGCGGCACCGCTCAGGGAACTCGGGTACACCCATCTCGACGTCTCGTCGGACCTCGCGAGCAGCTACGATGCGTCTCGGGAAGTGCTGACGATCGACAAGTTCGCCATCGGCGAGGTCGAGATGGGCTCTCTCGCGCTCAAGCTCGATCTCGGCAACGTGTCGGACAAGCTCGTGTCGCAGAACCCCGCCATCCAGCAGGCCTCAATGATCGCCGTCTTGTTCAAGGGGGCCGATCTCGTGGTGCGCAACGGCGATTTGGTCGACAAAACGCTCCGGTATAATGCTGCCCAAGCCGGAAAGAGCGTCGACGAAGAGCGGCAAAGCTTGATCGAAACGGTTACCAAGCAGCTGCCGGCACAGCTCGGCGATCCACCCAAGCTCAAGTCGCTCACGACGGCGCTTGCCCGCTTCATTGCCGCGCCGAAATCGCTGCACGTTGCCATCACGACGCGCAACGGGCTCGGGGCTGCCGATGCCGCCCTTCTCGGCGACCCGCTCGCCCTGCTCGACCAGCTCGACATCCAGGCAAGCGCGAACGAGTAGGTGGCTCGGGCTCTCTGCTCGCTCCTTGCTCCTATGGCGGCGACACCACACCCGCCGAGCTTCGATGGAGGCCTGACTTGCGGGGCAGCAAACGTTCATGATCCCGGATACCATCGTCGGTGATTCGCAGCGCGACCACGTCCGAGTTGTTGAGGACGGCACGCCTGCTCCGGAGGCCCCAGCCATGCGCAACCTCGCCGGCCCTCTTTCGGGAATAATCTTGTCGAGCCTCGTCTCGGCAAGTCAGGCCATGATGGTAACGCCCCTTGCCATCCGGCCCGGGACGCCATCGCTGACCAGCGTCGAATATTTCTGCAGTCCGGGCTTCGAACCGGGTCGTGGGGGAACCTGTGTCGCCGTTCCCTCGCGCGCAGAGATCGAGCTCTTCGTGGACCAGCCCATCTACGACGGTTCCCTGTCGTACCGTCACCGGGCCCGGCGCCGGCACCACACAATCCGCGAGCGCTTCTAGCGCACTTTGCGTTCAATACCGGGCCCGGCTAAGAGGAATGATCCTCGCAAGGTCGCCCTCAATGCTCGCCCGCGACGACGCCGGACACCGCTTCAGCAAGATCGCCTTCCTGTCCTCCGGCACGCCTGAGGCCGATGCGACCCGCGATCGCCTCACGGCTATTTACGGGAATGCCTCCGAACTCGATGCCGACGTCGTCGTCGCGCTCGGCGGCGATGGGCTCATGCTGCAGATGCTTCATCGCTTCATGGGGGCCGGCATCCCGATCTTCGGGATGAACCGCGGATCGGTCGGGTTCCTGATGAACGAAGCACGGGACATGGATCTGATCGAGCGGCTCGAGGCCGCCCTGCCCTCGACGATCCATCCTCTCACCATGCTGGCGACGACGGATGCCGGGAAGACGCACGAGGGCCGTGCGATCAACGAGGTGTTTCTGTCGCGTCAAACCTTTCAGGCCGCTAAGCTCAAGATCACAATCGATGGTAAGGAGCGGCTCAGCGAACTCGTCGCCGATGGCGTGATGGTCGCGACGCCGGCCGGCTCGACCGCCTACAACCTCTCCGTCGGTGGTCCGATCCTGCCCCTGAACACGTCGCTCATGGCGCTGACCCCGATTTCCGCCTTCCGGCCACGACGATGGCGCGGCGCCCTGCTGCGCGACAGCGCAAAGGTCGAGATCGACATTCTCGAGACAGCGAAGCGGCCGGTTTCGGCGGTCGCCGATCATTTCGAGGTTCGCAACGTCGTTCGCGTCGAGATCGCCATGGATCTGGCGATCGGTCTCGTCCTGCTCCACGACCCCGGCACGTCGCTCGATGAACGGATCCTCCTCGAACAATTCGGCTACTAGGGATCGTCGGCTTTGAGCGATACGACGCAGATCATCGAGCGTAAGACGATTCACCACGGCTTCGGGAAATTTGAGAAGATGGTGTTCCGGCGCCGTCGGCGTGATGGCGACATCAACGAACTCACGCGCGAAATCCTGGACACGGGGGACGGCGCCTCGATCCTGCCTTATGACAGGGAACGCGGGACCATCATCCTAATCCGGCAGTTCCGCGGCGTGGCTTTTCTCAAGCAGGGCGCCGAGAGCCTGATCGAGACGTGCGCCGGCAAGCTCGAGGGCGCCGACCCTCTGTCGCGCATCGTGAAGGAGACCGAAGAAGAGACCGGGATACGGCTGACCAGCGCGCCGCGCCGACTATTTGAAGCCTACTCCTCACCTGGGAGCTTCTCGGAACGGCTGACCTATTTCGTGGCGCCCTACACGGCGAAGGACCGTGTCACCGTAGGCGGAGGTCTTGTCAACGAGGGCGAAGACATCGAGGTGATCGAGACGACGCTCCCGGAGGCGATCGCGATGGTGGAACGTGGCGAGATCATCGATATCAAGACGATCGCGCACCTTTACTACGCGCAGGCGACCCGTCTCATGGTCCAAACCTAATCACCCGAACCTCGTTAGGCGGCACAGAGCAGCGTCTCGATCGCCGCCATGTCGATCTCGTAGGACACCGGCTGACGTCGCTTCGCCGGTCGTCTCAGGTCGAGACGAGCCGGTTGACGACCGTCGAGATCGTCGAAGTCCCGCAACAGCAGCGGCTCGGCATGCTTCGCCGCCTCGGCGAGCTTGTAGGAAGGCTCCGCCGCGATCCGTGCCTCCTCGCGCGCGGCCTCCGCTTCGAAGCGGCGCAGCATGACGAGAAGCTTGTCGAGTTCGCCATGATTGATCGTGGCGCACGCCGTCAGGACCTGCTCGACCGCGACGAGCGACAGGCTGGCGCCGCCGATCGTTCCGGCCTCTTGCATGGCGCGGAGGGCGGCGCGGAAGGCGGGGAGAAGATCACCCGGGAGACCCGCTTTGCGATACACCGCCGCGAAGCCGGCACCGTCGTAATGCTGGGTAAGCCCGTCGACCCGCGCGAGGTCCACGCCCGACAACTCGGCGAGCGCGACCTTGAACAGTTCGAGGCGGCCGCTGAGGATGGCACGAAAGGCGAGGCCGACCGTCAGCTGCCCTTTGCGCCGCAGATGCTTGACCAACTCGTGCTGCGAGGAGCATCGGACGCCGGAGATGGTGACGGCAGCCTTGTCGCGCGCTTCCGTGGCGACGCGCTTCATGCGGTCTTCCGACATCCAGTTGCGCCCCGTCACGAAAATCGCGAGCGCGCGGGTCGTCGCGGCCACGAGGTCGACGCGCACGGAGGTGGGTAGATCGTCGCGCGCGAGCAACGCTTCCCGCATCGCCGGGTCGTCGCCGTGGCGGTCAACAAGTCGCCGTATCGAGAAGGCGGGGAGCGCTGCGGCCCTGTTTCCCGCGAGCGCAAGCACCGCCGCTGGCATCGCGATTTCCGCAAGGGCCGCGGCGACGTCTTCCGACAAGGCCGCCCGCGAGGCGATGGCGACCTGGACGGCCTCGTCGCCGGATGCCGCGCAGTCGATCAGCTCCGCGTCCGTCAGGACAGGAGACTGGGCGAGCACGATGGCGGCGATCTCCGTCTGATCGTCGGCAAGCGTGAGGACGATGTGGTGCGGCGCACTAGGGGCACTCGCCAGCATCTCGGCCAGGGCGCGCCTGACGAGAGGAGATGGATCATCCAGGAATTCAGTCAGAAGCCTCATTGCTTCGCGTCGCATTGTGCCGAGGTCTGAGTAGAGGAAGGCTTTGGCCAGAACTCTGACACCGTCGGCGCGACCGCTGGCGGGTGCTGTGCGCGCCCAGACTTGAAATCGATCGATGATCATTTGACGCCGACTGCGAGAGAGCTTCGAGACATCTCGAAAATCGCAGATCATGGTTAAAAAAGGATGTCCCTTAAGAGCCTATTACTTCGGCCGGGTTCGGCGGTCTCTCCATTTGAAACACCCGGTCGGCGACGACATAATCCATGTAGCCGCACCGGGCGATCGGCGCCATCGCGGTGATATCGACCTCGCCGTCCTTGATGAAGGCGGGATCGATATGAACACCGACCACCTCGCCGAAGACGACCCAGTAGTCCAGCGCCGTCCCGTGACGATCGACCAGGCGTTTCACCTCGATGACTTTGCATTCCAGCGCGGCCGGGCTGGCCCTGACCCGGGGAACGGCGACAAGGCGGGACGGCGCGAGGTCAAGACCGGCGAACTCGGCCTCGCTGCGACCCTGCTCGAGAGGTGCCGCCGTCTTGTTCATCCCGTCTCGAAGCGCCCAGGTCGGCATGTTCCAGACGAACTCGCCGGTCTGCTCCGCGAAGGTGACTGAGTCCTTGTAGCCGCTGGAGGAGAAAGCGATGATTGGAGGTCGGTCGGCGAAGGCATTGAAGAACGAGTAAGGAGCTAGGTTCACAGCGCCGTTTTTCGACCGCGTGGTCACCCAACCGATCGGCCGGGGCGCGATGATCGCCTTGAACGGATCATGCCGAAGCAGCGTCGCGTCGCGGCTTTTGGGCTCATAAAACAGCATACGAAGCAACTCTCTCTCAACCCCGCACGGACAGCGAAGGCCATGTTAGTGTCCGGTGCGCCGTGCACCCGACCTATTCACGGCCGGTTAAACCCGCTGCGGCGATCAATCGACAACGATAAGATTGGCAAAGAGTGCCGCTTGTGCCTTGGATTTGCCTTTCGGAGCCTGCACCGGATGAGGACTTCGTCTTGAATGGTGGTGGGAGAGCCGCGAGTTCCGCTCGACGGCGCACCTGCCGCATCCGAGGAGCACGGCTGTCGGCATGACGCTTTTCGATACTGCCGATGTCGATCTGGCCGCCGGACATCGAATCCGTCCTTCAACCCCGGCGCTTCTCCGCGTCGCTCCTTGGACTTGGCAGGTCACGGCGACCCTCGTCAGCGCTCTAATCGCCACGTCCGCCCTGGCGTTTGCGCGATGGCAATACGCCCACGCTGTCGTGCCTTGGGATTCGAAGAACCATTTTTATCCGATGTTCCGATTTCTTGGCGACTCGCTTCGGCACGGGATCGTCCCCCTCTGGAACCCCTACCATTTCGCCGGTTATCCAGCCGTCGCGGATCCGCAGTCGCTGATCTTCACCCCGAGCTTGGCCTTGCTCGCGCTGATCGCACCCCGCGCCTCGATGCAAGCCTTCGACGCAATGATCCTGTGCCACCTCGTCGTCGGCGGGCTCGGCATGCTCGGCCTTGCCCGATGGTGGCGATGGCAGCCTGTCGGCGCGCTCCTGGCGGCCCTGGTCTTCGTCTTTGGCGGCTCTGCAGCCTCTCGGCTGCAGCATACCGGCATGATCGTCTCGTATTCCTATTTCCCGCTGGCGCTCTGGAGCCTGCTTGCGGCGCTCGAACGACGGTCGCTTCGCCTCGCTATCGTTGCCGGGGTATCCGCGGCGTTGATGGCGCTCGGTCGGGATCAGGTTGCCTATCTCCTGTGCATCGCGCTCTCCGGTTCCGTTCTCTGGCAAGCTTTTCGCGCTCGGAGCGCTTTCGAATTCCTGCGGACCCGTGCGGGGGTGATCGTGCTTGCGGCCGGGATCACCGTCGCGATCATGGCCGTTCCCATCCTGCTGACGCTGCAGTTTCTGCAAGGGTCCAACCGGCCCGGCATCGCCTACGGCATGGCGCTGGCGGGTTCGCTGAACCCGGTCAACCTCCTGACATTGCTTGCCCCCAACGTGTTCGGCTCTCTCGACAGCGTCTATGACTACTGGGGTCCCGGCGCGGCGACCGCGGCCGGCAACGATTGGACAGACCGCACGATAGATTACCTCTACGCGGGAACGTTGCCCGTCGTTCTCTTGCTCTGGCACGGGCTCGCCGGGTCGCGCTTGTATGAGCGAGGCACTCGTTTTTTCCTGCTGCTCGTTGCAGGCTCGCTGCTTTATGCGTGCGGACGGTTCACGCCGTTATTCCCCGCAGCTTTTGATTGGCTGCCCGGCGTCGACCTCTATAGGCGCCCAGCGGATGCGACGTTCATCGCAAACATCGGCCTCGCGCTTCTTAGCGGATACCTGCTGCACCTCTTTGTCGCCGAGGGCCTGCCGCGCCGCTCGCGCTCATTGGTTCTGGCTCTCGGAGCCGCTCTGTTCCTGATCGTCGGCTTCGCCTTGCTCGTCGGCTCCGGGCTCGGGTTTGCTTGGCAGACCGGCCATTTCGTTGCCTCGCTCGGCACTGTCGCGGTGTCCTTGTTGCTGGCGGCCGCAGTCGCGACGGCGCTCTACGTTGGCCGGAGCCCCGGGCGGCGCCGGCTCGTCGCTGTCTGTCTCGTCGCTGCCACGGCGGTCCAACTCGTCTGGTCGAACGCGGCTTCGCCGCTCAACGCCGAGCCCGCCTCGACTTACAGCGCCTATAGCGGCCTCTATCCGGACCAGGTGCGGGGCCTCCGGATCTTGCAGCCCGAGCTCGACCAGCGTGCGTCGCGCGGCGAGCGTCCCCGGATGGAGATCCTGGGACTGGACGGCTCGTGGCAGAACGCGTCCATGATGTTCAAGTTCGAGGACACGGCCGGCTACAACCCCCTCCGGATCGCCGATTACGAGCACGCCGTCGGTGTCGCGGAGAGCGCCAGCGATCCGAAGTTGCGCGTCTTCCCCGACACGTTCCGCGGTTACAATTCCCGCCTCGCGGCGCTGCTCGGTTTGGACTATCTCATTCTCGACCGACCTGTCGCGGATCTGCCGCGCCATATCCCGCGCCCGCGCGGCACTCTGATGTTCGCCGGCAACCACTTCTACATCTATCGTTTGGAGGGACCGTCCGAGCCGCGCGTCTCCTTCGCCTCACGAGTCAAACCGGTCGATGGCGTCCTCCGATCTTTCGACGTCGGGCGAGAGGTCCTGATCGATCAGGCCGACGTCCCCCTGCTACATGACGCAACGTTGCTCGGGAACACGCCCGCTGCCCTCGGCTCCCGCGAGGCTATCGAGACTTACGAGGCCAACCGGGTCTCGGTGGACATCGAGGCCGCCGAAGCCGGCGTGCTAGTCCTGCACGACCTCGCCTATCCCGGATGGGAGGCGCGCGTCGACGGCGCGCCGGCGCCAATACTCCGGGCCGACACCCTTTTCAGAGGCGTCGAAGTGCCGGCCGGCCATCACACCGTCGAATTTGCTTTCCACCCCTTCTCTTGGGCGAACCTGGCGACTGCGGCCAGTATGCTTCTGCACAAGGGCACGCAATGAACAGGGTTCGGCAGCTCAGACGGGGTCTTCTTGTTGCCTTGGCTTTGGCAGCGCCTGGGACGGCGTCTTTTGCCCAAGTGGTCCTGACGCGGCCGAACGTGACCGCGCCGGCTCCCGGGCTCGAGAAACTGCCGGCTGCGCCCACGCAGACGCCGCCGGCCGAGGTTAAGAAAGGTCAGCTTTATCTCTCGGCGGTGCTGACCTCCCACGATGCCCAGCCGATCGCCAAAGCGCCGATCCAGTGGCGTATTTTCGACGAGAGCGCCGATACGCAGGGGCGGCACAAGTTGGTTGCCCAATTTTTCGATGCCGCGCCGGCCGTCACTTTGCCTCAGGGCGCCTACATCGTCCACGCCGCCCTCGACCTTGCCTCCGCGATGCGCCGCGTGACGGTTGGACCCCAGGCTTCCAGCGAGCGCCTCGTGCTAAATGCCGGCGCATTGCGCGTCGTCGGCATGCTCGGCGATAAGCCGATCAATCCGGCGAAGCTGTCGATCTCGATTTTCGTGCCCGAGGCCGGCAATTCCGAAGCCAAGCTGGTGCTGGCCGGCGCCAAGGCAAGCGATCTCATCGCACTACCCGAGGGCAATTATCACGTCGTCTCGACATTGCTCGATACGGCGGGCTACTCGGGTGCGCAACGGTCGGGCGTCGGCAACAAGACGAATTCCGTCGTCGCTGCGGATCTCAAGGTGCAGGGCGGTAAGCTCACCGACGCCACGCTGCGGCATCGATCGGCCGTGATGACGTTGAAGCTGGTCAACGAGACCGGCGGCGAGGCTCTCGCGAACACGGCCTTCACGATCCTGACGCCGGGCGGCGACGTCATCCGCGAACTCATCGGCGCCTTCCCGTCGCTCGTGCTCGCCGAAGGCGAGTACGTCGCGGTCGCTCGCCACGACGCCAAAACCTTCCAGACGACCTTCAAAGTCGCTTCGACGCTCGACCGCGACGTGGAAGTGCTCGCCCACTGACGTGCGAGTTCGTCGGCATTTGCCAAGGCGCGCCTGTAATGGGAAACACCCCGCGGGCCTCTTGGCGAAATCGGTAGACGCACAGCACTTAAAATGCTGAGCCCAAAAGGCGTCCGGGTTCGAGTCCCGGAGAGGCCACCACCCGGCGCGGACCATATTCTTCGGCTCTTCCTCAACCAGGTATCGGCAGCGGGGTGGTCTTCCGGTCCACCTCTGCTCGACGAGTGACCCTCAATCCCTTGCGGTCGCAGCGCAACGAATTAGATTGGCGCCTCGGCAAGACGCTGTGCGGTGGTTCTGGGGCGATGCCATGACGTTCGTCGATGCACTCGAGGCGCCGAGCCGCAAGACCGGCCAGATCAAGATCCATGACGACGAAGCGTTCGCCGGGATGCGCAAGGCCGGGCGTCTCACCGCCGAAGCGCTCGATATGCTGACGGTCCACGTGAAGCCGGGCATCACGACCGAAGCGCTCGACCACCTGGTCTTCGAGTTCGCGATCGCCCATGGCGCTTACCCCGCGCCGCTCGACTACCGCGGCTATCGCAAGTCGATCTGCACCTCGCTCAACCATGTCGTGTGCCATGGCTTGCCCGACGGCAAGCCGCTTCGAGATGGCGAGATCGTCAACATCGACGTCACCCTTATCCTCGATGGCTGGCATGGCGACAGCTCGCGCATGTACCTCGTCGGCGAGGCGCCGCGGCGCGCGCAGCGGCTCGTCGAGGTGACCCACGAAGCGCTTCTGCGCGGCATCGCCGCAGTGCGCGACGGCGCGACGACAGGGGACATCGGCGCGGCGATCCAGTCCTTTGCGGAAGCCGAGCGCTGTTCGGTCGTCCGCGATTTCTGCGGACATGGCCTCGGCCGTCTGTTCCACGACGAGCCGAACATCCTGCACTATGGGCGCAGAGGCGAGGGAATTACGTTGCGCGCCGGGATGTTCTTCACGATCGAGCCGATGATCAATCTCGGACGACCGCACGTGAAGATACTATCGGACGGTTGGACGGCCGTGACGCGCGACCGGTCGCTTTCCGCGCAGTTCGAGCATACGCTCGGCGTGACCGATACCGGCTGCGAGGTTTTCACTTTTTCCCCAGCCGGTTTCCATCAGCCACCTTACGGTCTCGCCACGTCCCTCGCGTGAGCGGGCCGCGGACATGACCGCCGATCCCGATCAGCCCGACGCGCATTTTCTCGGCCATCGGGAAAGACTGCGCGAGCGATTTCGACGGGGCGGAAACGCGGCGCTGCAGGATTACGAGATCCTCGAGCTGATCCTGTTCCGCGCCATGCCGCGCCGCGATGTCAAACCAATCGCCAAAGCACTACTCGCGCGGTTCGGCTCTTTCGCGGAAGTACTCGCGGCGAGGCCTGAGCGCCTCGCCGAAATCGCCGGCATCGGTGAAGGAGCGGTGACGGACATCAAGATCGTCGAGGCTGCGGGGCGGCGTCTGGCCCTGTCCGTCATCGAAGGCCGGCAATGCCTCAGTTCGTCCTCGGCAGTCCTCGCCTATTGCCGCGCGACCATGGCCTACATCGATCACGAAGAGTTCCGCATTCTGTTCTTGGACAAGAAGAACCAGCTGCTCGCCGACGAGGTGCAGGGAGTGGGCACGGTGGATCACGCGCCGGTCTACCCACGCGAGGTGATGCGGCGCGCGTTGGAGCTGAGTGCGACGGCGCTGATCCTGGTACACAATCATCCATCGGGTGACCCGAGTCCCTCGACGGCCGATATCGCGATGACCATGCAGATCGCGACGCTTGGCAAGGCGCTCGACGTCATCATTCACGATCACCTAGTGATCGGTCGCCAGGGTCACGCGAGCTTCCGGGCGTTGAAACTACTTTGAAAGACCGATCGCATCGCGATCGATGCCTGTTGACGCCCTGCGGCTTGCACGAAAAGTTAATCGCCTCGCGTCAGTCTCGGCGCACGAAATTCGGATTCCCTGATGCACTTGGGTGCGCCCACCACCACCTACGCCGCACGCGGAAGTTCGAGGCTCGCTTCGACGGCGCTGATCGGCTGCGCCCTTCTGCCAGCACTGTCCCTGCTTTACGTCAGGCTGAGGCCCGAGACGTTGTCTTCGGACAATTCGGCGCTACCAATCCTGCTTGTCGTCGTTCCCCTTTCGAGCTTTCTTCTCGCGGTTTTCCTCTGGAAGGCACGTTTTCAGATCGGGCAGCTCGAGGCTCGTCAAGCCGAAGTGATCCAGCGCGCCGGCGTTGACCCGCTTTCTAACCTGCCCAATAGGCTTTTCTTCACCAAACTCCTCGAAAACGCGATCGCGCAATGCTCACACGAGTCGCCGGTCGCCCTGATCGCCATCGACATCGACAACTTCAAAAGCGTCAACGACAGCCACGGTCATCTCGCTGGGGATCGTCTGATCATGGGCATCTCGCAGCGCCTGAGGCGTATCATCCGCGAGGGCGACTGCCTTGCCCGGCTCGGCGGCGATGAGTTCGCCCTGATGCTGATCAATTTCGACAATGCCGCGCAATGCGCGGCGATGGCCCACCGCATCCACGACGCGATGATTGCCCCTTTCGATTTGGGACCGGCCCAGGTTTTCGTGACCGTTTCGCTTGGGGTCGCCCTGTGCCCGCAGGACGGCGATCACCTCGAGACGCTGAGCCAGGCGGCCGATCTCGCGCTCTACCGCGCGAAGCACGAAGGTCGAAACCGGTTCGCATTCTTCGACAAGGCCATGGAGCAGAAGCTGCACCTCGGCAAAACGATCGAGGATGATCTCCGGGGCGCGATCAGGCGCGACGAGCTGACGATCGCCTATCAGCCGCTCATGTCGCGGTGCGGCAGGCACATGCAGGGACTCGAGGCCTTGGTGCGGTGGCACCATCCCGAGCTCGGCGTCGTGCCCCCGGAGGATTTCATTCCTCTCGCCGAAAGCCGCGGCTTGGTGATCCCGCTCGGCGAATGGGTGCTGCGGCGGGCCTGCCAGGATGCGCGGCGCTGGCCCGGGCTGCGCATGGCCGTCAACGTCTCCCCCGTACAGTTCCGGCAACGCGGATTTGTCGACACCGTGAAGGCGATCCTCGAAGCCACCGGGATCGACCCCAACCGACTCGATCTGGAACTCACGGAGGGTGTCCTGATCCAAGATGCGGAGCAGGCCGAAGCCGTCATCATGGAGCTTCGCGGCCTCGGCATCCGGATGGGCCTCGACGATTTCGGCTCCGGCTATTCCAGCATGATCTACCTGCGCCGTTTCGCCTTCGACAAAATCAAGATCGACCGGGCCTTTCTCGAATCCATGGAAGCGAATGGCGAAGGCGCGATCATTCTTGAGTCGATCATCTCGCTCGGCCACGCGCTCGGACTGACGGTTACGGCGGAAGGTGTCGAATATCCCGAGCAGGTCGACTTCTTGAAGAAGCTCGGATGCGACGAGATGCAGGGATATTTCTTCGCCCCGCCCTTGTCAGCCGCCGACATCGACGAGCGCGTCTCCCTGGCCGCGTGGGATTTCCAAAAGACCAGCGAAGAAACAGCGGTCGCGCCGCAGACGCGCGACGCCGCCTGAATCAGGACCTGTCGCGGCGCGCAGTCGTAAGCGCGGAAAGTGCCGCGGTCGTGTCGATGTCGACGAGAACGCCCGGGTCGCCGACGGAGCAGCCGACGACACGGCTCGACACCTCGGCCAAGATCCGTCTCGCCCCTTCATCGCCCGTCAGCGCCATAATGCGGGGGAACAGGCTCCGCCCGATCAGCACGGGGTTGCCCTGCCGGGACTGGTACATGGGCACGACGGCGTCGACCTCCTCGGGCCTGAAACGGGCGATCAAACGATCCAGCGTGCCGCTCGCAACGAGAGGCATATCCCCGAGCAGGACCAGGGCTCCATCGAAGGACGGCGGAAGCGCCGCGATGCCCGTCTTGAGAGAACCCGCCATTCCCGACGCGTAGTCGGCATTGTGGACGATGGCGGTGGGTGGATCGTCTCTCAGGGCTGATGCCGCTCGGTTGGCGGCATGTCCCGTGACGACGACGACGAAGCCGGCGCGACTTGACTTGGCGGATGTGACGACGTGGCTGAGAAGCGCCCGTCCGTCTAGCAACGCGAACACCTTGCTATCGTCGCTGGGCGCGCCGAACCGAATACCGCGGCCCGCGGCCAGCACGACCGCCGCGATGTCAACCATCAAGGGTCTGCCGCGGCTGCGGCCGGGATGCAATCTCGTTCAAGAGGCCGCCGACCCCCATGCGACGCAGGTCGGCTCCGCTCACCGGAATGCCGGCAAGAAGGCGGCGCAGCACGAAGTCGAACCCGTTCTCCTTGGGCGAGCGCGCGCACCCCGGCGCTCCGATCGTCGGGATCCGAATGCCGTCCCGGACGAGATGCCCGAGGAGAAGGAGGTTGCCGGGATCGACGGGCATGCCGAGGTGCTCGACGACACCGCCGGCCAGCTCCATCGCGACTGGCACGACGTCGCGCCGGTCCGTGATGGCTGAAGCGCCGAAGACGATGACGATATCGTTCCGGTCGCTGCTGCGGATCGCTTCGGCGAGTAGTCGTGCGTCATGCGGAACGCGGGTCTCGCTTCCGATCATCGCCCCCGCCATCGCCAGGCGCGCCTCCAGGACAGCGAGCGTCTTTTTCACGGTCGACCCTTTCAGGCCGGGCAGAAGCGTCGACACCGCGGCGACGCGCATCGGCCGGAATGGCGCGATCGCCACCGCGCCTGCCCTGACATCCATGCTGCGGCCGAGCCGGGCGCCATCGACCGCGAACGGGATCATCTTGACGGTCGCGACCATCTCCCCCGCCAGAACCGGCTGGAACGGCGCGAGCGTCGCCACTGTGATCGATTCGTCGATGCTGTTGATCGCGTCGACCGCCATCCCGTCGACGCACACGAGGCCCGGCGCGCCCGCGAGGATGTTGCAGCGCCCGGTAAACGCGCGATCGAGATGGGTGTGGGCGCCCGCCACATGCCGGGCGAGTCGCAGAGCGGCCGTGTTTTCCTGGACGTCGCCCGGCTCGAGTTTCGCGCCGATGATGGATGCGATGCCGGCCCGCTCGAGGGCAACGACGTGGTTGGCATCGATCACTTCGCCTTTTCGCAGAGTGACGCCCGGAGCCTTCACGCTATGCGCGAGGATCAGTCCTTCTCCGGCGGCGACCGCTACGCGTCCAAACTTCACGCGACCTTTCCTGCCTCCGCCAGCGGTGTCTCGGCCCGATTGGGCTTGCGTCGCTGCGCGGCAACGATCTCGCCAAGGATCGAGAGTGCGATTTCGGCCGGACTGACCGCCCCGATATCGAGACCGATCGGGGCGTGGACTCGCGCCAGTTCGTGGTCGCCGAAGCCTTCGGCGCGCATCCGCTCAAGCCGACGCGCATGCGTCTTCCGCGATCCGAGTGCGCCGATGTAGAAGCACTCCGCCCGCAAGGCCGCGAGCAGCGCCTGATCGTCGATCTTCGGATCGTGGGTCAGCAGCGCCACCGCCGTGAATGCGTCGAGCCGCAACCGCGGCAGGACATCGTCGGGCCACTCGGCCAAGAGCTGGACATCGGGGAAGCGCTCCGGTGTGGCGAAAGCCGTCCGCGGGTCGACGATGACGAGGTCGAGGCCGAGCGGCTTCGCCATCGGGACCATCGCTTGCGATATGTGCACGGCGCCGACGACGATGACACGGGTCTGGGGCGCCTGCACCGTGACGAAGACGTCGCGACCTTCTTGAACCACGATTCCGCTCTTGCCCGTCCGCAATCGCTCCGCGATTTCGCTTGCGAGCGGGTCACCGGCGATCGAGCCCGACGAGACCACGCGCTGCACACCGCCGCTCAAATCGGTGACCAGCGCCACCGGACGACGGGCCGCTCGCTCCGCGTTGAAGGCGGCAAGATCGGCGAGCCGCATCAGTCCAGCCTCTCGACATAGACCCTGATGCGGCCGCCGCAGGACAGACCGGCACGCCACGCCGTCTCATCGACGACGCCGAACTCCAGCAGACGGGCGACGCCATCGCCGATGACGTCGACGGCTTCAGTCACGACGTCGCCTTCGACGCAGCCGCCCGAAACAGACCCCAGGAACGCGCCCTCCTCGTCGACCACGAGATGGCTGCCGACCGGACGCGGCGCCGATCCCCAAGTCTCGACCACTGTGGCGATGGCCACGGCTCGACCGGCCTCTTTCCACGCTTGCGCCGCACTCAGGATGTCATCGTCGCTCGCCAGCACCGGCCCCTCCCTCGCCCGCAACCACGAGCATATAGGCGCGAGGAGAAAGCCTAAGAAGGCCTGCGTGCAAGGCCTATGAGCTTCGCCTACTTCTGCTTGGCGATGACCTTGTCCTTGATGCCGTCGTAGACGCCCTGCGGAATGATCTTCTTTTGCACGAGCTCGTCCTTGCCCTTGTAGGGCCGGCCCTTGATGATGTCGTCCGCTCGCTTGTCGCCAACGCCCTTCAGCGCGATCAGGTCGGACTTGCTGGCCGAGTTGAGGTCGAGGAGCGTCGCCTTGGCAGACGCGGCCGTCGCCGCCGAAGCAGGCGGGGTCGCGCCAGGAGTCGTCGCCGATTTGGCGTTCGTGGCGGGCTTGACGGTCGTGCCCGTGTTTGGCGTCTGCGCGTACGCTGCACCTCCAATGGCCAGGACGGCAGCGAAGCAGAGACCGGCGATAGATTTCGGGAACATCGTTATTCCTTTCGGCAACGGCATGACAGCGCCGTTCGCAAGAGCTGCGCAGATCGCATCTTTGCGTCAATATCCTCGACTGATAGGCCCGGCGTCATCGACTGTTTTCGTTCGATAACGTTACTTCGGAAGGATCGTGATCGACCCGTTGTGTTCGATGATGATTGCGTCGACGTTGTCGAGGGTTCGCGAACCCTGCTGTCGCATCTCGGCGACCACATCCTGCATCGTGATGCGCGAGCGCGCCATCTGGTTCTCGTCGAAGCCTCCCGGAGCGTAGATGCGGACGGACGTGCCTTCCGTGATCATGCCGACGAGCGGATAACGCATGCGCAGGCGCGACAGCGCGAAATGCATGCCGGCGACCGTCGACATGCCAAGCATCGCGCCCGTGATCGACATGTCGTTCGACAGCAGGCTCGGCACCGAAAAGCCGCCGAATAGGAAGATGACGACGAGATCGAGCGCTGTCGCCGAGCGCAAGATCCGGCGAGTTGTCACGCGCATGACGATCAGGATGAAAAGGTAGAGCAGGATCGTGCGGAGGACGATGTCCATCAGATCCTCACGGCAGTACCAGCGCCTTCAGCGGCGCTTGCGCACCGCCGCTCCTGATGACGCCGTCGATGAAACCGGGGATACGGGGCTTCATCGAAAACGTGATCGTTCCGAGCCGGGACGCGCCGAGCGCGAACACGTAGACGATCCCGTCCCGCTCCGCGCGCATCGCGGTCGACCGCGGTGAGGTGCTCACGACGTCGATCTCGTCGGTCAGCTCGTTCGGCAGTTCGATCTCCAACGTGTCGCTGGCGAGAGGCGCCGTTGTCTTGATCGTCATTTGCGTCTGGACGGTGCGTCGGACGATTCCTTGGTAATCGATGACGAGCGGGACCTTGTCGAAAGCGCCCTTACGCGCGCTCAGCGGACCCGTCCCGAGCAGGCCGGCAAGACCGGCCACCACGATCAAGCCGACGATCACCTCAATGGCCGTCTGAAGACCGTTCCAGCCTTTTTCGAATCTTTGGTTCGAGTCGAGGTCGGCGAATTGCTGCTCGGTCAAAGCGATCGCCCCCGGAGTCCGACGCTGAAGTCGCCGGAAGGATTCGCGTTCCCTTCGTCGATTTGCCCTGCACCTCGGCGAGCCGGCCCTCGTTCGGCTTCAGGCCTCCGACGCGGCCCGTAAAGCGGG
>CAXTFG010000043.1:0-21743 GCA_964243415.1 uncultured Beijerinckiaceae bacterium | reverse complement strand
CCAACATCATCGGCTTTTCGCAGCTTCTCGGCGGCGGCACGGTCGGGCCGCTCAACCCTCGGCAGAGCGAGTATGTCGGCTACGTCATGAAGTCCTCGGCGGCGCTCCACGCCATCATCAACGACATTCTCGACCTCGCGACGATCGACACCGGCGCCCTCGAGCTTAACCTGAAGAACGTCGATGTGCTGGAGACGATCCGCTCCGCGACGGAAGGCATCCAGGACCGGCTCGCCGAATCGTCATTGCGGCTTCAATCGGTGGTGCTGCCCGACATCGGCAGTTTCTGGGCCGACGGCAAGCGGCTGCGCCAGATCCTCTTCAACCTGCTGTCAAACGCGATCGGGTTCTCCGCGCCGGGCCAGACCGTGACGCTGGCGGCCTTGCGTCGTGGTGATGAGATCGTCTTCAAGGTCTCAGACCAGGGCCGCGGGATTCCGCACGACGTCATCGCCCACGTCTTCGACCGTTTCCATTCGAACGTCGTCGGCTCCCGCCACCGCGGGGTCGGACTGGGGCTCTCCATCGTCAAGAGCTTCGTCGAGCTGCACGGTGGGCGCGTGCTCATTGATTCGGCGCCCGGCGAGGGCACGACCGTGACTTGCATCTTTCCGGCGCACGATGAAAAGGTCGCGCTGGTCGCAAAGGGTTAAATGGATGATGTCACCTTTGGAGCCTGAGAGGGTTGCCACCGGCAGATCGGCCTGAGAGGACATCCCGCTCTCGTGAGGCTCGGAGTCCACAGCGATGACCGTCGACGATGTTCAGAAAGGCCGTACCACCGCGGCCTGGCACGTCGATCTCGCCGACGAGGGCGCCACCGTCTCGCTCGCCGCAGACATCGCCTCGCTCCTTCAACCGGGCGACCTCGTGACGTTATCGGGCGAGCTCGGGTCGGGTAAGACGACCTTCGCGCGCGCGCTCATCCGTTCCTTGACGGGCGATCCCGAGCTCGAGGTGCCAAGTCCGACCTTCACCCTGCTGCAGGTCTACGAGAGCGTCATCAAGGACGGCGCGCGGTTTCCCATCGTTCACGCCGACCTGTTCCGCATCAAGGAGCCGTCGGAGCTCGCGGAACTTGGCTGGGACGAGGCTGCGGAGGGCGCACTCGTCATCGTCGAATGGCCGGAGCGGGCCGGCAACGGCCTTGCCGGCGACCGGCTCGATATCGCTTTCCACACGGACAGCGAGAAGTCGCCCGGGTATCGCCTCGGAGCCGTGACCGGCGTTGGGACTTTCGGCCAGCGCCTCACGCTGTCACGAGCCGTGCGTGGCATCCTGGAAGCCGCCGACTTCCTCGATGCGGAACGAACTTTCATGATGGGCGACGCTTCGACGCGAGCCTATGAACGTCTCATCAAGCCGGACGGGTCGAAGGCGATCCTGATGATCTCGCCGCCGCGCCCGGACGGACCGCCGATCCGCTTCGGCAAGCCCTACAGCGCGATCGCGCATCTGGCCGAGGACATCCGCCCCTATCTCGCCATCGACGGATGTTTGCGGGATCTCGGCATCACGGCGCCCGACATCTTCGCGCACAACACCTCGACAGGGCTGGCCATCATCGAGGATCTCGGCACCGAGACCTTGTGCAACGACAACGGCATTATTCCGGAGCGCTACGGCGAAGCCATCGCCGTCCTTGCTCGGCTGCATGCCCAGGCGCCGCCCGCCAGCGTGCCCGACGGTGACGGCGGCACCTACGAGATCCCGTCTTACGACATCGAAGCGCTCAGCATCGAGGTCGAACTGCTGGCGGAATGGTACGCGCCCCACGTCGCCAAGGTGATGGTCCCATCCGGCGCCAAGGCCGGCTTCGTTTCGCTGTGGCGGGAGGCTTTCGCCGACATTCTCGCCGCGCCGGCCACCCTCACGCTGCGCGATTATCACTCGCCGAACCTCTTATGGCTGTCACAGCGGGACGGCCTCGCCCGCGTCGGCGTCATCGATTTTCAGGATGCGGTGCTGGGCCACCCGGCCTACGACGTCGCATCGCTGCTTCAGGACGCCCGCGTGACGGTGCCGGGCGACCTCGAATTGCGGCTGCTCAGCCATTACGCGCTGCTGCGGCGCCAGCAGGATGCAGGCTTCAACATGGCGGCCTTCGCCAAGGCTTATGCGATCCTCGGTGCCCAGCGCGCCACCAAGATCCTCGGCATCTTCGCCCGGCTCGACAAGCGGGACCGCAAACCGCAATATCTCGTTCACCTTCCCCGTCTACAAACCTATTTGCGCAAGAATCTGGCGCATCCGGCTTTGGCGGGGATCAAGTCGTGGGTCGAGCAGAACGTGCCGAGTATCCTGGCCGTCCCGTCCTGACGGCGATGCCTCGTCCTGCCGCGCATGCCATTGTGACCATGCCATCGAGCGCCATGGTCTTCGCGGCCGGACTCGGCACCCGAATGCGGCCGGTGACCGATACGATGCCCAAGCCGCTTGTGCCCGTCGGTGGCAAGGCGCTGATCGATCACATGCTCGACCGTTTCGAGGACGCCGGCCTCGAGCGAGCGATCGTCAACGTGCACTATCGCGCCGAACAGATCGAGACTCACCTTGCCGGTCGCAAGCAGCCACGAATCGTGATCTCGGACGAGCGCGGCCGACTCCTCGATCAGGGCGGCGGGATCAAGAAGGCGCTCCCTGTGCTTGGGGACGCGCCTTTTTTCATTTGCAACACCGATGCCTTCTGGCTCGAAGGGCCACGCTCCAACCTGAAGGCGCTCGCGGGCCGGTGGGATCCGGCAATCATGGACGTCTTGCTGCTCGTCGCGGCCACCACGACCAGCATCGGCGTGGACTGGCCGGGTGATTTCACGATGCTGGCCGATGGGCGCCTTTTGCGGCGCGGCGAGCGCGCCGTGGCGCCGTTCGTCTACGCGGGTGTCGGGATCGTCAAGCCGGAGCTGTTCATCGACGCGCCCGACGGCGCTTTTCGCCTGGCGCCGTATTTCTTCGACGCCGCCAGCAAGGGCCGGCTTTACGGCCGTCGTCTCGAGGGTCAATGGCTCCACGTCGGGACGCCCGAAGCGATAGCGCAAGCGGAAGAAACGATCCGACGCTCGATGTACTGAGCCGACGCCGCGGGGCTCAGGGCGCGTCCGACCGTATGGCTTCGGGAAAGTACTGGGGCGCCTCACGGCGGTCGAACATCCCATAATCGCGCACGACCCGAACGCGGCGAAGCCTGGCGCCGTCGGCAAGCGGCACCGCCCGCTCGCAATGCTCCGCGGCGGCCTGGTCGCGCCAGCTCAGCATCAAGATCACGTCGCCGGGTGTCAGCACGGCGTCGAAGACGTCCCAGGCGACAAGGTCCGGCGCATCCGGACGCAATCCCAGCCAGGCGGCGACCCCCGCCGCGCCGGCCTGTTCGATCCAGGCCGCCGGCCGCGTGGCGTCGATGATCGTCGCCGTTGTTCCGGCGCCGCTTTCCGTCTCGTCGAGCCTCTGTTCGCGCAGTTCGTAGCCCGGCGGCAAGCGGCTATCGCGCGTCAACTGGCCGACCCGCAAGTGATAGTCGCTGAGGATCTCGCGGCGTCCTTTGGCTTGCACGAGATGGTGGCCCATGCGGGTGCGCCACCGCACGACCGCTTTCTCGTCGCGCCAGCCCGAGAGCGACAGCAGCCAGCCGGGGCGGGTCAGGCTCCGGTAGCGGACATTGTCGACGAAACCGTCGATCTGCTCCAACTCCGGCCTGAGCATCTTGGCGTGAGCGAGGTAGGTATCCCATCGATCCGCCCTGGGGCGGACCTCGAAGATGACCGAGAACATAGATCTTCCCTCTTAGTCGGTGGGATCGCTTCGTACGGCGACGCAATCCACTTCGATGTCGAACGGCCCGGGCCACGCAGGCACGTTGACGAAGATCCGTGCCGGCGGGTCGACGGGGAAATAGCGGGCATAGACCGCGTTCACGGCCGCGAACTGGTCGACAGACGTACAGTACACGGTGCATTTCAGGACGCTCTGGAGCGAAGAGCCGGCCGCTTCGAGGCAGAGCTTCATTTGATCGAGGACGATCTCTGTCTGTCTTTCGATCGTGGCGGCTTTGACCTCGCCCGTCTCCGGATCGAACGGCGGGAGGCCCGAGACGTAGATGATGTCGCCGCATCGGGTCACCGCCGACGTCGGCGCCTTCCATCTCTCGAGATAGCTCGAAAGGGGTTCGACGTGGATGATCTCTCGTTTCAAGCTCTCCTCCCGCGGCGTCGCGGGATGATAGGCCGAGCCGATGTCTCCGTCGCGCGCGATCGTTTCGGCCGGGGCCGAACTGTCCGCGCTTCATCATCGGGCTGCAAGGCACTAGGATCTTCGAATGGAGAGAGGTCCAAAGATCGCGCATGTCGCCTTCCTCGTCGGCGAACCCACGCGCGCGAACATGCTGGCTTCTCTGATCGATGGGCGTGCCCTTACCGCTTCCGAGCTCGCCTATGTCTCCGGCGTCTCTCCGCAGACGACCAGCGGCCACTTGGCCAAGCTCAGCGAAGCCGGACTGCTTGCCTGCGAGAAGCAGGGACGGCATCGCTATTTCCGGCTCGCTTCGCCCCTGGTTAGCCGGATGCTGGAGAGCCTGATGGTGGTGGCCGAGACCGGGCCGGCGCGCCGCTCGTTACCGTTGCGGGGCGGCGACGCGCTCAGAACCGCCCGGACCTGTTACGATCATCTCGCCGGGCGGCTCGCTGTCGCGCTAGCCGACAGCCTGGTCGAGCGGTCCTTCGTGGTCCTGACGGAGGACGGTGGCGAACTGACCGAGAGCGGCCGCACGTTCCTCGCGGGAGCAGGTATCGACGTCGCCCCGCGTGGGCGCCGCGTCTTCTGCCGCCCTTGCCTCGATTGGAGTGAGCGTCGCCCGCATCTCGCCGGCGTCATCGGCGCCGCGCTGCTCCGCCATGCCTTCGATCGCCGCTGGGTCGAGCGGATCGACGGCAGCCGGGCGCTCGCCGTCACCGCTGCAGGCGGGTTGGGGTTCAGCGAGACGTTCGGGGTCTCGGCCGAGGCGCGTTGACTGGCTGACACAAGGTCGGCCTGTTGTTTTGCTGATCGTGAGGCTACATCAGGCCCATGACCTCAGACATTCAGGGCGCCGCTGCCAACCCGCTCCTCATGCCGTGGACGGGCCCGTTCGAGTCGCCGCCGTTCGCCACCATTCAACCCATGCATTTTCGCCCCGCGTTCCAAGAGGCGTTGGCGGACAACGTGAGCGAGATCGCGGCGATTGCCGACAGCGCGGACAAGCCGACCTTCGCCAATACGATCGAGGCCTTCGAGCGCGCCGGCCAGAAGCTCGACCGGGTCTGCAGCGTCTTCTTCAATCTGACGGCGACCGACACCAGCGATGCCCTGCAGGACATCGAGACGGCGATCGCGCCGGTCCTGTCCCGGCATTCGTCCGCGATTTACCTGAATGCCAAGCTGTTTGCGCGCATCGACACGCTTCGCTCGCAGCGCGAAAGCCTCGGTCTGTCGCCCGAGCAGGCGCGGGTGCTCGAGCGATACCACGTGATCTTTTCGCGGGCCGGCGCAGGAACTCCGGCGGAAACGAAGGCGCGTCTCGCCGCGATCAGCGAGCGGTTGGCGACCCTCGGCACGAAATTCGGCCAGAACCTTCTCGCGGACGAGAAGGCGTATGAACTCGTCCTGCAAACGGCCGATGATCTCGCTGGTCTACCCGGAGCGCTGATCGACGCCGCTGCAGGCGCAGCTGCGGAGCGGGGCCATGCCGGCAAGCACGTGATCACCCTGTCCCGCTCGTCGGTGGAACCGTTCTTGACGTTCTCGAGCCGCCGGGAATTGCGCGAACAAGCTTTCAGCGCCTGGGCCAACCGCGGTGAGAATGGCGGAGAGACCGACAACCGCGGCATCGCGGCCGAGACGGTGGCGCTGCGTGCCGAACGGGCGCGGCTGCTCGGCTACGAAAGTTTTGCAGGCTACCGTCTCGCCGATTCCATGGCGAAGACGCCGGATGCCGCGCGCAAGCTGCTCATCTCGGTCTGGGAGCCAGCCAAGGCGCGCGCCGCGCGCGAGGAACACGAGCTGCAAGCGCTCGCCGCCGCCGAGGGCGACAATTACGGCGTCGAGCCCTGGGACTGGCGCTACCTGGCGGAACAGCGCCGCAAGGCGGCGTTCGACCTCGACGAAGGCGAGATCAAGCCGTACTTCCAGCTCGACCGCATGATCGAGGCGGCTTTTTACACCGCGACCAAACTGTTCGGCCTTCATTTCGCGCCGCGTTCCGACATCGAACTCTACCATCCCGATGCGCGTGCCTGGGATGTGAAGGACGAGTCCGGCGCGACGATCGCGCTTTTCATCGGCGATTATTTCGCCCGCGCCTCGAAGCGCAGCGGCGCGTGGATGTCGAGTTTCCGCGACCAGAATAAGCTCGACGGCGCCGTGCTGCCAATCGTCATCAACGTGATGAATTTCGCCAAGGCGCCGAAAGGGGAAGCGAGTCTGCTCTCGTTCGACGACGCCCGCACGTTGTTCCACGAGTTCGGCCACGGCCTGCACGGGATGCTGTCGGACGTGACCTATCCGCTTCTGTCGGGCACCGGCGTGTCGCGGGACTTCGTCGAGTTCCCCTCGCAGCTCTATGAGCACTGGCTCGAGCAGCCGCAATTGCTGCGCCGCTTCGCCGTGCACAAGGACTCGGGCGTGGTGATCCCGGATGCGCTGCTGGAGCGGTTGCTTGCCGCGCGGAACTTCAACCAAGGTTTCGCATCGGTCGAATATACGGCATCGGCGCTGGTGGACCTCGACCTGCACGCGAGCGCCACCGAAAGTCCCGTCGACGTCGTCGCCTTTGAAAAGGCGACGCTCGACAAGCTCGGCATGCCGCACGGTATCATCATGCGGCACCGCACGCCGCACTTCCAGCACGTCTTCGCCGGCGACGGGTATTCCTCGGCCTACTACAGCTATCTCTGGTCCGAAGTGCTCGACGCCGACGGATTCGGTGCCTTCACCGAAGCCGGCGACATCTTCGATCCGGCGACGGCAAAGCGGCTGCGCGACCACGTCTATGCCGCCGGCAACAAGGTCGACGCGGAGTCAGCCTACCTCGCCTTCCGCGGCCGGGCACCCTCGCCCGAGGCCTTGCTCAAGAAACGCGGGCTCGTCGGCGCGGCTGCGTAAAGGGATGCGTCTCGCTTCCTTCGCCGCACTTGTTCTCCTGACCCAGATGGCTCATTCGGCGCGCGCGCAAGTCGTCAGCTGCTCCAAATTCCTGCACAACCGGGACGGCAGCTGGTCGAGCTTCGTCGAAGCCGACCTGCTCGGACGATACGGCGTGGTCCACATCCACCCGCGGGAGCGGTTTACTGTCGGACGCTCGAAGGTGCAGAGCGATCTCGCCCGGATCCTCGACGGCATCTGCCGGAGCGAGTGAACCGGCCGCAAGACGCCATCGTCTTATGTCGCGTTTCGGCCGATGGGCGGACGCTGAATGGTCGCGATGCATCGTCAAACGCGCTCACGACCCTTATCTTGCGGGAGACAGGGCGGAGGACAAGATGAATTGGCTTGCAGCGGCGTTCGTCGCGGGGACGGGAGTGTGGACGGCCTTCTCGCTTTACCTGTCGTTTCGGCAGAGCGCCTACGTCGCCCGCCACCGCGCCGACGTTCCCGCCGCTTTCGCAGCCGACATCAGTCCCGAGGAGCATCGCAAGGCGGCTGACTACTCGCTCGCGCGTGAACGCGTGACGCGGGTGGAAACGCTGGTCGACGCCGCCGTCACGGTCGGGTGGGCCGTCGGCGGCATTTCGCTGCTCTACGGTCTGCTCGCTTCCGTCATCTCCGGGTCTCTGGCGCGCGGCGTCGCCTTCTTTATCGCCACCGGCGTCGTCGGGACGCTCGTCGGCCTCCCGTTCTCAGTCTACCGCACGTTTATCCTCGAACAGCGTTTCGGCTTCAACAAAACCGACGCGCGCACCTTCGTGATCGATCGCGTCAAGGGGGCAGCTATCTCGCTCATCATCGCGGTCCCGCTGCTCACCGGCCTGCTGTGGCTGATGCAGAGGCTGACCGGACTGTGGTGGCTGTGGGCGTGGTTCGGCCTCCTCGCGATCATGATCGCGGCGCCGACGGTCTACATGCGTGTGGTCGCACCCCGGTTCAACACGTTCGCGCCGCTGGCCGATCCTGCCTTGCGGACGCGCATCGAAGCTCTGCTGTCGCGCGCGGGTTACCGCTCGTCCGGCCTCTACACCATGGACGCCTCGCGCCGCACCGCCCATGGCAACGCCTTCTTCATCGGATTCGGGCGCAGCAAGCGGATCGTCATGTTCGACACGCTGCTGGCGCGCTGCGTTCCGGAGGAAGTCGAGGCTGTGGTCGCGCACGAGCTCGGCCATTACCTGCATCGCCATGTCCTGTTCGGTCTCGTGCGCGCCGCCGCGATGTCCTTCGTCGCGCTCGCGGCGTTTGGGTGGCTGGCGAAGCAGCCCTGGCTGCTGCCGGCCTTCGGCGTCCACCAGACAAACGAGTCGTTGGCGCTCTATGTCTGCCTGCTGCTCGGCTCGCTCGTCGGGCCGCTGAGCGCGCCGCTCGGCAATTGGGTCTCGCGGCGTAACGAATACCAGGCCGATGCCTATGCCGGCCGGACCGTCGGTGTCGCGCCGATGATCTCCGCCCTGACCAATCTCGCACGGGACAATTCGTCGACGCTGACGCCGGACCCGCTTTACGCGATGGTGCACTATTCGCATCCGACCGTGCCGCTGCGCGTCCGCCACTTGCGTCAGCTCGGCGAGGGCGGGCGCCTTGGCGAGCTGGGCAGCGCGCCAGCCGCTGCGTAAACCGCCGTCGACGTTGCAGGTGCGTTCACGATAGACCGGTGCAACGTTTGCCGCGAGGCGCGTGCCCAGTTATCGTGTTTTTCTCCGGGTTTTGCGGTGTGTAGCGGTCGCTTGCGGCGGCCGGTGGAGTTTGCGATGGGCGAAGGGCGCAAGACACCCTCCGATGTGGCGCAACGCCTCGGGGAGAAGAACCGCGCCAAGAGCCGGCAACAGGGCATGTGGCGCCGCGAAACGTTCACGCTGCCGCGGCAGGAAGCGCGCGCCAAGGCGCACGAATGGTTCGACGCTTTCCCCAAGGCCGCCTACATGACGGAAATCGAATTTTGGCGCGAACTGTCCGACGGGCAGATCGAGTTCACCATCCGCCGGCTGCCCAGCGCCGATTGAGATCATAACCGCCGCGTCACCTCGTTCAGCCAACGCCGCACGTCCGGCGGCACCCGCGGCCCGATCTCTCGTCGCACGCGGGTGTGGTAGGCGTCGATCCAGGCCCGCTCCGGCCCGTCGATCAGCTTCAGGTCGATCAGCGCCCGGTCGTAGGGCGCCAGCGTGATCGTCTCGAAGCCCATCATCGCGCGGTCGCCGCCGGCGATCTCACGCGGCTCCACGACGATGAGGTTCTCGATGCGGATGCCGTAGGCGCCCGCCTTGTAGTAGCCCGGCTCGTTCGACACGATCATGCCGGGCTCCAGCGCCACGTGCCCGACCTTCGAAATGCGTTGCGGCCCTTCGTGCACGCTGAGGTACACGCCAACGCCGTGCCCCGTTCCGTGATCGAAATCGAGACCTGCCTGCCAAAGGGGAAGACGCGCCAAGGCATCGATCTGTGCCCCCGACGTGCCCTTCGGGAACACCGCTCGCGAGATCGCAATGTGACCCTTGAGCACGCGGGTAAACCTGTCGCGCATCTCGGCACTCGCGCGCCCGACGGCGAGCGTCCGCGTGATGTCGGTGGTGCCGTCCTCGTATTGTGCACCGGAATCGACGAGGTAGATGCCACGCTCAAGTGTGCGATTGGAGTGCGTGGTGACGCGGTAATGCGGAATGGCCGAGTTCGGCCCGGCGGCGGAGATCGTCGGAAACGACAGGTCCTTGAGCTTGCCGGTTTCACGGCGGAAGCTTTCCAGAACCTCCGCAACGTCGATTTCGGTCAGCTTGCCCGGCTTGGCGTGGCCCGCGAACCAATGCAGGAAGCAGGTCACGGCGGCCCCGTCGCGCAGGTGCGCCTCGCGGGTCCCGCGCAACTCGGCCGGGTTTTTGCGCGCCTTCATCAACGCGATCGGGTCGGCCCCGACCCGCGCCGTCCCGCCAGCGCTTTGGAGCCGTTGCGTCAGCCTTGATGGCGCGGTCGCCGCGTCAAAGAGCACGGTCTTGCCCGCCTTGCCGAGGTCGGCGAGAACGCCTTCGAGAACCGAAGGCTCGGCGAGGATCGCGACCTTCTCCAGCCCCGCCATTTCGTGCGCGCCGAGCTTTTCGCGGTCGAGGAACAGAGTGGTCCGGCCGGCTTTCGGGACGACGGCGAAGCCGAGAGGCAGCGGCGTGTGGCCGACATCTGCGCCGCGGATGTTGAAGAGCCACGCCATCGCGTGCGGATCGGAGACGAGAAGGGCATCGGCTTTGTCGAGCGCGTCCGCCACGCGGGCGATTTTCTTCGTCGTGGACTCCCCGGCGAGGCGCGGGCCGCGCATGCTGACGGGACCGCGCGGCGGCTCGGGTCGCTCGTTGCCCCAGACCGTGTCGATCGGGTTGGCCGCGACGGCAACGAGTTCGCGGCCCGCGCCGTCCAGTGCCTTCTCGAGACGGCCGACCTGCTCCGGCGTCATGAGCCAGGGATCGTAGCCGAGCTTGCCGGATCGCAGGTGCTTACCGAGCCAGGTTTCCGGCTTCTCGTCGGCGAGGGCTACCGGAGTCACGACCGCCGTATCGACCTGATCGTGCACCGCCAAGGTGTAGCGTCCGTCGACGAAGACGGCCGCTGTCTTCTTGAGAACGATCGCGAGACCGGCCGATCCGGAAAAACCCGTCAGCCAAGCGAGCCGCTCCTCGGAAGGCGGCACATACTCTCCCTGGTGGCGATCGGCGCGCGGCACCACGAAGCCGTCGAGGCCCAAGCGCGCGAGCTCGGCGCGCAACGCCTTGATCCGCGTCGCGCTTTGCGCCCGATCGGTCGACTGATCGAAGGATTGGAACCGGCTCTCGAACATGGCGGCGGCTCGTGATTGAGGGTCGCGTCATCGTGATCCGACGAGGCTCGGGTGACGATCCTGATAGCATAAACGCGAGGTCGAGTCGGTCACCCGTTCGCTCAAGCCTTCGTTTCAGCCCAGTGATCGAATGCGAGGTGGAGACGCCCCGTCCGGTAACTCAGACGCAAATGGCGGTGCATCGCGAGGTAGTGGAGAGCGACGAGCGCCGCGACGAGGCCTGCGGCGGCGCCGACACCGAGTGCCCAGCGCGGGCCGAACCTGTCTGCCACCCAACCAACGAGCGGCGCGCCGATCGGTGTCCCTCCGAGCGCGATGGCGAGACGGATCGCCATCACGCGTCCTCGCATCACCCGCTCGGTCGAGAGCTGCATGAGGCTGTTCGTGGCGGTGGTGAACGTCAGGGCCGCAATGCCGATGATAACGAGGGCGCCCGCGAACAGCCAATACGTGGGCGCGATCGCCGCCAGCGCCAACCCGATCCCGAAAACCGAAGCGCCGAGGAGAAGGAAGCCGAACTGCGGGTTCTCGCGTCTGGCGGCGAGAAGGGCGCCGGCCACCGTTCCAACCGCCATGGTCGACGTCAGGAAACCGTACTGGCCGGCTCCCGCGTGGAAGACGGTGACGGACATGGTCGAGATGAAGATCGGGAAATTGAGACCGAACGTGCCGATCAGGAAAAGCATGAAGCAGGTCGCTCTCAGATCGGTGCGCCCCCACACGTACCGGAAACCCTCGACGAGCATCCCGGGAGTGCGAACTGCCTTCTGGCTCGCGTGCAATTCACGTCGGCGGAGAAGGCGCAAAGAGGCGATCACGGCCGCGTAGGAGGCGGCGTTCAGCAGGAACACCCATCCCGTGCCGACAGCGGCGATGAGCATGCCTGCAACTGCCGGGCCGATCATCCGCGCCGCATTGAACGAGGTGGAGTTGAGCGCCACGGCATTGGAGAGATCGATGTCTTCCACGAGCTCCGAGACGAAGGTTTGGCGCGCCGGCGCGTCGAAGGCGGCCGCGCAACCGAGCAGGAAAGCGAAGACGTCGACCTGCCACAACCGGACCAGTCCGGCGATGGTGAGGATGCCCAACCCAAACGCCAGGCACCCCATGAGCGCTTGAGTGCCGATCAGGAGCTTGCGCCTGTCGAGATGGTCGGCCGCAAAACCGGTCCAGGGTAGAAAGAGGACCTGCGGCCCGAACTGGAGCGCCATGACCACACCGACGGCGGTCGCGTTATGGTTGGAGAGTTGCGTGAGCACGAGCCAGTCCTGGGCGGTGCGTTGCATCCACGTGCCGACGTTGGAGACGAACGAGCCGGCGCTCCAGACCCGGTAATTATGGACGTGCAGCGAGTGGAAAGTGCTCCGCGGAAGACTGCTCATTGCACGCTCGCGGCAATGCCACCGTAGCCCGCGCCGTCAGGCCTCCCCACGTCAGGCGCCCCTCGTCTCGAGAAGCGCGATGATCTCCTGCGTGGTTCCGGTCTCGGCTATTCGCGGGAAAACCCGCTCGATGCTGTTTGCGTGGGTCTCCGGATGGATGTCCGTCATGGCGTCGATGGCGAGCGTCACGTTGAAACCGAGTTCGTGCGCTTGGCGCGCCGTCGACTCGACGCCCATGCTGGTGGCAACGCCCACGATGACGACCTGTGTGACACCGGACGACGTCAGATAGGCCTCGAGGTCCGTTTTCGTGAAGGCTCCCGCCGTCTGTTTCGAGACGACGTGATCGTCCGGTTGCTGGTCCAGCTCAGGGACGAAATCTGCCCAATCGGCCGAAAGCGTGCCAAGTGTGCGAGCCTGGTCCGTGCGGCCTCTTGGCCGGCCTGTCACATTGACGAGGACGACGGGCAGCCGTTGGTAGCGAAAGGCTTCGGCCAAGGTGCGGGCCTTCGCCACGACGTCCACGCTCGGATGCACGGTTGGCATCGCAACGATACCTTTCTGCAGATCGATGATGAGCAGAGCGGTTCGAGGGTCAAGCGTGCTGATGGCCATGGTTCATCCTTTGGTGTCGCGGATATCGCGTCGGCGAGAGCGCAGTGTGGAGAAAGATCGGGCTCGTGCCGGACAGCTCTTGCCGCACGAGCGAAGGCTCGGTCACGTGTCGACGAGGCGTTTCAGCAGGTGAAGAGCTCTTGCGAGGTCCTCTTGTTCGCCTGCGCCGAGCTTGGCCTCGATGGCCTGGGATAACCAATCCTGTCGCGCCGCCCGCCCGGCTTCTATCCACGTGCGACAGGCTGTCGTTAGGGACATGATCGTCTGCCGACCATCCGACGGATCCGGCGCGCCGCTCACCATCCCGGTACTTTCGAGCGAGGAGACGGTCGCGCCCATCGACTGCGGGCGAACGCCCTCAGCACGCGCCAGGCCGGTCACTGTCATTGGACCTTCGCGGTCGAGGAGGCTGATCACCGATCGTTGCGACGAGGTCAGATCCCCGGAGTCCGCCTGTTCTCGCAGCCTCCGTGTCAGCTTGCGAAGGACATCGCGAATCTCCTCCGCCAGATCCGAGGCGCGGGCGCTTGCGCCTTTGATCCGTGAACTCCTCGTATCCGTAGCCATCACGGATACCAAGCTAGACTACAAAGGAAGACTTAGCAACCGCGACGGTGTGAACGCGGGGCGGTTATCGCCGGCGCACATCGTTTCCCTAAGCGTGATCGTCGAGGGGGTGGTTCGGCTGACACTCGCAAGGCCAGCGCTCGCCGAGATCGCGCATCTGCGCGTCGAGGCAATCGACCCTTAGTCGGATCGCCGCGCCACCGGAAAACGTCAGCACGACTGTGCCCGCGGGCGCTTCGGTGAACTCGAAATTGAGAGCGAGCAGGTTGAGGACGCGGTCGGACTCAGTCTGCTCGAAGCCGCTACGCGACACGCCGAGCACGAAGTCGAAATGCAGTCCCGTCGCGCAACGCTCGCAGCCGCCCGAGGCTGCCTTGACCCAGTCGAAGCGCTTGCCGGCGAGAGCGAAGCGCTTCTGCTCGGGCAAGTAAGCCACGTCGCGAACCGCAACCTGGGTATCCTGGAGGTTCGCCGACAAAATCGCCAGGTCGTCGTCGTCCATCGCCAACAGCCTGAGCGGCCCGGCCTGTCGCTTGGCAGCCGCGACCGAATCGGTCGATGGAAGGGGCGTTTCGTTATGCAGGGTCATGAGCGGGTCAGCATCTCCGATTCGCGAGCAAACGCGCCGGGAGCCCGACCGTTCAGCCCGGGTTCGACAGCCGCTCTATGACCGCGCCGCAGCGGCCGAGCTTGTCCTCGAGATGCTCGAAGCCGCGGTCGAGATGGTACACGCGGTTCACGATCGTTTCGCCCTCCGCCGCCAAGGCCGCGATGACGAGCGAGACGGACGCGCGCAGATCCGTCGCCATCACGGGTGCTCCTTGCAGTGTCCTCACGCCCTCCACGGTGGCCATGTCGCCGTCGAGCCGAATGCGGGCGCCGAGCCGGGCCAGTTCCTGCACATGCATGAAACGGTTCTCGAAGATCGTCTCCGTGATGCGCGACGAGCCCTTGGCCATCGTCATCAGGGCCATGAACTGCGCCTGCAGATCGGTGGGAAAGCCGGGAAACGGCGCCGTGGACACGTCCACCGGCATCAGGCCCGACCCGTTGCGCTTGACGCGGATGCCCTGATTGGTCGCCTCGACGGAGGCGCCGGCGCGCGCGATAACGTCGAGCGCGGTCTGCAGGTCACCCGGCTGGGCGCCTTCCAGCAGCACGTCGCCACCCGCCATCGCGACGGCCATCGCATAGGTTCCAGTCTCGATGCGGTCGGGCACGACGCTGTGGTAGGCGCCGTGCAGCGATCCGACGCCTTCGACGTAAATCGTGTCCGTCCCGGCGCCTTCGATCCGCGCCCCCATTTTCCTGAGGCACAGGGCGAGGTCGACGACCTCCGGTTCCCGTGCGGCTCCCGTGATCCGCGAGTGGCCCTGGGCGAGAACGGCGGCCATCATCGCCGTGTGCGTCCCACCGACCGTTACTCTCGCGAAGTCGATGTCCGCGCCTTTCAGTCCCTTCGGCGCCTTGGCGTGAGCATATCCGGCCTCGATCACGATATCGGCGCCAAATCTTTCGAGCGCAAAGAGCAGCAGGTCGACCGGGCGGGTCCCGATCGCGCATCCGCCCGGAAGCGATACGCGTGCCTCGCCCATGCGAGCGAGCAACGGCGCAATGACCCAGAAGCTGGCCCGCATCCGCGACACCAGATCGTAGGGCGCGGTCGTGTCGACAATGTCGCGCGCGCAGAGATGAATGGGACGAGGCGCGCTGGCCGCTTCGCCCACCCGCCGCCCGTCCTGCGAATAATCGACCCCGTGGTGGCCGAGAATGCGCACCAACATGCGCACGTCGGCGAGGTTGGGGACATTCTGCAACGTGAGGGTTTCGCGGGTCAGAAGCGAGGCTATCATCAACGGCAAGGCCGCGTTCTTGGCGCCGGAAATCGGAATAGTCCCGTTCAGCTTCTGCCCGCCGACGATGCGAATGCGATCCACGGCCGCCCCTCACTCCTTGCCGGCCGGCGCCTCGCCCGGCTTCGTCACTTCGGCAGTGGTACGCTCGGCGGCAGCGGACTTTCGCCGTTTCAGGTTTGCCCGGAGCGCAGCGCTCAGCCGCTTCTTTTCCGCCGCTTTCGCGTCGGCTTGAGTTCTATCGTCGTTCACGGCTGACCTGCCGCTTCGCCGTCCGCGTTAGGGAACGTCGATCCCCGTGTCACCATCGGCCTTCAACCACGCCGCGCTTCTTTGCTCGAGTAGCTGGAACTTTCGGCTATAGGCTTGCGCTTTGTCTTAAGGCAAGCGGTGGGCCCGGCGCGAGCGATGATGAGTAACGAAAGCGGTTTTGACGCCACAGTCTCCGAAGGCCCGAGCTACCGCGTCGGGCAGGATTGCGCGGGCCGGTGGCTAGCCATGGAAAGCTCCGGTCGGGGTGGCGGGATGTTTGCCACACGACAGGCGGCACTCCAGTTCGCCCGCAGGGAAACGTCGCATCGGCCCGGCGCCGTGACCGTGTCATCGGACATGATCGGCTTCTTCTGAGCGAACGCGGCACCCCTGGCGCGTGCGCTCTCGTCGTCAGCGCGCGATCGGATCCTTCTTGGGCGGCAGGGGCGCCGCTGCACCGGCACTGGTCTTGTCGGGAGCGGCCTTGGCGTCGGGCATGCCGGGCAGGGTCGTGGGCTCTTTGCCCGTCGCCCTCAATATCTTGCGGACGGACCAGGCTTCCTTCTCGGTGGTCCCCTTGATGTCATTAATCTTCCAATCACCGCCGTCCCGGATGAAGTCGTAGGTGACGACTGTTGACTGCTTCTGATTGAGAAAGCTCGCCGAGACCACGGCCTTCCCAAGCTCGAGAACATCGGTTTTCAGTGTCACCTTTTGGATCTCGGCGTCCTGTGATGCCGAAATCGGATCGAAATCGAGCGCGGCATCTCCATCGTGGGCGGCCTTCGTTTCGGCCTCGGTGACGAGAAGGTCGAAGCTCTTCGAGAAATACTTCTCACGCACCTTCCGCTCGAAGAAAGGACTGGTCGGGTTTGATCTCTTCGCGTCGGCGACGGCTAGTTTGTAGATCGCGGCGACGATGTCTCTCGGCTCCTCGATCGCGACCGGCGCCGTTTTCGTCGATAGAGGCGCCGCTATCTGAGCGGCCGCGACGACAGGTCCCCAGGACATGGCGGCGATCAGGCAGAGATGGCGCGCTTTCATCGACATTCCTCCAGGTCGGCGTCGCACCGACCAACGCTGCTACTACGCCGAAAGGCGTCATGAAAGACACACCCCGATCGTCTCCTCGGATGCAACCGGAAGTGGATGGTGCGCCATCGCGGACTGCTTAAGTTGAGGCCGGTCGTCGGTTGCGTATCTCACGATGGGTCTCGCGTTCAAACACGATCTTGCCGAGTCGGAGACGGTTCGCGTTCAGCGCCAACCGGGTCTCTCCACAACGCGCCGTGGCCTGTCGGACGACATTGCCTTCCTCCGCAAGTATCAGGTCAGGGAAGAGGCCCTGCGCGCGACATCGCAGAATGCGCGGCGATCTGGCGTCACAGGCGCCGCGGCTCTCGTCGCAGGTGGCGACGTCAGCGAGACACTGTTCCTGTACAGCCTGTCTCGACACCTTGGGTTGCGGTTCGAGTGGGTGTGGCCGCGGCTCTCCCGCTCTGCCGATGCCGCGAGGGCGCTCCGAACCGGCCAGGTCTCCCTTGCCGATGGGACATTGCTGGTCGCGCCGACTGGCGCCACGCTGCGGATGCTCCTTGCAGCCGGGCGTCGCGGGCCCGTCGCGCCGCACAGGCTCGCGATTACCACGCCCGCCCACCTCGCCGCGTTGGTTTGCAAGCATCTGCCGGAGCAGATCGTGCGGTCGGCGGCGCGCACTCTCGCGGAAACGGCCCCACGCTTGTCGGCGCGAGGCGTATTGCGCACGCCTGCCGCGGTCTGCTGCTGTGCCGCATTGGTCGGCTGCCTGATAGGTCTTTGGTCCGATGTCCGCCTCGTCGTCGACCTTGCCAGCGTGACCTTCTTCGCAGCGCTGGTCTTCCGTCTGCTCGTGTCAGCCATGGGTCTGCTCAGGTCGGCCGCGATGCCAGGCGAGATCGACGATGTGGAGGCGCCAACCTATTCCGTTCTCGTGCCGCTCTACCGTGAAGCCGCGGTGGTGCCCGGGCTCGTCGCCGCACTCGATGCCATCGACTATCCGCGCGCCAAGCTCGACATCCTTTTTCTGACGGAGTCCGACGACATGTCGACCCGGCTGGCCCTGGTCGCCGCCGGATTGCCTTCGCACATGCGCGTCTTCGTCGTGCCCGACGGGGAGCCGCGGACAAAGCCGCGTGCGCTCAATGCGGGGCTCATGGCGTCGCGGGGCGAGATCGTGACCGTCTATGACGCCGAGGATCGGCCGGGTCCGGGGCAGTTGCGCCAGGCCGCGTGGCGGTTCGCGCGAGGACCGCGCAACCTCGCTTGTCTGCAGGCGCGACTGGCGATCAGCAACGGACGCGACGGACTCCTCCCGCGCCTGTTTGCCATTGAATATTCGGCTTTGTTCGATCTGTTCAACGTCGGCGCGATGCGGCTCGGCCTTCCGATCGCCCTCGGGGGTACGTCGAACCATTTCCGGCGCGACGTGCTCCGTCGTGTCGGAGGTTGGGATGCCTACAACGTCACGGAAGATGCCGACCTCGGCCTTCGTCTGGCCCGATTCGGCTATGCTGTTGAGGACCTGCCGTCGACGACGCAAGAGCGCGCGGAGCCGGGCTTGGTCGCATGGTTCAACCAGCGGCGACGCTGGACGAAGGGGTGGGCCCAGACAGCGCTCGTTCTTCTTCGCGACGCCGGCGCGGCGAAGGACCTCGGCTTCCGTCGTTCGATCGTCGTCTGGCTGATCCTGGTCAACCTCGTCATCGGGCCGCTGGTCTCGCCGGTCGCGATCACCGCACTCGTTCATCACTTGATCTCTTACGGTCTGCCTCAACCTCGAGACCTGATCGAGGTATGCGAAGCAACGCTCGTCGCGTCCGTGCTGGTGATAGGGATCGCGTCGCCATTCTGGTGTGGGTACGCCGGAATGCGTGCCCGCGGACTCCGCCGGTCGCTGCCGTCCCTTTTGTTGGTGCTGCCCTATCAAATACTGATCAGCTTGGCGGCCTGGGGCGGTCTGATCGATCTCGTTTTCCAGCCTCACCATTGGCGCAAGACGCCGCACACGTCGGGCGACGAAGCCGAGCGGTCAGTCGTTGATCGCCCTGATCGCGGCCGCAGCCGCGAACGGCGCGCCGGCCACGGCGGCGAGGCTCAACGCGCAGAGCACGAGGAAGGGCGTGGCGAACGGTACGGGATTGCCGAGCCCGGCCGTCGCCGCCGACACGCCGAAGATGAGGACCGGCACGCACAGCGGCAGGATGAGGATAGCCATCAACAGCCCGCCTTTGCGTAGTCCGACCGTCAAGGCCGCTCCAGCGGCGCCGAGCACCGTCAGCGCGGGGGTGCCCGCGGCAAGGGAAGCCGTGGTCTGGGCAAGGCCCCGCGTATCCATGCCGAGCATGAGTCCGAACACCGGCGTGGCGGCGATGAGCGGAAGCCCTGTCAGCAGCCAATGCGCGGCGCACTTCACCAGCACGGTCGCCTCCAGCGGCGTCCGGCTCATCAGCAGGAGGTCCAGGGATCCATCGTCATGGTCGGCCTGGAACAGGCGGTCGAGCCCGAGCAGGGTGGCGAGTAAGGCCGCGATCCAGAGGATGGCGGCCCCGATCCGCGAGAGCAGGTTGAGGTCGGGGCCGATCGCGAACGGCGTCAGGACGATGAGGATGAGGAAGAACACCATTCCCAGCGCCGCGCCACCGCCGATCCGGCGTCCCACGCGGAGGTCGCGGACGAAAAGTGACAACAACGGCGAGGTCATGCCGTCGCAAGGTTGAGTTCGCCCCGCGCGGCGACAAGGTCGATCTCGCGAAAGGGCAACGCCAACGCCTGGTGCGAGGCGACCACAATGCCGCCACCGGTCTGGACGTGCCTGGACATCAAGGACGTGAGCTGCGCCTGGGCCTCGCGATCGAGCGTGATCAGCGGTTCGTCGAGGAGCCAGATCGGACGAGGTACCAGCAGCAACCGCGCCAAGGACACGCGGCGCTTCTGTCCGGCGGAGAGATACCCGGCCCGAAGGTCGACCAGGCGTGCGACGCCGAGAGCATCGAGCGCCGCCAGCAGATCGACTTCGCTTTCCGCGCGGCGTGCGCCGCCGAGCATCGACGCCCAGAACGCCAGGTTTTCGCCGACGGTCAATGCCGGCTTCAAAGCGTCCTCGTAGCCGACGTAGTGCACGGTTTCGACCCCGCGCGTCTCCTCGGTCGCGAGACCGAACCTGAGACGACCGGCCGTCGGCCGAAGGAAGCCGGCGATCGCTCGAAGCAGGGTCGATTTTCCGGCGCCGTTGCGACCCGACACGAGGACGATGTCTCCGGATCCGAGCGAGAAAGACAGATTCGAGAGAACCATCCGGCCACCGCGCTCGACGGCTAGGTTGACCACGGAAAGAAGCGGATCGGTCAATCTCGCGGAAGCCGTTCTTGCATGCTGCGTCAAACCTCGGCAGGACGTGGTGCGCCCCACTCTAGAGCCTATATAAGATAGGTCGCTCGCCTCAGCCGTCCGGGAAACAGTTCATGGCCTCAATCGACAGCTTCAAATGTCGCAAGCAGCTCCAGGTCGGCGACAGGAGCTACCAGTATTTCTCGTTGGAAGCGGCAGAGAAAAATGGGCTCGCGGGAATTTCGAAGCTGCCCTTCTCGATGAAGGTCCTGCTTGAGAACCTGTTGCGATACGAGGACGGCAAGTCAGTCAAGAAGCAGGATATCGAGGCCTGCGCGGCCTGGATCGACAATCAAGGGAAGGAAGAGAAGGAAGTCTCGTTCCGCCCCGCCCGCGTGCTGATGCAGGATTTCACAGGCGTGCCGGCCGTCGTCGACCTCGCGGCCATGCGCGACGCGATGACGGCGCTCGGCGGCGACCCGCAGAAGATCAACCCGCTCGTCCCCGTCGACCTCGTGATCGATCACTCCGTCATCGTCGACTCGTTCGGTAACGCGGGTGCGATCAAGACCAACGTGGACCTCGAATATTCCCGCAACGGCGAGCGGTATAAGTTTCTGAAGTGGGGACAGGATTCGTTCGCCAACTTTCGCGTCGTGCCGCCCGGAACCGGCATCTGCCATCAGGTCAATCTCGAATACCTCGCGCAGACCGTCTGGACGAAAGAGGACGATGCGGCGAACGACGACGGCAGCGCCAGGAAGGTCGAGGTCGCCTACCCCGATTCGCTCGTCGGTACTGACTCGCACACCACGATGGTCAACGGGCTCAGCGTCCTCGGTTGGGGCGTCGGCGGCATCGAAGCCGAAGCCTGCATGCTCGGCCAGCCACTCTCCATGCTGCTGCCGGAGGTCGTCGGGTTTCGCCTCGTCGGCGAATTGAAGCCGGGCACGACCGCGACCGATCTCGTGCTGACCGTGACGCAGATGCTGCGCAAGAAGGGCGTCGTTGGCAAGTTCGTCGAGTTCTTCGGCCCCGGCCTCGGAAAGATGACGCTCGCCGACCGTGCCACGATCGGCAACATGGCGCCGGAGTACGGAGCGACCTGTGGCTTCTTTCCAATCGACGGCGAGACGCTCGCCTATCTCAACATGTCCGCCCGTACCTCCGAGCGCATCGCCCTTGTCGAGCACTACTCGAAGGCGCAGGGCCTGTTCCGGACGGAAAACACGCCTGATCCGGTCTTCACCGACACGCTCGAACTCGATCTCGGGACGGTCGTGCCGTCCATGGCCGGGCCCAAGCGTCCTGAAGGCCGCATCGCGCTCGAGGCGGTCGGCTCCGGGTTCCGGACGTCGCTCGGCTCTGAGTACAAGAAGACGCAGGACGTCGAGGCCCGCTTCCCCGTCGAAGGCAAGGACTTCGACCTTGGCCACGGCGATGTGGTGATCGCGGCGATCACCTCCTGCACGAATACGTCGAACCCCGCCGTCCTGATCGGCGCCGGGCTTCTCGCGCGCAAGGCGGCGGAAAAAGGCCTGACGGCGAAGCCGTGGGTCAAGACCTCGCTCGCACCGGGCAGCCAGGTTGTCGCCGAATACCTCGCCCAATCGGGCCTGCAGGAAGACCTCGACAAGCTCGGCTTCAACCTCGTCGGGTTCGGCTGCACCACCTGCATCGGCAATTCCGGCCCGCTCTCGCCCGAGATCTCGA
>CAXTFG010000042.1:18761-21986 GCA_964243415.1 uncultured Beijerinckiaceae bacterium | reverse complement strand
CTGACGTCGCCGGCCGCGCGCCGGTGCTCGCGCCGGTCGGTGCGCAGTCCCTGCAGGCGGGCGAGCCTGCCGACGTTGCGCTTGCGCCGGGCGGTGACGCCGTAGCGCAACCAGTGCTCCTCGGCGACGATCTGCCGGTCGAGCTTGTGCTGCTGGCGCTCCTCCTCCTCGAGCTGGCCGTCGCGCCACGCCTCGAAGTCTGCGAAGCCTTTGCCGAGGGCGCGCGTGGCGCCGCGGTCGATCCACACCGTCGTGCGCGACAGGTTGGAAAGGAAGCGCCGATCGTGGCTGATCAACACCAGCGCCGAACGCAGGCTTTTCAGCTCGGCCTCGAGCCATTCGATCGCTGGCAGGTCGAGATGATTGGTCGGTTCGTCGAGGAGCAGGATGTCGGGCTCGGGCGCGAGCACGCGAGCCAGCGCCGCGCGCCTGGCCTCGCCGCCGGAGAGCGATGCCGGATCTTCTTCACCGCTCATGCCGAGTTCGTGGAGCAGGCTTTGCGCCCGGTAGGGATTGTCGAGCGGGCCGAGCCCGGCCTCGACATAGGCCAGCGTGGTCGCAAATCCGCCCAGGTCCGGCTCTTGCGGCAAGTAACGCACCGCCGTGCCCGGCTGGAAGAAACGCGTGCCGGAATCGGGCTCCATCATGCCTGCTGCGATCTTCAGCAGCGTCGACTTGCCGGACCCGTTGCGCCCAACGAGACAGAGCCGCTCGCCGGCCGCCACGGTGAGATTCGCTCCCGCCAGCAGCGGCGTCCCGCCGCCGCCGAGTGTGAGGTGGATATCTTGCAGAGTGAGAAGAGGGGGAGCCGCCATGAGCGGGGTTTAGGCCGCGCGTTGCGCCGTGGCCAGAGCCGGCGTGGCAAAGGGTGCCACGGCGGATCCTGTAACTCGCGCAGAATATACGGTTGGATGAGCGTCACAGGTCCCATTCAAGCGTCGAAGTAGCGCATCTGTTCGAGATCGGCGATCAACCCTGGGCCTGTCGGATGCCATCGGAGCCGTTCCCGTGTCTGCGCGCTCGAAGCCGGCATGTCCCAACCGGCGAAGGGGGCAAGCCAACCAAAATGACCTTTCGCCTCCTCTGGTGACAGAGCAACGACCGGCACCCTCAATCCTCGACCGATCACCTCAGCGATGTCACGGACAGCGATACCTTCCTCGGCAACCGCGTTATATCGTGCGCCTGCCTCTCGCGCCTCCAGCGCCAGCCTGTAGAGCCGGGCGACGTCGAGGACGTGCGCCGCCGGCCACCGGTTGAGCCCATTGCCCACGTAAGCGGAGACACCCTTTTCGCGTGCCAGTTCGATGGCGGGGCTGATGAGGCCCTGCTTGACCGTGTTGTGGACTTGGGGAAGGCGCATCGCCACGACGTTGACGCCGCTCCGCGACAGCGCCGCTCCAGCCAGTTCCGATGCTTTGCGTGGGATCGGGTGGTCGGCATCGAAGAAGTCCTCGGTCGCGGGCTGCCCTGGCGCGGCGCTCCCTAATCCGGTCCCTGAGGTGATGACCAGGGGACGGTCGGATCCGGCAAGGGCGCTCCCAAGAGCCTCGATGGCACGCCTGTCCTTCTCGCAATTCGCCACGAAATTTGAAAAGTCGTGGTCGAACGCGGTGTGAATGACGCCGTCCGACTTGGCCGCTCCGCTACGCAAGGTGTCGAGGTCTTCGAGATCGCCTCGATGCACCTCGGCACCGGCCTCGATGAGAGATTGGGCGCCCACGTCCGACCGCGTCAATCCAAGGACCTGGTGGCCAGCGTTGACGAGCTCCGGAACGATCGCGGAGCCGATGAAGCCGGTCGCGCCGGTGAGAAATACACGCATCTGAGGTCTCCGATGTTGCTCGGAGCAGACACATCGGGCAAACTCGAGTGCTATTAAAGTAGTGACTTCATACTGGTATAGGTCCTAACAGGTTCGTCGTGCCGCATGAGAACTCGCTAGGGACGTTTCTGAAGGACCGCCGCAGCCGGCTTGATCCCGCTGCCTTCGGTTTCTTCGTCGGGCGCCGACGGACGCCGGGTCTCCGCAGAGAGGAAGTTGCCCAGCGCTCCAATATCAGCCCAACTTGGTACACGTGGCTGGAGCAGGGACGGGGCGGGGCGCCCTCAGCCGACGTGTTAAACCGCATCGCCGGTGGACTCATGCTAACCGACGTCGAGCGCGAGCATCTCTTCATGCTCGGACTCGGGCGTCCCCCCGAAGTTCGCTACAAAGCCGTCGAGGGGGTCACGCCCAGGTTGCAACGCGTGCTCGACGCGCTCGAAATGAGTCCCGCCCTGATCAAGACCGCCACGTGGGACGTCGTCGCTTGGAACCGCGCTGCCGCGGTGGTGCTGACCGACTATGGCGCGCTCCCGCCCGACCAGCGCAACATCCTCCGCCGCATCTTTTGCGATCCCCACGTCAGAGCGGCGCAACACGATTGGGAAGGTTTGGCCCGTTTCGTTGTGGGGGCGTTCAGGGCGGATGCGGCGCGCGCCGGCGCCGTCTCCGAAGTCGGTCAGCTCGTGAACGAGCTTTGCCGCCTCAGCCCAGAGTTCGAAACGTTGTGGCGTGAGAATGACGTCCTTGTCCACGGCGAAGGCGTCAAGCGCCTCCGCCATCCTGTCCTTGGTCCGATCGAGATGGAGTATTCCGCGTTTGCCGTCGATGGCAGACCCGACCTCGGCATGATCGTCTACAACCCGGTCGCAAGCTCGGTCGTCGATCGAATTCGGTCTCTCGTCAATGCGCATAAGACATAATGCGGGGACTCCTCGGTATCGCCGCTCTGCTGCTCGTCGCTTTCGCCCTGAGCGAGGCACGGCGCGCGATCGCGTGGCGCGTCGTTATCGGCGGCTTGGCGCTGCAGGCAGGGCTCGCGCTCGTCTTCCTCAAGCTGCCGCAGGCCATCATCGTGCTCCAGGCGCTCAACGCGGGAATCGGCGCGCTGCAGAGCGCCACGGATGCCGGGACTTCACTCGTGTTCGGCTTCCTCGGCGGCGGACCGCTGCCCTATGCCGAGACGCAGCCCGGCTTGAGCTTCATCCTGGCCTTCCGCGCCTTTCCACTCGTGCTCGTCATCAGCGCCCTCGCCACGCTAGCAATCCACTGGGGCATCCTGCAGCGCATCGTCGGCGCGCTCGCCTGGGCGTTGGCCCGCACGCTGGGCGTCGACGGCGCGCTCGGGTTGGGCGCGGCGGTGCGCGTCTCCCCCCCGGTCATCACGGCGTCTTCCATCG
>CAXTFG010000042.1:0-18751 GCA_964243415.1 uncultured Beijerinckiaceae bacterium | reverse complement strand
GTGCACGTCTTCGTCGGCATGATCGAGGCGCCGCTGCTGGTGCGGCCCTATCTGCGCGACATGAGCCGCGGCGAGCTTCACGCGCTGATGAGCTGCGGCATGGCGGGCATCGCCGGCACGGTGATGGTGATCTACGGCTCGATCCTCGGCACCACGATCCCCGATTCGTTCGCGCAGATCCTCATTGCCGCCGTGCTCTCAACGCCGGCGGCACTCGCCCTTTCGGCCCTGATGGTGCCGTTCGCCGCCGATCCCAGTGCAACCGCCACCCTCGACGACAGCGTGCGGCAGGGCAGCGCGCTTGAGGCGGTCATGCAAGGCACGCTCGACGGCATCGGGCTCGTCGCCGCAATCATCGCGACGCTGATCGTGATCGTCGCCCTCGTTACGCTCGCCAACATGGCGATCGGCCTCGTCCCGGTAGCCGGAGCGCCGCTCAGCCTCCAGCGCATCTTCGCCTGGGGTTTCCGCCCGATCATCTACCTCCTCGGGGTGCCATGGGAGCAGAGCGCCGCCGCTGCGACGCTGATGGGCACGAAGACGGTGCTCAACGAATTTGTCGCCTTTCTCGATCTCGCCAAGCTGCCACAGCCTGGGTCGACCGACGGCGCGCTCGATCAGCGCTCGCGGCTGATCATGGTCTACGCGTTGTGCGGCTTCGCCAATTTCGGCTCGCTCGGCATCCTGCTCGGCGGTCTCGGCACGATGGCGCCCGAGCGACGGCCCGAAATCGCCGCGCTCGGCTGGCGCTCGCTCGTGTGCGGCACGATGTCGACGCTGATGAGCGGGGCGATGGTCGGGCTGATCGTCTAGAACCGGCGCCCATGGCCCGGTTCTTCACCTCCGACACGCATTTCGGCGATACCCGCATCCTGCACAGCGCCAAGCGGCCATTTCGCTCGATCGAGGCTCACGACAGCCACGTCATTGCCCGCTGGCAGGCGACGGTCGGCCCGCACGACGAGATTTGGCACCTCGGCGATTTCGCACCGGGCTATGGCGCCGACGCGGTCGCCGCGCTGCTGACGGCGCTGCCCGGGCGCAAGCACCTCGTCACCGGCAACAACGACGACGCCGTCACCCGCACGCACCCGCTGTGGGCGAGCGTCCACGACTACGTCGAGATCATCGAGGACGACGTGCTCTGCATCCTCTGCCATTACGCGCTGCGCACCTGGAACAAGATCGGCAAGGGATCGCTCGACCTGCACGGTCATTCCCACAACATGCTGAAGCCGCTGACCCGGCAGTTCGACGTCGGCGTCGACGCCTGGGATTTTACGCCCGTGACCCTGTCGACCATGCGCGCCGGCCGCCGCGCATGGGTCGGGCGACAGCGCGCGCGGGCGCCGCTGACCGATCCGTCGACACAAAAATGACGAGCAGCCCGGCGGCAGCTATGGCAAACCTTGGCGAACAGCCCCCACAGCCCACATGCATGGGATGACAATGACAGAGAAGACCGGCCTGCGCCCGGCCACGCAACTCGTCCACGGCGCCACCATGCGCTCGCAGTTCGGCGAAATGTCCGAGGCGCTCTTCCTTACCCAGGGCTTCGCCTACGCATCCATGGAGCAGGCCGAGGCGCGCTTCACAGGCAAGGAGCCCGGCCATATCTACGCGCGCTACTCGAACCCGACGGTGTCGATGTTCGAGGAGCGCATGGCGCTGCTCGAAGGGGCGGAAGCCGCGCGGGCCACGGCGAGCGGCATGGCGGCGGTGACGGCGGCCGTCATGGGCCAGGTTCGCGCCGGCGACCATGTGGTCGCCGCCCGCGCGCTCTTCGGCTCGTGTCTCTACATCATCGAGGAGGTGCTGCCGCGCTTCGGCGTCGCGACGACGCTCGTCGACGGCGCCGACCTCGAGCAATGGCGCGCCGCGGTGCGGCCCAACACCAAGGTGTTGTTCCTCGAAACGCCGACCAATCCGACGCTCGAGGTCTACGATCTCCGCGCCATCGCCGACATCGCTCACGCCAACGGCGCCACGATGGTCGTCGATAACGTCTTCTCGACACCCCTCCTGCAGCGCCCGCTGCAGCACGGCGCCGATTGCGTGGTGTATTCCACAACGAAGCACGTCGACGGCCACGGCCGCTGCCTCGGCGGCATCGTGCTAGGCTCCAAGGCCTTCATCGACGAGCACCTTCACAACTTCCTGCGCCATACCGGCCCGGCGATGTCGCCCTTCAATGCCTGGGTCATGCTGAAATCTCTGGAAAGCCTGGCCGTGCGGGTCGCACATCAAGTCAAGAGCGCCGGTACCATCGCCGATGCGCTCGCCGCCGAGCCGGCGGTCAAGCGCGTCGTCTATCCCGGCCGCGCGGACCATCCCGACGCCGCCATCATCAAGCGGCAGATGACCGGCGGCTCGACGCTCGTCACCTTCGAGCTCCATGGCGGCAAGGCCGAGGCCTTCCGTTTCGCCAACGCGCTGCAGATCATCCTGATCTCGAACAACCTCGGCGATGCCAAGAGCATCATCACTCATCCGGCGACGACGACGCACCAGCGCCTGACCCCGGACGCGCGCGCCAAGATGGGGATCAGCGACGGCATGCTCCGGCTCTCCGTCGGTCTCGAGGACGTCGACGATCTCCTTGACGACCTGCGCCTGGGGCTGGCGACGCAGCAGCGCCATGACCTCGCGGCCGAGTAGGGCGAAGGCTTATGGCTGAGACCGGCAAGATCGCAATGGTCGCCGGCGTCGGGCCCGGGATCGGGGCGGCTATGGCGCGCCGCTTCCGGGCCGACGGCTACCGCCTGGCGTTGCTTGCCCGCGACGCCAGCTTCAGTGCCAAGCTCGCGGCGGACCTCGGCGACGCGAAGGCCTACGCCTGTGATGTCGGCGATTCCGCGTCGGTGGACGCCGCAATGGCCGGGATCCGGCGCGACCTCGGCGAGCCCGACGTGCTGCTGTTCAACGCCGGATCCGGCAGCTTCGGCGGCATCGACGCCATTACGCCCGAGCAATTCGAGGCGAGTTGGCGCGTCACGGCGCTCGGGTCGTTGCTGCTGTCGCAGGCCGTAATCCCGGCGATGAAGGCCAAAGGCGCGGGTGCCATCGTCTTTACCGGCGCCACCGCCTCGCGGCGGGGCGGCCCCCGCTCGGCCGCTTTCGCGCCGGCCAAGGCCGCACAGCGCTCCTTGGCCGAATCGATGGCGCGCTCGTTGTGGCCACTCGGAATCCACGTCGCGCTGATCATCGTCGACGGCGTTGTCGATCTGCCGCGCACGCGCGAGCGGCAGCCCGACAAGCCGGACGAGCATTTCATCAAGCCGGACGGCGTCGCGTCGATCGCAGCCGACCTCGTCGCCCAGGATCGCTCGGCATGGAGCTTCGAGGTCGAGGCGCGGCCGTTCGGAGAAAGCTGGTGACACGGCGTAGTACGGGCACCGTCGTCGCCGTGAGGGCTAGCCCGAAGCGTGGCTCCTCGAACACGCCTCAGGACAGCTCACCTCGCAAGTTCTGTTTTCATCCGAAGCTGTAGCCGACGATCGCTCGTCGTTCAGCCTAGGGCCGTTGGTCCGAGATGCGGGTAGAGGCGCGCATCTTCCGCCATCGCCTCCTTGAGCGCCTCGAAGAGCATGGGAAGATCGCAGCGCTCGATCACCGGTTCGGCGGCGATCTCTTCGAGGGGGCGCGTCGCACTCAGCGAAGCATCCCGTGCCTCCGCGACCGCAAGAAGGTAGCAACCCGCCGAGACCAGGCTGAAGGCGCGCAGGAGGCAGAGGCGTTCCCACGGATCCGGCTCGCGGTGCTCGCTGTCGATCATCGCGAGCACCGCGGCGATCTCGCCCAGAGCCTGCGCCTTGTCGGCGTTTCGAACCTGCAAGCGATCGTCGAGCGTCGTCACCGCTCGGTCAGCTTGAGTTCGATCCGCCGGTTCTTGCGCAGGGCGTCATCGGTCGTCCCGGCGTCGATGGGCTGAAACTCGCCAAATCCGGCGGCGACCAGCCGATGGGGGTCGACTCCGTGATCGACGAGGTATTCGACGACCGCGATCGCGCGCGCCGCGGACAACTCCCAGTTCGATTTGTAGGTCGCGGAGCGGATGCGCTTGCTGTCGGTGTGGCCGTCGACCCTCATGACCCAGTTGAGGTCCGGCGGGATCTCGCGCTCGAGTTGGATCAGGGCGGTTGAAAGCTGGTCGAGTTCGGTGTGGCCGGCCGGGTTGACCGCGGACTGGCCGGAGTCGAACAGCACCTCCGACTGGAACACGAAGCGATCCCCCACGACGCGCACACCGGGCCGTTCGCCGAGGATCTGGCGCAGCCGGCCGAAGAAATCGGAGCGGTAGCGGGCAAGCTCCTGAACACGCTGCGTCAGGGCTACGTTGAGACGCGATCCGAGGTCGGTGATGCGCGCCTGGCTTTCCTTGTTCTTGTTCTCGGTGGCCGACAGCGCGTCCTCGACGGCGGCGAGCTGACGGCGCAACGCGGCGATCTGCTGATTGAGAATGTCCACTTGCGAGGCGGCGCGGGCGGAAAGCTCTTTCTCGTTGTCGAGCGAAGCCTGCGCCTGCGCCGCGGCTCCGCCGGCGCCGGCCGCCCTAACGTTCGAAGTATCGATCAAGCCTTGCAGCCGGCCGCGATCCTTGTTCGCCGCGTCGAGCGTCGCGCTCAGGGATGCCAGACCGGTTTCGGCCGTCTGCTTCCCGGCGCGCTCGAGCGAGAGGAGCGAGGTCAGTTCCTCGATCTGGCGATTGAGCTTCGTGAGAGCTGAATCCTTGCCCGTCACCTCGCGCGCGAGAAAGAACTGCGCCAGCATGAACACCGACAGAAGGAAGATGATGGCGAGCAACATCGTCGACAGGGCGTCGACGAAGCCAGGCCAGTAATCGATCTGACGGGAGCGGGAGCGACGGGCGAGCGGCATCAGCTACGCTCGGTTTCGGAGGCGAGTCGGCGAAGCAAGTTGCGGATCTCCCCATTCTGTTCGGCTTGGGCCTCGACCCAATCGCGGATCTGCTGCTGCTCGGAGCGCATGTGCTGCACCAGGGCCTGGATGCCGTCGGCCAGATTCGCCATCGCGACGGAGCTCGCCCGCTGGTGCGGCAGATCCGTGCCGTTAGAGAGCCGATCGAGCGCCGCCTTGAGGTCGGGGCCGCCGCTCGGCCGATCCAGCGCCGGCTCCGCCGCCGTGTTCGCCGTCAGAGCGTCCTCGAGTTCGGTGTAGAAGCGATTCTGCGCTTGTCCGGCCTGGAGGTCGAGGAACCCGAGGATGAGCGAGCCGGACAAGCCGAACAGCGACGAGGTGAAGGACACGCTCATGCCGGCGAGAGGCTGGGCGAGGTTGGTCTTGAGTTCGTCGAACATCGCCCCGGCATCGCTGCCTGTCTGCAACGAGTTGAGGACGTTGCCGAGTGAGCCGACCGTGTTGACGAGACCCCAGAAGGTGCCGAGCAAGCCGAGGAAGATGAGGAGGCCCGTCAGGTAGCGCGAGACTTCACGGGCTTCGTCGAGCCGCGTGCCGATCGAGTCGAGGATGACGCGAAGCGTCACGGTCGAGATGCCGGCGGTCGGAGGCTTGTCGCCCAACAGGGTTGCCATCGGCGCCAGCAGGATAGGCTGTTTCAGCGAGGCGGCATCGCCGCGCGGCAGCGCGTTCACCCATCTGATCTCGCGAAACAGCCGTACGACGTTGCGGATGCCGAAGATGATGCCAACGAACAGCACGCCGAAAATGAGCCCGTTGAGGCCGGGGTTGGCGAGAAAGGCCTTGGCGATCGTCCGATACAGGATCAGCGCGATGAAGCCGACCAGGATCAGGAACACGACCATCCGAACCAGAAAGATCTGGGGAGACGATAAACGCCTCAGATCACCCGTTTCCATTCCGGCCATCAAACCTGCCCCGCATGCGAAGCGTCCGAACCCTCGTCCGCCCGCGCGCAGACCCTATCTCTCGTAATCCGGCTAGAATGCGGACCGCTCGGGGAAACACAAGTGTTTTCCCGTGTGGCCAGGCTGCGCCGCAACATCGATATCGGCGAGCGCTTTTCGGAGAAGGCCGTCAACCCAAGCCGTCGTTTGCGCCCGCTTTCTGCTTCAGAGAGCTACCTGAATGTCTGCAGGCAAATCCTGGCGCTTTTCCCATCGCTCGTTCGACAGATCGCCGCCTTTTTGGCCGTTCGTGGCTGTTCTTTGAGCTAAGTCTAGCTTAGAAAAGAAGCACGTCTTTCGGCTGCGCACCGGTGATCTGTAATGGAAAAGATGAACGGCCGGCAATTGGCTGGCTGGGGATATGGCGTTTTCTGGTGCGGACTGCTGATCGAGACAGTCGACTGCTTCCTTTCCGCTTTGTCGACGGCGCCGCTCGGAAGCCCGGTCTTCTGGGTCGGCCAGGTCGTAACGAGCAGCTGCCTTGCGGTTGCTGTCCGCATGCTGATGATGATCAAGACGAGGCCCTGGTAGTCTACCGGTTTGCAGGTGCTCGTGTTTGAGCCGCGCTTCGAGACGGCCTAAGTCGACGTCGCTTCCTTGGCGGCTTCGATGAGCTGCTTGAGCGAGAACGGTTTCGGCAGGAAGCCGAAGTCTTCGCCTTCCGGCAGGTTGCGTGAGAACGCGTCCTCGGCATAGCCCGACACGAAAATGACTTTGGCCTTGATGCCACGCTTGCGGAGCTCGCCGAACATCGTCGGGCCGTCCATCTCGGGCATGACGACGTCGGAGACGACAAGGTCGATATTGCCCTTGTTTGCTTCAACGATCTCGAGCGCTTCAAGACCGGACGCCGCTTCCAGCACCGTGTAGCCACGGGCGGAGAGCGCCCGGGCGCCGAAGGCGCGGACCGCCTCTTCGTCCTCGACGAGCAGGATCGTGCCGTGGCCGGTCGAGTCGGTTACGGGCTTGGCGATTTCCTTCTTCACCGGCTCGTCGAGCTCGCTCGGTACATGACGCGGCAAGAGAATAGTGAACGTCGTCCCGCGGCCCATCTCGGAGGTGCAGAACACGTAGCCTTCGGTCTGCTTGACGATGCCGTAGACCATGGAGAGCCCGAGGCCCGTTCCCTTGCCCACCTCCTTGGTGGTGAAGAACGGCTCGAAGATCTTGTCGCGGACTTCCGGCGCGATTCCCGTCCCATTGTCGTCGACGGAGATCGAGACGTAGTCGCCCGGCAGCAGCACGTCTTCCTTGAAGCTCGCGCATTCGCTCGCGGGAACGTTGCGGGTGCGCAGCGCGATCGTCCCTCCCGAGGGCATCGCATCGCGGGCGTTCACCACGAGATTGATGATCACCTGCTCGAACTGGTTGATGTCCGCCTTGACAAGCCACAAGTCGCGGCCGTGGCGGAGGTCAAGCTCGATCTTCTCGCCGACGAGCCGTCGCATGAGGTTGAGCAGTTCGCCCAGCACGTCGCCGAGTTGGAGGACTTGCGGGCGGAGCGTCTGGCGACGGGAGAAGGCGAGCAGTTGGCGCACCAGACCGGCCGCCCGATTGGCGTTCTGCTTGATCTGCATGATGTCCTGGAACGCCGGATCGGTCGGACGATGGTTGGCCAGCAGCAGGTCCGAATAGCCGATGATCGCGGTCAGGACGTTGTTGAAATCGTGGGCGACGCCGCCCGCGAGCTGGCCGATGGCCTGCATTTTTTGCGATTGGGCGAAGTTCTCCTTCAGGGTGCGCTGCTCCGTGGTGTCGAGCGCGTAGATCGTGGCGCCGCCGGTGCCGCGCTCGCCCGAGGGCGAGACGAAGAGCCGGGCCGACCGCTCTCCCTCGCCGATGATCGAGACGTCCACGGGCGCGATCTCGCTTTTGGTGGCGATGGCATCGCGGACGGCGCGCTCGAGCGCGGGACGGTCCCGCTCGGCGACGCCGCCGTAGATCGTCCGCGCGGCGCGGTCGCGGCTCTTGAGCGCTGCCGGCATCATCTTGGCGAAGGCGGCGTTCGACTGCGTGATGTTCCCGGCCGGGTCGGTGATCGCGATCGCCACGGGCGTCGCGTTGAACACGCGCGCGAAGCGGACTTCCGCGGCGCGGAGGTCTTCGCCCGGCTCTTCGCCCGGTGCCCGGCTGATCACGAGGGTGCGGGAGGGGCCTGGCACGCCGTCATGGCTGAAGGCGAGGCGATGAAGCAGGCGCACAGGCAAGCTCTGGCCCCCGCGACGCTTGAGGTCGATGTCGAACTGCTCGGTGCGAACCTCGCCGGGCGCGCCGGCCACGCTGGCCAGCAGCGCACCGCCCTCGCCCGCCACGAAATCGGCGAGCTTGAGACCACCGGATCCCACCTGCGCAAGATCGTAGTCGAGCCACGACGCCAAGGTCGCGTTCATGTAGCTGACGTCCCCGTCGCTGCCGCACGAGAAGAAACCGGCGGGTGCGTGGTCGAGGAAGTCGATCGCGTGCTGGAGCTCCTGAAAGACGTTCTCATGCCGCTCGCGCTCGCGCGTGATGTCGGCGATGCTCCACAGGCTCGCCCGGTTCGTGCCGGGCAAGGCGAGCGGACGTACCCGCACCCGGTACCAGCCGGCCGCCCCGGACCCCGGCAGCAGGGGCGGCGAAAGCCTCAGCTCCTCGGCCGTCTGCTTGCCGTCCCGCGCGGCCTGCGCGAGCCGATACACCGCTTCGGAGACTTCGGGAGATCCGGCGAACAGGCGCTCGATGCCGCGCAGGTCCGCCGCGCCCCGTGCCTGCGACAACCGCATGTAGGTGTCGTTGGCATACAGAAACTTGCCGCCGCCATCGGTGATCAGCAGTCCTTCGGGACCGCTGTCGCAGACGATCCGGGTCACGTCGTTCTTGACGGCCCGCCCCGCCAGTTGAAGAAAGCCGATGGCGTAACCGAACAGGGCGAAGATGCCGACCACCGCGAGCAAAGCGAGAAGCCCGATGATGAGGTTGCCTGCCTCCTCGCGGGGCAGGACGGAGGACGCGATCGCCGCGGCGACAAGAAAGGCGGCGAAGACCAGAACGAGGCTCGGACTGCCGGACCGTTCCGCCCGGTGGAAGGCTGAGGACGTTGTTTGGTCGCTCATGCGGCTGCCTGTCGCTTTGCGACGTTCCGGTCAGCCGGCCGCGCGCAAATCACTTGCTCGTGGCGAGCATGTGGGTTGAGGGACGCTTTTGCAACTCAGGGGCGGAGTGCGCGGATCGCCCTGCCCGGCTTTCTGGCCTGGAGTTCGAGCTGCAGCGACGGCTGTTAACCATCTGTTAACCTCGATCGCGCGAGGCAAGGCAAGCGTGTTAAGCTTTTTATTCTGAGTGCGGAACAACGGGCGACCATGCCACCCTGGGTTGACAAGCTCTTAAACAGCCAATTCGTGCAGCTCGGCCTCGCAGCACTCGCGTTTCTCATCGCGCTGTGGCTCGTCGTCGTGATCGCGCGCATGTTGATGGGCGGCCGCCTGCGCCTCCCGGGCGGACGGACGCGGCAGGCGCGGCTCGGCATCGTCGATGCCTTCGATCTCGATCGGCAGCGGCAACTCATCATCGTGCGCCGCGACAACACCGAGCACCTCATCATGATCGGCGGCCCCAACGATCTCGTGATCGAGTCCGAGATCGTCCGTGTCGAAGCTCGCGATGTTCGCGACGGCCGACGCGAAAAGGGCTTCGATGGCTTCAACGATGGGCGTGTCCCCGCCCCGTTCGCGGCGCCGGCCATCGGGTTGCCATCCCAAGGCGGCCCGTCGCGCCAGGAAGAACCCTTGTTGCCGATGGCGTTGCCGCAGACGGCGCCGCAGCTGGAGATCCCGACGCCGCTCAACGATATCGCCATCTCGTCCCCGAGCGTCGAACCCGCAGCCCCGCGTGCGCCGACCTTTCCGCTGCCGTCGCGCCGCCCAGCGACGCCGACGGCGCAGCCGGACCGTCGAACGCCGTCAGCGACGCCCGAGCGGATCGCGCCGACGATCGAGGCCTTGAACTCCACCGGACCTGCGAACTCATCCGGACAGCCATCCCGGCCCGCGATGCCCCCGGCTCCGGCACCGCGGGTCTCCGAAGCGCCCGCTTCGCAACCCGACATCCCGGCATCGGGTCCGGCCCCCGGCCGCCCGGCACCGTTCCTGAAACCGCTGCCGCCGCGGGCGCCCCTTCGTCCGCTCAAGCGCGTTACCCCTCAGGCAGAGCCGGTCACGCCCTCTCAGCAGCCACCCGTTCCGCAGGGGTCTCATTCGCCCGCGGTCGAGCCGACCACGCCGAGAGCCGGCCAACCGCCGCCGCCAGCGGCGCCGCCGACAGTGGGACCCGAGCCAAGTCAACCCAATCTTTCCACCACGGAGGGAGACGGCCTGGCTTCGCTCGAAGAGGAAATGGCGAAGCTGCTGGGCCGTTGAGGGGCGCCCGGCCTTCTCAGCCGGGGAAGTCGGACTGCTTCTCGGCCCGTGCGTCGTCGAACGGCTTCAGTGCCCAGCAGCGGTCGACGATCCGTTCGACCGTCGGTATCCGCTCGACATCGATGCCCAACGTCCGGATGCCCGCGTGAACCCCGACAAGGCAGATGTCGGCGAGTGTCGGCTCCTCCCCATGACAAAACGCACCAGTCTGCGGTTCATTCGCAAGCCGCGCCTCGAGGCCTCGGAGACCGGCTGAGAACCAATTGGTCTGCCAGGCCTTCCATGCGGCAGCATCGAACCCAGCGTGCTCGGCAAGATACTTCTTGATGCGCGGCACGATGAGCGGATGGGTGTCGCTGACGGCCATCGCGACCAGGCTGCGGACGCGGGCGCGCCCTGCCGCATCGCTCGGCATCAGAGCTGGCGATGGGTGGCTCTCCTCGAGGTACTCGAGAATGGCGACCGACTGGATCAGTGTCGCACCGTCGGCGACCAGCGCCGGCACGCTTCCCATCGGACTGATACGACGGAAGGCGTCGGCGTCCTGCGCGCCGCGGTCGATGTCGACCGGGATCTCGCGATACGCGATGCCTTTGAGGTTGAGCGCGACGCGGACCCTGAATGTCGCCTGCGATCGCCAAAACCCATACAGATCGGTCATCGCGACTCCGGCGTGGCGATCAGGCGTCGCGATAGACCCGCTCGCGACGCTCGTGACGCTCCTGCGCCTCGACCGAGAGCGTGGCGATGGGGCGGGCATCGAGGCGCTTCAGCGCGATGGGTTCGCCGGTCTCCTCGCAATAGCCGTAGCCGCCATCGTCGAGGCGGCCGAGTGCGGATTCGATCTTGGAGATGAGCTTGCGCTGCCGGTCGCGCGCGCGCAGCTCGATCGCCCGGTCCGTCTCGGACGACGCTCGGTCGGCGAGGTCGGGGTGGTTTTCGTTCTCGCTTTGCAGCGCGACAAGCGTTTCGCGGCTTTCCCGCAAGATGTCGTCGCGCCATCCGATGAGCTTTCGGCGAAAGTAGTCGCGTTGCCGCTCGTTCATGAATGGCTCGTCGTCCGACGGCCTGTAGTCGCCTTCGATGAGGTTCGCGATCACGCCCCCGGCTCCCCATCAACCCGCAAGTTCGGCGCCTTATAACGAGTCGCGCGTCTCCTCACAATGGCGCGTCGAGAAGCGCGCGCATCTGTTGCCGCAGAGACGCGTTGTTTGACGTGAAACGACATGTCGCGGCGCGGTCGGCCGCCTACTGAGCCGCGGCGAGGCGTTCGCCCGACTGCATCGCGATGCGCAGGTTCGCGTCGATTTTGTCAAGGAAGCCGGTCGTCGAGAGCCATCGCTGATCGGCGCCGACCAGGAGCGCGAGGTCTTTGGTCATGCTGCCGGACTCGACGGTGTCGACGCAGACGCGCTCGAGCGTGTCGGCGAACCGCGACAGCGCCTCGTTGCCGTCGAGCTTGGCACGATGGAGCAGGCCTCGAGTCCAGGCGAAGATCGAGGCGATCGAGTTCGTCGAGGTCTGCTTCCCGGCCTGGTGCTGACGGAAATGCCGGGTGACGGTGCCATGCGCCGCCTCGGCTTCCATCGTCTTACCGTCCGGCGTGAGCAGGACGGACGTCATCAGGCCAAGCGACCCGAAGCCCTGCGCGACCGTGTCGGACTGCACGTCGCCATCGTAGTTCTTGCAGGCCCACACGTAACCGCCCGACCATTTCATCGCGCACGCCACCATGTCGTCGATGAGACGATGCTCGTAGGTGATCCCGGCCGCCTCGAACTGCTGCTTGAACTCGCTCTCGTAGATCTCCTGGAAGATGTCCTTGAACCGCCCGTCGTAGATCTTGAGGATCGTGTTCTTGGTCGAGAGGTAGACGGGGTAGTTGCGGACCAGGCCATAGTTCAGCGAGGCGCGGGCGAAATCGCGGATCGACCCGTCGAGATTGTACATCGACAGGGCGACGCCGGCCTCCGGGAACTCGAAGACCTCCTTCTCGATCACCTGCCCGTCCTCGCCGTCGAAGCGCAACGTTAGCCGGCCCTTGCCGGGGATGCGGATCGCGCTGGCGCGGTACTGGTCTCCGTAGGCGTGGCGACCAACCACGATGGGCTGCGTCCAGCCGGGGACGAGGCGCGGCACGTTGCGGCAGATGATGGGCTCGCGGAAGATGACGCCGCCCAGGATATTGCGGATCGTGCCGTTGGGCGAGCGCCACATGTGCTTGAGCTTGAACTCTTCGACGCGGGCTTCGTCGGGCGTGATCGTCGCGCATTTGACACCGACGCCGTGCTTCTTGATGGCGTTCGCCGCGTCGAAGGTCACCTGATCGTTGGTGGCGTCGCGGTTCTCGACGGAAAGGTCGTAGTACTCCAGCGGCACGTCGAGGTAGGGATGGATCAGCTTGTCGCGGATGTAGTGCCAGATGATCCGGGTCATCTCGTCACCGTCGAGTTCGACGACCGGGTTGGCGACCTTGATCCTGTCCATGCTCGAAGCCTCCCGAATGCGTCCACGCAGACGAAGCATGGACGATGCCGCACGTTCCGTTTTGGCCTATAGCAACGGCCCATGGTCTATCAAGTGAAGCCTGTTTCGCCCGGAGCCGCGCATCCTTCATCGGGCGCGAGCGAGCCTCTTGGAACCGGGCCGCGAAAAGCCGAGTCTCGAAGAGTGGCGCCGCGGTGACGGGCGCAGGCACCGATCGGACGCGCGCGTCGATCGAAGGCGGCCCCGCCGTCGTCCTGGTTCGTCCGCAACTCGCCGTCAACATCGGCATGTGTGCCCGTGCGATGGCCAATTTCGGCCTGTCGGACCTGCGGCTCGTCGCCCCGCGCGAGGGATGGCCCCGGCACGGCGCCTACGAGGATATGGCCGAAGCGGCGGCCGCCGGGGCCTCGCACCTCCTCGGGTCGGCGAAAGTCTACCCGACCTTGGCTGAAGCGGTCGCCGATCTGACGTTCGTTTGGGCGACCACGGCGCGCGAGCGCGGCCAACAGAAGCGTGTCGCAACGCCGGCGGAGGCCATGCCGGAAACGGCTGGTCGCCTGGCGGCCGGCGAGCGCCATGGCGTGCTCTTTGGCCCCGAACGCACCGGTCTCGACAACGACGAGGTCGCCACGGCGGACGCCATCCTCACCTTTCCGGTCAACCCGGCCTACGCGTCCCTCAACCTCGCGCAGGCCGTCCTGCTCGTCGGCTACGAATGGATGCAGGCTTCCAGAGGTGACGTCACCCGCTTCGTCCTTGCCGAACGGTCGCCGACGGCGCCGCGCGAGATGGTGCTGTCCTTCTTCGACTTCCTCGAAGCCCAACTCGACGAGCGCGGGTTCTTCCGACCGGAGGCCAAGGCAACGGTCATGAAGCGCAACATGCGCAACATCTTCCACCGAATCGGCATGACGGAGCAGGACGTCAGCACGTTGCGCGGCCTCGTCGTCCGGCTCGTCGAAGGTCCGCGCAAAGCCAAGGCCGACGAAACGGCAAAGGTGGACGCGCAAGCTCCGGGCAACAGACCGCGCGCCTGAGTGCCCGAGCGGGGCTGGATTGCGCGACGCTTCCGCCACCATTATGTAGCCGCCGTGCCGACGGCTGAGCGGTCCTGATCGCGGGATCGGGATCGGAGCGACCCAACGCGCCACGAACTCAACGCGCTACGAACGAAAGCTCCCCGATGGCTCGCGACGTCTCGGACACGACCCTGGTTTCCGGGCGCGACGACCTTGTGGCTTGGCTCGAGTCCGGCTGCAAGCCGGCCTCCGGGCATCGCATCGGCACCGAGCACGAGAAGATCGGCTTCTACCGCGACGGCTTGCAGCCCGTACCGTACGACGGCGCCGCGGCCGGCGGCATCCGGCAACTGCTGGAAGAGATGGCGACGGCGCTCGGCTGGACGCCGATCACCGATGGCGGCAACATCATCGGTCTCGCCGACGAGGTGAACGGGGGCGCCATCTCGATCGAGCCGGGCGGGCAGTTCGAGTTGTCCGGAGCCCCCCTCGAGGACGTGCACCAGACCGCGGCTGAACTCGATCACCATTTCGCGGCCTTGCGGCCGATCGCCGATCGCTTCGGCATCGCGTTCCTGTCGCTGGGCATGAGTCCGAAATGGACGCTCGAGAGCACGCCGACGATGCCGAAGACCCGCTATGCAATCATGGCGCGCTACATGTCGAAGGTGGGCTCACGCGGCCTCGACATGATGTTCCGCACCACCACCGTGCAGGCGAACTACGATTTCGCCAGCGAGTCCGACATGGTGAAGAAGCTCCGCGTGGCGGTCGCCCTGCAACCGCTCGCGACCGCGTTGTTTGCCAACTCGCCCTTCACCGATGGGCGGCTCAACGGTTTCCTGTCCGAGCGGTCGCACATCTGGCGCGATACCGACAACCAGCGTGCCGGCATGCTGCCGTTCGTCTTCGAGGACGGCATGGGTTTCGAGCGCTACGTCGATTACGCGCTCGGCGTGCCGATGTATTTCATCAAGCGCGGCGATGCATACCTCGACGTGACGGGTACGGATTTCCGCGCCCTGCTCGCGGGCAAGCACCCGGCCCGGCCCGGCGAGCGGGCGGTGATGTCCGACTGGGCCAACCACCTTTCCACGATCTTCCCCGAAGTCCGCCTCAAGACCTTCCTCGAGATGCGCGGGGCCGACGCCGGGCCGGTCCCTTTCCTCCTGGCGCTGCCGGCGCTGTTCGCTGGGCTGCTCTATGACGCGACCTCGCTCGATGCGGCCTGGGACGTCGCCAAGCGATGGTCGCAGGAGACCCGAGACGCTCTTCGCGCCGACACACCGCGGCTTGGGCTCGCGGCGCGCGTCGAGGGCCGCCCGTTGCGCGAGATCGCCGGGGAGATCCTACGGATCGCGTCGGCAGGTCTCGCCGCCCGTAATCGTCGCGACGCGCAGGGGCGGGACGAAAGCATCTACCTCCGCGTCCTCGAGGAGGTGATCGAGGGTGAGACGCTCGCCGAGCGCCTCGTCGCGGCTTTCAAAGGCCGCTGGCACGGCAGCGTCGATCCCGCTTTCGGCGAATGCGTCTACTGAGCCGGACCGGGGTCGGGGACCTGTCGACGGCGCGCGGAGGCGTCGTCCAATCCATCCCCCCATTGCTAGGAGGCTGGAGAGCCCGCGCTAGCTCCTGCCTTGAAGGGTGCCCGCGGCCTTGTCGAGCGCTGCGCCGACATCACCGGCGGTCAGCAGCTCGGGAAGCACGATCCCGCCGGGCGCTCCCGGGCCGTAGACGATATTGAAGGGAATGCCATACCGACCGTAGCTCGCAAGATAGGTTCCGATTTGCGGGTTCGGTCGCGTCCAGTCCGCCTGCATCGGCACGGAGCCGTTCAGCCGCGTGGCGATGTCGCTCTTCGAGAGCACGAACTTCCTGTTGGCCTGGCAGGTCAGACACCAGTCGGCGGTGACGTCGACGAACACCGTCTTGCCCTGCGAGACCAGGCTACGGATCTGGTCGCGATCGAAGCTGCGCCAGGCGATGGCATCGTCCGCCGCCCCTTGTCGCACCCCGATCTCTTCCGCGATCACGTCAGGCAGCATGATCGTAAGAAGCGCGAGCGCGGCAACGGCGGGGAAGACGATGCCCCGGCGCGCCACCGGCAGGCGGTCGCGCCAGAACAGCAAGCCGGCGACGGCGACCAGCAGAGCGGCCGAAAGGACGGCGGCCAGAACGCCAACCTGCGAGGCGAGAATCGCGAGAAGCCATACCGCCGTTAGGGCCAACGGCACGGCCATGACCTGCTTCAACACCAGCATCCAGCGGCCCGGCTTCGGCATCTTCGTCGCGAGGCTCGGTACGGCGGCGATGAGCAGATAGGGCAGCGCGAGTCCGACGCCGAGCGCCAAGAAAATCGCGAGGAGCTGCGGAGCGTCGCCGGCGAGCGCGAAGCCGACGGCGGTGCCGAGGAACGGCGCCGAGCACGGGGTGGCTAGCAGGGTGGCGAACGCGCCGGTCACGAAATGATCGGCGAGGCTCTCGTCTGGACCGGTGCGGGACGACGCAGCACGCGCGATGAAGCGGGGCAGCGGCATCTCGAAAAGGCCGGCGAGATGGCAGGCGAACACCGTGACCAGCACCGCCAGCGCAGCGATGAAGCCCGGCTCCTGGAATTGCAGGCCCCAGCCGACCGTGCGCCCGGCCGCCTTCACCGCGATCAGCGCGCCGGCGATGGCAAGGAACGACACGACGATCCCGGCCGCCGTCGCCAGGAAACCGGCACGGACCGCAGCCGGCGCGCGGCCGCCTTGGCCGACGACCGCGATAAATTTGAGCGACAGGACCGGCAGCACGCACGGCATCAGGTTGAGGATCAGGCCGCCGAGGAGCGCGATGCCGAGCATGGCGAGGAGCGACGGACCGGGCGTCTCCTCGAAAGCCGAGGCGCCCTGGGTGATGGTCGCTTGCGTCTCGAGCGCGCGGTTGCCGTCCGTGACAGTGAGCGTCGCCTGACGTCCGGTCAGGTGCGAGCCGACGGGCAGCGGGCGGGTCAGCGGCAAGATGAACGTCGCTTCGTGCCGGTCGGCGGAAACCGACGCGCGCGGCGCGCCGAGGGCCGCATCGGGCAGCAGCTCCGGGATGATGTCGGGGGTGGCGAAGGGCTGTTCCGAGGTCGCGACCACCTGAAGCGCCGCCGCACCCTTCTCCGACACTTCCTGGACGCCCGTGACGGCGATCCCGGCCGTGCGGGGGTCGCCCGGCACCTGCGCGCGCGCCTTGGCGAGGATTTGCGCGTCGCCGTCCGTCGCCGCCGGTCCGGCGGGCACCGTCAAGGCGAGAGCGAGGGTCTTGGGAATGCACTGGTCGGCGCAGATCAGCACGTCGAGGGAGAGCTTCAGGTCGAGCGGCTTGCCCGGCTCGGCGAGTTTCAGGTCGAGGGGGAAGACGACGTCGTGCTTGTAGCCGAACGTCTGGATGCCGAGGACGGTGACGCGTTGGGGAGCGGGATAGACGAGCGTCGCGGAGGCAAGATTTCCAGAACCGTGCCAATCGAGAGCGGGCGGAAGGCCGGCCTCGCCCGGCGAGCGCCAGTAGGTCTTCCACTCGCCATCGAGCTTGAGTTCGAGTCCGGCCGGCAAAGCGGCGAGATCGCCGGTGCCTGCCACGGCGCTGAGCAGCCTGGCTTCGAGGTGGTCCGACTTGACCCACCCGCTCGCGGCGGCCTGCGCCGACGGATTGGCGACCAACGCCCAGGAGGCCAAGGTTACGACGGCTGCCAACACCGTTCGGATATTTCCGAGCGCACCCAAGATCGGAACTCCCTGGCTATCGCGAGGCGCGATGTGTATTCGCGCTGGAAGAGCACGGAGTACCTGCAACAACACGGCTTTTCTATCGGCGCGAAGGTCGCGTGCACCGAACGGCTCACCTAGGGATCATGTGCTCTACCTTTTCGTCCTGATCATCGGTCTCGCGGCGGGCGCGCTGAGCGGTGTCATCGGCACCGGCTCGACGATCATCCTGCTGCCGATCCTCGTCTACCAGTACGGGCCGAAGCAGGCCGTGCCGATCATGGCGATCTCCGCGCTGATGTCGAATGTGGGCAAGGTGGCGGCGTGGTGGCGCGACATCGATTGGCGCGCCTGCATCGCGTATTCCCTCACCGGCGCGCCGGCCGCCGCGCTCGGCGCCGGCACCCTGCTCATCCTTCCCGCCCGCCTCGTCGACGTCGCTCTCGGTCTGTTCTTCCTCGCCATGATCCCGGCGCGGCGATGGCTCCGGGCGCGCAATCTGACGCTCGGCCTATGGCAACTCGCCCTCGCCGGCGCCGTGATCGGCTTCATTACCGGCATCGTCCTGTCGACGGGGCCGCTCAGCGTGCCTGCTTTCGCCGGCTACGGCCTGACGCTCGGGCCGTTCCTGTCGACGGAAGCGGCGAGCTCCTTTGCCTTAATGGTCGCCAAAATCGCGACCTTCCGCCAGCTCGGCGCGCTGCCGACGCCGGCCGTCCTTCAGGGCCTCATCATCGGAAGCTCGGTGATGGCCGGCGCCTTCGTCGGTAAGGCAATTGTACAGCGCATGAGCATCGGCATGTTCCACGCCATCCTCGACGTGCTGCTGCTCGTCTCCGGCGCGGCTCTCCTCGCCGACGCGTTCCGCTGAACCGGGCGCACCGAACCGGAAATGTTGGTGCCGGGCGGGCGACAGGCGCGGTTGACCTTTGCTAGAACCGGGTGCCGCCGTTCGGCCGCAAGCTGCTCAACCGCAAGAGACCCATGTCGGCCGCCGAACCCGCCATCACCCCCGATCTCGTCGCCGCGCACGGACTGAAATCCGACGAATACGAGCGCATCCTCACCCTCATCGGGCGCGCGCCGACCTTTACCGAACTCGGCATCTTCTCGGCGATGTGGAACGAGCACTGCTCCTACAAGTCGTCGCGCCTCCACCTGCGCACGCTGCCGACGTCGGCGCCCTGGGTGATCCAGGGGCCGGGCGAGAACGCCGGCGTGATCGACATCGG
>CAXTFG010000041.1:0-22021 GCA_964243415.1 uncultured Beijerinckiaceae bacterium | reverse complement strand
GCCTCTGTCACCCTGACCGGCGATGGCGCCCTTCTGTCGAAGACCGCCGGATCGCTCGATCGCGGACGGATGACTCTGGTCCAGACGCATGGCAGCGGGACCGTCATCTCCAGGGTGACGATCACGCATGACAATCAGGCGGCGACCGTCGCTCAGACTGGACCGTCAGGAGAAGTGCTGACAAAAACGGTGGTGCGGACCGAGGCGGATGGACATCGGATCTCAACGACGACGCTCGCACCGGATCGTCTCGTCGCGAGTTGGACCGCCAACGGGGACGGGACCGTCACCAGCCTCACCCGCGGCGATGTCCCGCTCGACGAGCAGAGTTTTGTGCTCATGCCAGGCCTGAACGCGGACGGGCTCGCAATCGTCGTGAGCAGGGCGCAAGCGAAGGGCTTGAAAAGCGAATCCCCGAAGCCGTCGAGCCTCCCCGTTCTCGTGACGACGGCGACGCCGCTCTCTAGCTCGTCCGGCGCTAGTGCGCCTCCGGCAGTGCCTTCGCCGGCCGCTGCCGGGCCCGGCGCGCCACTCAAGGTGCCCGAAGCATCTTTCCCCCGCACCGGGAGCCCCGGACCGGCGCCGTTCGGTTCCCTCAAGCCGGAAGCGGGGAGCACTGTCTCTCTGCCGGAATGGCACCCGCCGGGATCGGTCACGCCGCCGCCGCTGATCGCCGGTCCGATGACCGCGCCGCCGCCGCGTCGCTCCGACACGGAGACGGCTCCAGCCGGCGCGCCGACAGAAACCGAGGCTGAGCGGGTTGTTCCGAAGACGCGGAAGCTCGACGGAACCGGCCAGGCAACAGAGGGAACGGCTGCCGCACAGCCCAAAACGCCTACCGCTGCCGAGACAGGGCTTACCGCTCCGGAGAGCGGTGGGCCGATCGGCCGCTAGCCTCGTACTTCAGGCAACGTACTTCCAAGTGCTCGCCTTTGGTGACCAAAGGCGCATACCACCGCGGTTAGGCAGTCTGGCCAGACACTTACGATAGGCTTGGACAGATTGCGGCAGGGTGTTTACATTCGTATATTGCGACGATGCACAGGCTTTTTCGCAAGCTGTTGGCTCGGGAGCCGCTCTGCGAATGGATCAATCGGGACCCTTTCCCCTTAGCACGCGGCCGCGCTCGGGCGCGCACGGCGATCCGGCACTGGCGCTCGTCACAGCTGCGGTGCCGCGGTCGATGGTGCAGGGTCCGCTTTACGCGGCGCTTGACCTCGGAACCAATAATTGCCGTCTTTTGATCGCCCGGCAGCCGCTCGCCGGTGCCGAAGCCGGGGCGTTTCGCATCGTCGATAGTTTTTGCCGCATCGTCAGATTGGGCGAGGGCATTGCGGCGGGAGGCCGTCTCTCCGAAGCCGCCATGGATCGCACGATCGCCGCTCTGAAGATCTGTCGCGAGAAGATCCAGACACGTCGCGTGACCCGCTGTCGCCTCGTTGCGACGGAAGCTTGCCGGGCTGCCGAGAACAGCGATGAGTTCCTGGAGAGGGTGGCTTCGGAAGCACGGCTCGATCTCGAAATCGTCGATCGCGAGACCGAGGCTTTCCTGGCGACGGCCGGCTGTTCCAGCCTCGCCGATCCCGAGGCCGAGGGGATCGTCCTCTTCGACATCGGCGGTGGCTCGTCCGAGATCGTCTGGTTGGCGCGGGAGACCAAGCCGTTGCGCCGCGACCGGCGGCCGGACGCGGCGTTGCGCGATCGCATTCAAGCGTGGCGTTCGATGAAGGTCGGAGTGGTGCGTCTCGCCGAGCGCTTCGGCGGCCAGGTTGTCACGCCGGACATCTTCGAAGCCATGGTCGACGAGGTCGCGCGGGAACTTGGCCCCTTCGTAAAAGCCGTCGCCGGCGAGGCACGCTGTTCCCGGTTCCATCTGCTCGGGACATCCGGCACGGTGACGACCATCGCCGGTGTCCACCTCGGCCTGTCGCGTTACGACCGCCGCAGGGTCGATGGCTTGTGGCTGACTCAGGAGGCGATCTCGACGACGATCGCCGAACTGCGCGGCATGTCGTTCGAGGAGCGTTCGCTCAACGGGTGCATCGGCCCCGCTCGCGCCGACCTCGTGCTGGCGGGCTGTGCCATCTTCGAGGCGATCCGTCGTGCTTTCCCGTGCGAGCGCGTCCGCATCGCCGACCGCGGCCTTCGCGAAGGCATCCTGATGGACATGGTGGCGTCCGACCGGATGTGGTCGCGGGACGGGACCTAGCGGTGGCAAGCCAAGGCCCCGGCGGCACTCTCCGGGGCGACCTCAAGACGAGAGTGAAGACGGCGCGCAAGCGCTCCCTCTCTTCGACGCTCTGGTTGCAACGCCAGCTCAACGATCCTTACGTCGCGCAGGCCAAGCGCGACGGGTACCGCTCGCGCGCCGCCTATAAACTTCTCGAGATTGATGCGCGATATCGGTTTCTGAAGCCGAGCCAGCGGATTGTCGACCTCGGCGCGGCGCCGGGCGGCTGGTCGCAGGTCGCGGCGCAACGGGTTGGTGTGGAGCAGGGCAGGGGCAAGGTCGTCGGGATCGATCTGCTGCCGGTCGTGGCCCTGGCCGGCGTCGACTTCGCCGTGCTCGACTTTTTGCAGCCCGACGCTCCGGACCGGCTCAAGGCGATGCTCGGCGGACCTGCCGATGTCGTCCTGTCCGACATGGCCGCCAATACGACAGGACACAAGAAGACTGATCATCTGCGCATCATCGGGCTGACCGAACTTGCTGTTGATTTCGCCGGCGAGGTCCTGAGCCAAGGTGGAGTCTTCCTGTCCAAGGTCTTCCAGGGTGGCACCGAGGGCGATTTGCTGAAGCGCCTCAAGGCGGATTTCGCCGCTGTTCACCACGTCAAACCGAACGCGAGCAGGGCCGGTTCGGCCGAATTGTACGTGCTGGCGATGGGATTCCGCGGCGGACGCCGCGAGAGCTGAACGGTCACCGCGGGTAGAGGCCTGGAGGAAGTCGCTCGGTTCCTGTCGTCGCGGGCGCGAACGAGAAAGGCGGGTTTCCGTTAGCGCACGTCACAAGTCCGCACGGAGACCAGCCATGGCAGATCTGACCCGACGCCGTATCATTGCCGCTACCGCTGGGGTGACCGCAGCAGGATTGGTCCTGCCGGCAGGTGCCGCGGGACAACAGCCCTCCGCGCTTGCCGGTTCGGCCAAGGACGGCAGGGTCCAGCTTCCGCCGTTGCACGATGCGAGCGAAGGTGGCGAGAAGCTGTCGAACCGCGAACCGCCGGCGAAGCGGTTGGGGGTCGCCGTGGTCGGGGTCGGGCATCTGAGCCTCGAACAGATCATCCCCGCTTTCGGCGAGGCGAAGAGCGTCAAGCTAACCGCCCTTGTCAGCGGCCGGCGCGACGTGGCCATGGCCATCGCCGCGCAGACCGGCGTGCCGGCCCGCAGCGTCTACGACTACAAGAGCTTCGACGAGGTCAAAAACAACCCGGACGTCGACGTGGTCTATATCGTGCTGCCGAACGCGATGCACCTCGAGTTCACCGAGCGTGCCGCCGCCGCCGGCAAGCACGTGTTGTGCGAGAAGCCGATGGCGACCAGCGTCGCCGATGCCGAGCGCATGATCAAGGTGTGCCGCGACGCCAAGCGCAAGCTGATGGTCGCCTACCGCATGCAATACACGCCCGCCCACCGCGCGATCATCGAGATGGCGCGCAAGCAAAATTTTGGGCCTCTTCGCTTTATCGAAGCGGTGAACGGGCAGAACGACGCCGCGGTCGGGCAATGGCGTCAAATCAAGGCGCTCGCCGGCGGCGGATCGCTGCCGGACGTTGGAATCTACTGCTTCAACGCGTTCCGCTACATCACCGGCGAGGAGCCGGTCGAGGTGACGGGACGTATTACCCAGCCGAAGAATGACCCTCGCTTCAAGGAGGTCGAAGACGTCGCCAGTTTCACGCTGCAATTTCCCTCGGGCGTGCTCGCGACGGGCTCATCGGGTTACAGCTTCCATGAGGACAGGCGGCTTCGCTGCGCTGCCGCCGACGGCTGGTTCGGGCTCGATCCGGCGTTCTCCTACAACAATCTCACCATGCAGATCGGCCACAAGGCCGGCGAGGCCAACGCCAAGGAGGAACGCGTCTGGGCGCCAAAGAATCAGTTCGCGGCGGAGATGGACCATTTCGCCGAGGCGATCCGCGCCAACCGCGAGCCGCACACGCCGGGCGAAGAAGGGCTCGCCGACATGAAGGTCATCGCCGCGATCTATCAGGCCGCAGCGGGCGGCAGCGCGGTCAAGCTGCCGCTTGTGACGGGACTCGATACGACGCGCGGACCGCTGCAGGCGTCGGGGTGAGGGCGCGGTTCCATCCTTCACACTAGAAGTTAGTTGCTCCGCTCGCACCGTTCACAGAGCCGGTTCCTCCGCCAACGTTGCCGCCGCCACCACCGGCGCTGATGTTGCTGACGTTTGAGGACGAGGTGCTCAGGCCATTAGCGAGTGAGTTGAGGTTGCCGTTGTTCGTCGCGCCACGGATCGTCTGGGCCAAGCTGACCGCGTTCAGCGTCGGCGCCAGGAACGCGTTGAAGACGCCGATGACCTTGCCGATCTCGATGTAGGGCGAGTTCGAGACATACACGATGTCTTTGTCATGCATCGAGAACTTGCGCGCGAGGAACAGCGAGCGCGGGTCGCGCATGTTGAGGACGTACACCATCGGCACGAGATCGAGCGCGGCCTGCTGCGGGGTGAGGCCGGGAAAATCGCGAACGATGTCGCTCGGCTCGTAACGGAACACGAACACGCCTTCCGGGTCGGCGCGCCCGTCCGTCAGGCCCGCCGTCTTGCCGATGGCTTCCGCAAGCGAGATGCCGACCGCATCGAAGGGAACGACGGCGTTGGAGCCGGTCGCGCCCACCGACGTGAACGAGAGCGGGTAGCGGATCACGGTGAGCGTGTCGTCTGGCCGGGCATAGATGTTCTGCTTGGGGTCGTTTAGCAGCGTCTGGAACGGCACGCGCAACGTCTGGCCGTCACGTGTCAGCTCGAGAAAGGTCTGGTTTGCCGGCGTCTTGAGGCCGCCTGCATCCGCAATGATGTCGAGCAAGCGATCCCCGCCCACGTGCAGCGGAATGCGGGCGCCCTGCACGGACTCGCCGTTCAGCGTGACGGAACTGGCAATGTTGCGGCTCAGGGCGACGACGACCTGCGGCTCGATGGCTTTTCCCGTCAGGCTCTTGACGATCTCCCGCTCGATCTGATGGGTGGTTTTGCCGTCGACGGCGACGCGGCCGGCGTAGGGCACCGTCACCGAACCGTCGCGCTGCACGATCTGGGGCGGAAGCACGGCAGTGTGCGAGCCCGTCTGCTTGGGATCGGTCACAGGCTGAGAGAAAAGTCCTCCGCCGGCCGCCTCGAAGATCGTCACCGTCAGCGTATCGCCGATCCCGACGTGCTGCTCGACCGCGCCGCGCGTATCGCCGAATTTGCCATGCAGGCTCGGTCCGGGAAAGCGCTGGATTTTCTGGATGGCGAAGTCGGAAAGCCGCGCGAGGAGGAAGGGCGGGACAGTTTGAGCACTCGCGTAAACGACGGCCTCCCGACTGGGACCGGACGAAGGGACGCGCGAGCAGGCGGCGAGCATCGTCGCGCAGAGGAGCGCGTACGCTAATTTCTTCAATCGAGCTGCGTGATGACGGACGCGCATCAACGTCTTTCGTTAACCATACCTGTTAGTACATTCTTCTGACATTCAGTCCTTAAAGCAGTGTTAAGTCCCGCCTCGTTCGAAGACAGTAGCAAAGGCAGAGCGGTTAACTTCCGTTAAGAAATCGAAATATGACAGCCGACCTGAACGACTTCCCTATTTGGTCGATCCTTTAGTTTCTAGACCGGATAAGCTGTCCAGAGCATTAGTATATTGTTAGGATCTTGCGAGAGCTGCGGCCATCACGAGCTGGGCAGTGTAGGCGTCACGCGGTTTAATCATGACGTCGCTCGTCGAGCCCGCTTCGACGATCCGACCGTTCCTCATGACGGCGACACGTGACGCCATCGCCTGGACGACGGCGAGATCGTGAGTGATAAACATGTAGCTCAGACCACGCTCGACCTGCAGGCGGCGGAGGAGTGCGAGGACGTCGGCCTGGATTGAGCGATCGAGCGCCGAGGTGGGCTCGTCGAGCACGACCAGGCGCGGAGAAAGGATCATCGCCCGCGCGATCGCCACCCGCTGACGCTGACCGCCCGACAGCTCATGTGGCTTGCGTGAAACGAAGGAGGATGGAAGCCCAACCTCTTCGAGGATCGCTGCCGCACGCGCAAGACGCTCGCGCGATCCGCACGCCGGCTCGTGGACCCGCAAACCTTCAGCAACGATATCGCCGATCGGGAGCCGCGGCGAGAGGGATGCGAACGGGTCTTGGAAGACGATCTGGAGGTCGCGGCGCAAGGGCCGCAGCGCCGTCCTCGACAGCAGCTGAAGATCGCGGCCGTCGAAGATAAGGTCGCCTTCCGACGTCTCGAGTCTCAGGACGGCGCGGCCTAGCGTGGACTTGCCCGATCCTGACTCGCCGATCACGCCCAACGTCTCGCCACGCGCGATGGTGAGCGAGACGCCGTCGACGGCCGTGAACCAGCCGGTCTTGGGCCAGCCTCCGCGCAACCTGTAGCGCACGCGTATGTCCCTTGCCTGAAGAAGCGGCGTGTTTGCAGCACCCTCGAAGCTGGGGATTTCGCGGAGGGGCGGCAGGCGCTCGGCCTCAAGCAGCTTGATGGTGTAGGGCTGTCGGGGCTTGCGGGTGAGGACCGCGGTTGGTCCGCTTTCGACCAACCGGCCCTTTTCCATGACGTGGACGGTATCGGCGACACGGCGGATTAGGCCGAGATCATGGCTGATGAGGACCAGCGCCATCCCGTGGCGCGCCTTGAGGTCGGCGAGGAGATCGAGGATGCGCGCCGCGACCGTGACGTCCAGCGCCGTCGTCGGCTCGTCGGCGATGAGCAGCTTCGGTTCGCAGGCCATCGCCATCGCGATGGCAACGCGCTGGCGCTGGCCTCCCGAAAGCTCGTGCGGATAACTCTGCGCCCGCCGCACCGCTTCGGTGATGCCAGTCTCTTCAAGCAGTTCCACTGCGCGCGCGGCTGCGGCTTTGCGCGCAAGTCCACGCCCGTGATGCAGCACGGCCGCGATCTGCGATCCCACGGTGAACAGAGGATCGAGCGCCGACTGCGGCTCCTGGAAGACAATCGATATTGCCTTGCCGCGCAGGCGATCGAGAGCGCGTCGGTTAAGACCGACGAGATCGCAGCCCTCGAACAAGACGCGGCCGGTTACCGCGGCTGCCGCCGGCAGAAGGCCGAGAGTCGCCAGTATCGCGACGGTCTTGCCCGATCCGCTTTCGCCGACGATCGCCGCCGTCTCGCCCGATGCGACCGAAAGCGATAGCGCGCGCACTGCTTCGACCGAGCCGAAGCGAACGCCGAGATCGTCGAAGCGCAGCAAAGGCGTGGCGCTGCTCACGCGCGTTGCGGACCGGCGTCGGCGGCGCGCAGGACCGCTTCGCCCAGCTGGTTCGCCGCGACGACGGTGACGGCGAGCGCGAGCGCCGGAAAGAGGAGAAGGTTCAGCGCTCCCTGGACCTGGCGCGCACCGTCCGCGATCAGGATGCCCCAGCTCGTCAGCGGCTCCTGCACGCCGAGACCGAGGAAGGACAGGAAGCTCTCGGCGAGGATCACGCGAGGGACCAGCAACGCGAGATAGGCAACGATGGGTCCGGCCATGTTGGGCACGATATGGCGCAACAGGATGCGGCTGCTCCGCTCGCCCAAAGCCTCCGCCGCGAGCACGAATTCCCGCCGTTTCAACGATAACGTCTGGCCGCGAACGATACGGGCCATGTCCAACCACTCCACCGCGCCGATGGCGACGAAGATCAGCCACAAGGAGCGGCCGAACAGGACGAGCAGGACTATGACGAGGAACACGAAGGGAAGAGCGTAGACGACGTCGACGGTGCGCATCATGAAGGCATCGGTGCGGCCACCGACATAGCCGGCGATCGCACCGTAGGCGACGCCGATCCCGAGGGCCACGACTGACGCCAACAGGCCGACGGCCAACGAGATACGGCCTGCCACGAGAACACGGGTGAAGAGATCTCGACCGTTGGCGTCCGTCCCGAACAGGAAACGCTCCCGCTTCACCGCGACGGAAGCGCGCAAGGTCAGAGCGTCGTCGGAAAGTATGGCGGTGCCAACAGGGCGAAACATGTCCGAACGTTCGATATAGCGCAGGACTCGCGGATCCAGCGCTTTCGCTCCCGACAATTTCAACTCATCGCCCGTCTCAAGTGATACGGTCAGATGCGCGCGTGCGCCGAGGGCGGAAAGACCATCGCCGAGTTCGGCAGCAGTCGGATGGGACGCGAACGACGCCGGTGCCAGGACGTAGTCGGGATAGACTGCATCGTAAGGGTGCGGCGACCAGAACAGCGAACCGAAGCAGAGAATGGCGATCAGCAGCAGCACGGCGAGGCTCGTAATCCCGGCCGGATCGCGACGAAACCGCTGCCACGTGCCGTACGCCGCAGGTTCATCGGAGCCCAACGTCATTCGTGGCGCACACGTGGATCGATGATGCCGTAAGCGATGTCGACGAGGAGATTGAAAAGCACGATCGTGAAGCCGACGACGATCACCGTCGCCATCGTCAGTGGATAGTCGCGCGACAAAGCACTGCTTACGAAATAACGCCCGATACCCGGGATTCCGAAGATCGTCTCAACCACGATGGACCCCGTCAACAGGGCGGCCGCTGCCGGTCCGAGGTAGGACAACACGGGCAGCAGGGCGCCTCGCAACGCATGCAAGGCAATGTGTTGCCGAGGGAGGCCGAAAGCGCGCAGCGTGCGGATGTGAGACGCCCCGAGCGCGTCGCGCACGGACGTTTCCGTCAGCTTGGCGATGATCGCGATCTGGGGCAACGCAAGCGTGATGACGGGGAGGATTTGGTGAGAAGCCGCTGCATCGCTCCAACCGCCGACGGGGAGCCAATGCAGATCAAGCCCGAACCAAACCTGCAACAACGGCGCCATCACAAAGGTCGGGACGGCCAGTCCGAATAGGGCAAGCAGAGTCACGCCGAACCCGCCGAGGCGGCGGCTGCCGCCGATGAGGCCGCACGTCACCCCCACCACCAGCGCGAACATCAGCGCCTCGCTGCCGAGGCGGATGGAGATCGGCAAAGCGATGGCGAACAGCTCGTTCACCGAAAAGTCGCGCCAATGCAGGCTTTGACCAAGGTCGCCGCGACCGAGGTTCATGAGGTAGATGCCGAACTGCTGAAGCAACGGCTTGTCCAGCCCGTAGATGTGCTCGAGGTTGGCGCGGATCGCTGGGTCGAGCGCTCGCTCGGTGTCGAAAGGACCGCCGGGCGCCAACCGCATCAGGAAAAAGGAGAGGGCGACGACGGCGAGGAGGGTCGGAATTGCAGCGAAGAAACGCACAACGACCAGCCGGATCATGGCACTTTCACCGCGAATCGGTGACGAGATCTGTCGTCCGCAGGATGAGCGCCACGCCAAATCACCGGCGAAGATAGGTTGGTGGCGCAACCGGGACGCTCACTTCCTTCGTCGCTGCGGTGTGCCATCGCGCGATTCGAACGCGTCACATGATCTGTCCCATCCCACGTATCCGCCGCGCCATCGCACCCTGATGTAAAGTGCGAAGTTCGGCACCTCGTCGACCATGAACCGGAACTTTCGTCGATCGATGATGGACAATTCACAGGCTTGACTGACGCGGGCCGTCGAAGACCGTTGCGCATCGTCGATCATGGACATGAAGCCGATCGCTTCGTTTTCGCCGCATACCTCGACGACCACGTCACCAACGAGGATTTCGACCTCACCAGATTGTACGAGATACATGCACGAACCTGTCTCGCCTGCGCTGAAGACGAGGCTTGCTGGCGCGAAGCTGACGCTTGTCCCCGTTTCGCGCAAACGTCCGCATGTCGATATCGTGGCCAATCATGAGTGCTTTCCTCGCGGTCGACGGCTCCTGGTGAGGATAGCAGGTTCGCCAGTGCCGGTGTGCTCTCATATTCGCATCTGTCCTTCGCGCTCCATCGGACTTTCGGTGCGACGGTGGATCACGGCAGCTGTCTCTGCCCCGTAACTCAACCGACGCCCAACCGGTTGAGGCGGCACGTCGACGGCGAAAAAGCGCTGGCTATCCCATCCCGCTAAATCCAGCGCTCCGGATCTCGATGTCGCTCGGCGCTCGTCGAGATCCGTCGCGTGCATTTCACTTCCGCGAGATGGAAACATAGCGACCGGGATGGTGGTCCATGATGTTCGTCGACCAACCCCGAAGCTTCGCCGACACGAGATTGGTAGCCTCGTAGGTCATCAGCACCAGGAAGGGCTGCTCGGCGAGGAGCAGGCTTTCCGCCCGGTGCAGAATGGCGCGGCGCTTGGCTTCGTCCGGCTCGACCTCGGCGTCTCGCATCAGCGCGTCGTAGGTCGGATCGGAGAAGTGTGCGTAGTTCAGGCCCCTGTTGCCGGTCTCGGCCAGGAAGAGATAATTCTGGGCGTCGGCGAAGTCGGCGAACCATCCCGATCGGGCGGCATCGTAGGGCTGATTGGACGCGAGAAAAGCATAGTGCGTGTTGGCGTCGGTCACGATGAACTCGGTTTCGACGCCGAGCGCTTTCCACATATCGGCGACCGCGATGGCCGTCGCGCGATGATTTTCCGATTGGTTGGTGCGGAAGGTGAGGCGGAGCGGGTGGTCCGGCCCGTAGCCAGCTGCGGCGAGGAGGCGTCGCGCCTCGTCCTCGCGCGCGAACGGGCTTTCATCCTTCCACGTCACTGTCGAGGGTGCGCCGTAGCTCGGGATGCCCGGCGGCACGAAGGAATAGCCGGGCAGCATCGTGCCGCCCCAGATCGGTCCACTCAGGAACTCCCGGTCGACGACCATGGCCAGCGCCTGCCGCACCCGGGGATCGTCGAAAGGCTTATCGCGGCAATCCAAGGCGTAGAAGTAGCTGCCCAGGCTCGGCGCCACCTTGAACTCTGCGCCGAGGCGGGCACGCGCGAAGCCGATCTCGTCGACGGGGACTGCCGGGAAAGAGTCAATCTCGCCGCCAAGGAAACGGCGCAGGCCCGCGGAGGCGTCCTCCATCGGCAGGAAGATCTCCGTCTCAAGGGCCACCTGCGCGGCGTCGTGAAAGGACGGGTTCTTCTTCAGGACGATCCGGTCATTGGGAATGTACTCGGCGAGCGTGAACGCGCCGTTGCCGACCATGCGTCCCGCTCGCGCGAACGCGGGGCCCCATCGGTCCACCTCGGCGCGATGCAGGGGCATGGCCGTGAAATGCGTGAGCTGGGCGAGCAGGTAGGCCGTGGGATGCTCCAGCTCGATGACGAAGGTCTGCGGGTTCGGCGCGCGCACGCCCAAAGCGTCGAGCGACAGACCGCCGGTGTTCACGCCGCGGGCGTTCTTCACCGTGTAGAGAATGCTGGCGTATTGCGCGCCGGTCCGCGGATCCATCAGGCGGCGGAAGGCGTAGGCGAAGTCGTCCGAGGTCACCGGGTCGCCGTTCGACCAGCGGGCATCGCGGCGGAGGTGGAAAGTGTAGGTGAGGCGGTCGGGGCTAATCTCCCAGCGCTCGGCGACGCCGGGCTGTAAATTGCCTTCGCCGTCGTAGACGGTCAGGCCCTCGTACAGTTCGTCGAGAACGCGCGCTTCGGTGACCGTAGACGCTTTGTGCGGATCGAATGAACTCGGCTCCATCGATTCGCCGCGTCGCCAGATGCCGTCCGACAAGGCAGGACACGTCTGGGTCCCGGCGAACAGGGAGCCGGCTGCCGCAAGCGCGCGAAACAGCCGACCCTTCATATCGGAATGAGCCCGGGGCTACTTCTCTTCCTGCCGGTTGCTCGCCTGGTCCTGATACTGTTCGTTCTCGATGGTCTTGCTGTCGAGCCCGCGGCCGGATGGATGATGCTGGGACTTATCACGATTGGACAATACCATGTTCTCGCCCAGCATGTCCTTGTCGAGCTCCGACCCGGCGCCGCTGCCGCTGCCTTTGCCCTGAGCGCCTGCGCCGACGCTGGTCTTTCCTGCTTTTGCCATGGTCACCCTTCGACCGATTGCGGTCTCACCTGTATGTGCGCCCGATTTCGCGCACCGGCGAGAACGACGGTCGCGGACGGAGGTTCGCGCGGCTTCAGTCGCCGGCAAGCACCATGTCGTCGCGGTGGATCAACTCAGCCCGCCCGGGAGCGCCAAGCACGGTCTCAATTGCGCTCGAGTGCCTGCCGATAATGCGTTCGGCTTTGTCAGCGGAATAGGCGACAAGCCCGCGCCCGATCTCGCCCGCCTCCGTTCGGATCAGGACGCAGTCGCCGCGCTTGAAAGACCCTTCGATGTGACTGACGCCGGCCGGCAGGAGGGAGTTGCCGGCCGCCACCGCCCGCGCCGCGCCGGCATCGACCCATAATGTACCGCGCGGCTCGAGCTGCCCGGCAATCCATTTCTTGCGCGCTGTGACGGGGTTTGAGGGCGAGAGAAACCAGGTGCAAGGGGCACCTTGCACGAGGCTGTCGACAGGGTTGGCCAGATGGCCATCGGCGATCAGCATCGTTGTCCCGCCACTGGTGGCGATCTTGGCAGCCTCGATCTTGGTGCGCATCCCGCCGCGCGACAGGCTCGAGGCCGCACCGCCCGCCATCGCCTCGATCTCGGCCGTGATGCGTGGGACGAGAGGCACGAGCGTTGCGGCGGGGTGTTCAGCCGGCGGCGCTGTATAGAGCCCGGCAACATCCGACAAAAGAATGAGAAGGTCGGCGGAGGCCATCGTCGCAACGCGGGCGGCGAGCCGATCGTTATCGCCGTAGCGGATTTCAGCCGTCGCAACGCTATCGTTTTCGTTGAGCACCGGGACCGCCTTCATCGCGAGCAGGCGGGCGATGGTGGCGCGGACGTTGAGGTAGCGGCGGCGCTCTTCGGTGTCGCCGTAGGTCAAGAGAATCTGACCGGCGGTGATGGTGACGGCGCCGAGCGCTTCCGCCCAGGTGCGGGCAAGGGCGATCTGGCCGACGGCGGCGGCGGCTTGGCTGTCCTCAAGCTTGAGGGCGCCGGAAGGCAAGGCGAGGATGCGCCGGCCGAGCGCGATCGAACCGGAGGAGACGACCATCACTTCCGCGCCGCGGCCTTGAAGGGTGGCGATATCGCCCGCGAGCGCGTCGAGCCAGGCGCGTCGCACACCGTCCGCGCCAACGAGGAGCGAGGAGCCGACCTTGATGACGACGCGACGAAAATCGGCGACGCGGGGCAAGGGGACGATGTCCGAAGGATGGGTCATCGGAACGCTAGGGATGCCATGCCTCGACGTTCGCCGGTTCCGCCGCCCTCGTGCCGTCGTCGATTGCGCTCGTTAGCGCGCGGAGCACCTGCGTCACGTTCATTCGTGTGGCGGAAGACAGTCGCAACGGCGTCGTCCCGCTCGCGCGGCGCAACCTGTCGACCTGCTTCCTGAGCTGGTCGGGCAGCACGACATCGGTCTTCGACAGGGCGACGATCTCATGCTTGTCCCCGAGACCGCCGCCGTAGGCGTCGAGTTCGCGGCGTACCGTGGCGTAGTCGCGCCCTGCATGTTCGCCGCCGGCATCGACGAGGTGGAGGATCACGCGGCAGCGCTCGACGTGCCCAAGGAAACGGTCACCGAGCCCGACACCCTCGTGCGCGCCCTCGATAAGGCCGGGGATGTCGGCGAGCACGAACTCTCGACCATCGACTGCGACGACGCCGAGCTGTGGATGCAGAGTGGTGAAGGGATAAGCGCCGATCTTCGGCTTGGCCGCCGAAACAACGGACAGGAAGGTCGATTTGCCGGCGTTGGGAAGCCCAACGAGGCCGGCGTCGGCGATGAGCTTGAGGCGCAGCACGAGCGTCCGTTCCTCGCCCGTTTCGCCCGGGTTGGCGCGGCGCGGCGCCTGATTGCTGGAGGTCTTGAAATAGGCGTTGCCGAAGCCGCCGTTACCGCCACGGCACACGCGGATGCTTTGGCCGATCACCGTGATATCGGCAAAAGGCTCGTCCTCGCCCTCGTCGAAGAGCTGCGTTCCGACCGGGACGCGGAGCACGGAATCGGCACCCTTGCCCCCGGCACGGTTCTTCCCCATGCCGTGCATGCCGGTCTTGCCCTTGAAATGCTGCTGGTAGCGAAAATCGATCAGCGTGTTCAGGCCGGAGACGCATTCGACGACGACGTCACCGCCCTTGCCACCGTCCCCGCCGTCGGGGCCGCCGAATTCGATGAATTTTTCGCGGCGAAAGGAGATGCAACCGGCGCCGCCGTCGCCGGAGCGCACGAAGACACGGGCTTGATCAAGAAATTGCATGTCGCAGTCGAGGTCGGGATGAACGCGGGACAATCCCGGTCTCGACGACTTCTAACGCGATTGCTCGGCAGGACGAAATCGAAACCGACGGCCGAGCACCCGTGGTGCTTGGCCCTTTTCGCCGGGAACAGCAGCCGCTTCACGCGGCTGCTGTTAGGGTCAGTACGCCGCGATCGATCCATCGGCACCCACGCCAGGCGCCAAATGAGTACTGGTGCCGAGCGCTTTACCGCCTTTGCCGATCCATTTGCCGATCCAGTAGCGTTGGACGACCATGAGAATGGCCAGAACGGCGCCAGCGATACAGGCGTAGATCACGAAGCCTGTCGCGAACGAGCCGGTGTACTGCTTGGAGATCCCCATCACGTTGGGCAGGATGGCGCCGCCGAGCGCCCCGATCTCGCCGATCATCGACCCGACCACGGCCGTCGAAAGGGGCCAGCGCAGCGGCACGAGCTGAAAGAGCGCGCCGTTGCCTGCGCCTAAACAGGCGAAGCAGCCCATGAAGAGCAGAACCGTGACCGTCAGCGACGGCGTTGCGGTCAGGGTCAGAAACGCTGCGATCACGCCGAGGAAGACGACGGCGAGCGTGACGATCCCGCCGAGCCGGTCGGCGAGGAAGCCGCCGACAACTCGGGTGGCGCTGCCCATGAAGGCCGCCAACGTGGTGTAGACGCCCGCTTGCACCTTGGTCATGCCGAACGAGTTGTAAAAGAACGTCGGCAGGAACGCCGAGAGCCCGATGAAACCACCGAAGGTGATGATGTAGACGATGTTGAACATCCAGCCATCGGCCTGCCAGAGGCATCGGATGTGCTCCAGCACCGTCTGGTGTTCGGTGTCCGGCGGTTCCTTGGCGAACACCAGCATGACGAAGAACGGCAGCAGCATCATGAAACCGGCGACCGCGTAGGCGGTATGGTAGCCGTATCTCGTCGCGATGACTGGAGCGAAAAGGGTGGCGAGCGCGGTGCCGCTGTTGCCGGCTCCGGCGATGCCCATGGCAAGACCCTTGTGCTCCGGCGGGAACCAGCCCGAACCGAGCGAGAGCGCCACGCCGAAGCTCGCGCCGGCGATGCCGAGCAGGACGCCCATCGCGAGGGCATTATCATAGCTGTCGACGTAGAAGTAGCCGAACGCCATGGCAATCATGATGACGCCCATCTCGATTAGGGCGGCATTTTTACGCCCGATGTATTGCGAGATGACACCCAAGGGAAATCGCATCAGAGCGCCGGCGAGGATCGGCAGAGAGATCATGAAACCGGTCTGCGCCGGCTTAAGGTGGAAGGCTTCGGACAGGAACGGCGCCATGGCTCCGTTCAGCACCCAGACGGCGAAACAGAAGTCGAAGTAGAGGAAGGAGGCAAAAAGTGTCGGGGGATGTCCCGACTTCATGATTACCTTGAAACCAGCCATGTAGACCTCTCCTGAGAAGAGACTTTGTTGTCTCGCCAACGAGTTGTGGTGATGGCTCCGCTATTCAAAAACAGCGCCAATCGCCCGAAATGTGTCTGAGCGAGTCTGCGCACGTCGCGGTCGGCGTCACACGGCGCCACCCGTCAGCGGGAACTCGCAATGCCTCTCGCCCACAGCGGAGTGGGCAAATCTAGAGAAGGAGAGGGGTGGCGCTTCGTTGCACCGAAAGCATTTAAGCAGGTACTGTGCCAATCTGCGCCGAGGGGATCGGATCAATGCGCGTCAGCACTCATGGTCACCTTCCCGCGGTTCGCGGGCCTTGACGACCGTTTTCGTCTTGTTGAACGGCGGCAGCAGCTTGCCTCTCGTCGGAGAAGATCTCACGGCGGTCGGCATCGACGTGGTCGGCTCGTCGTCGACACTGTCGACGATCGTGCCCGACGTCATCCGTTGTGCGCCCGACCTCGTCGTCTGCTACGATACGCACCCCGGAGATCCCCTTTTCGCCGGCACCGCCTCGCTTCAGACCGTCGCGCCGCTGCCGGTTATCGTCTTCACCAGCGATCTCGAGGCCGAGAAGATCGAGAGGGCGATCGACGCCGGCATACATGTCTACGTGATCAACGGGTACGCACCGCACCGGCTCCGCTCGATCGTCCATGTCGCTCAGGCGCGGTTTCGCCATAGCCAGTTGCTGCGCAATGAATTGACCGACGTCCAGCACCGGTTCAGCGAGCGCAAGCTTGTCGACCGCGCCAAGGGCATCCTGATGCGCGTGCGCAACGTTTCCGAGGACGAGGCCTACAAGGTTCTTCGCACGGCGGCGATGCAGGGCAAGCAGCGCATCGGCCAGATTGCCCAGCAGGTGATCGATGCCGCACGCTACGCGGAGGGCGTCAACCGGGCAGGGCAGCTCCGCATGCTGTCGCAGCGCCTCGTCAAGCTCCATGCCCTGATGTGCGCCGATGTGCGACCGGACGCGACGGCCGCGCTCTGCCGCGAGTCGCTGGAACAGATCGAAGGCAATCTCGCGGTTCTCGGCCGAATGCTGTCGAAGCCGACTTTCGGCGACCTTCTCGATGCCGTGCTGACCCCCTGGACGGCGCTCAAGGCCGCGATCGTCGGCAAGCCGACCCTTGCCCGGCTGCCGGAGATCGACCGGCTGGCCGAGCGGCTGCTGACCCAAGCCGAGGCGTTAACGCGAACCCTGCAGACGGCTGGCTTCGCCTCGGGCCTTCACGTCATCAACGTTTCCGGTCGGCAACGGATGCTCAGCCAGCGTCTCGCCAAGCAGGCGATCGTCGCCGGGCTTCTGCCGGGCAGCGCGTTCGACAAGCGCGCCACGGAGGCAGCTCGGAAAGAGTTCGTCGATGGCATCTCCTACCTGCGGCGCATCCCGCTCACATCCGACGAGATCAAGGGGCTGCTCGACGGTGCTGTTGAAGCCTGGGCCCATTTCGAACCAGCGCTGGCCCGCGCCGATCAAGAGGCCGTGCGGGACGAGGTCGCGATCCTGAGCGAAACGCTGCTGGCGCAGTTCGGCCAACTCACGAGCCTTTATGAGCGCGGCATGCAGATGCTGATGGAATAGGCCAGTGTGGTTTGACCTCTCAGGCTGCCTGCCGTACCCCGGCCGCCATGCCGCGCCTCGCCCCGTCCGACCCGACCCGCTCCTTCCAGGACCTCATCCTGAGCCTGCAACGGTTCTGGGCCGCAGAGGGCTGCGTCGTCCTGCAGCCCTACGACATGGAAGTCGGCGCCGGCACCTTCCATCCCGCCACGACGCTGCGCGCCCTTGGGCCGAAGCCGTGGCGCGCCGCCTATGTCCAAGCCTCGCGGCGCCCCAAGGACGGCCGCTACGGGCAGAACCCCAATCGCCTGCAGCACTATTATCAGTTTCAAGTGATCCTGAAACCGTCGCCCGACGACCTCCAGAACCTTTACCTGGCCTCGCTGGAGGCGATCGGCATCGACCTCGCCTTGCACGACGTGCGCTTCGTCGAGGATGATTGGGAAAGCCCGACCCTCGGCGCATGGGGGCTCGGCTGGGAGTGCTGGTGCGACGGCATGGAAGTCTCGCAATTCACCTATTTCCAGCAGGTCGCCGGCATCGAATGCGCTCCAGTGTCGGGCGAGTTGACCTACGGGCTCGAGCGCCTCGCCATGTATGTCCAGGGCGTCGACTCGATCTACGAGCTGAACTTCAATGGGCGGGACGGTGCCGACAGGATCACCTACGGCGACGTCTTCCTCCAGGCCGAGCAGGAGTACAGCCGGCACAACTTCGAGGCTTCCAACGCCGAGATGCTGTTTCGCCATTTCGCCGACGCCGAGGCGGAATGCCGGTCGCTTCTCGAACAGGGCAATAAAGCCGAGCGCGCCGAAATTGTCCTGCCGGCCTACGATCAGTGCATCAAGGCCTCGCACGCCTTCAACCTGCTCGACGCTCGCGGCGTCATTTCGGTGACGGAACGCCAGAGCTATATTTTGCGCGTCCGCGAACTGGCGAAGGCGTGCGGGGCGGCCTGGCTGCGCACGGAGGCGGGTGGCTCTCTCACCCGGACCTCATGAATGGTTGGCGCCGTCCAACCCGGCGGTTTACCGACCCTTAACGACAGAGGCGCCATCGTCCGCGCGCAGTCCCATCGGAATCGTGCGGCATGTTGGACAAGCCAAGGACCTGGGAAGCTCCGAGCCTTGCCGTAGGTGGCGCGCGCAAACTGATCAGCATCGTCACGCCGTGCTTCAACGAAGAGGCCGGGATCGCCGAATGCCACGCCGCCGTTCGCGACGTCCTCGCAAATCTTTGCGGCTATGATTACGAGCACATCTTCATCGACAATTGTTCCGGCGACCGGACGCTCGCTGTGCTGCGCGACATCGCCAATGTCGATTGTCGGGTGAAGGTCATCGTAAATTCCCGCAACTTCGGAGCGGCCCGTTCGCCGTTTCACGCCTTGCGCGAGGCTCGCGGCCACATCGTCATCCCCGTTCTCGCTGACCTGCAGACGCCTCCAAGCATGATCCCGCAGATGGTCGGCTTGTGGGAAGGCGGGGCCAAGATCGTCGTGGCCGTCAAACGGACGGCGGACGACCGTATCCTGTGGCGCCTTGCCCGTGCCGGCTTTTACAAGCTGATTGCGGCCATCTCGCAAGTCGAGCAGATCGCCAACTTTATCGGTTTCGGCCTTTACGACCGTTGCGTCATCGACGTGTTGCGCGATCTCAACGAGCCGGAGCCTTATTTCCGCGGCCTCGTCGCCGAAATCGGGTTCGCACGCGCGACCGTGACCTACGATCAGCCGCCGCGTCGGCACGGACGTTCGAGCTATACCTTGTCGACGCTTGCCGATTACGCCTTAATCGGGTTGTCGAGCTATTCGCGCGCGCCACTTCGCCTGATGACGCTCACCGGCTTCACCGTCTCGGCGATCAGCTTCATGTTCGCCATCGGCTATTTCATCGCCAAACTCCTTTTCTGGTACAGCCTTCCCCTCGGTCTTGCGCCCGTGATCATCGCTGTCTTCTTCCTCAGCTCGGTGCAGCTGCTCGCGCTTGGCGTCATCGGCGAATACATCGGCCTGTTGCTGAACTACACACGCCAATTCCCTCTCGTGATCGAGAAGGAGCGGATCAACTTCGATTGAGCACCTTCAGCGAGTCGGCGGGAGATCGGGCCAGCAGGTCTTGGGCTCGACCGGCGCGGTGACCGCGCCCCGAACCTCGATGAGCGATGGCGATACGGCTCCCGCCTCGGCAATGTAATTCGTGGGAAGTTTCGCCCTGTCGAGCGCTCGGGAGGCTTGCATCAGCGTGCAATCGCTGACGCGGTAGCGCGGCACTGACACGGATCGCCAGATCTCCAAGGCGGCGGAGGGGACGGCCCCGGCGGCGATGATCCAGCCCACCGAGGCGGCCATCGTTTTCAACCGCGTTAGATCGAGGAGCACGAGGCTAAACACGAAGGCGACGACCGCGAGCGACGCCGTCGAGCCACGCATGACGAGGTCGTTGTTGGGTCCGAACCGGAAGAACGGCAGTCCCAGCAACACGATCCCGTTGACGAGGAGCAGGCCTAGGAGCTCGCGCGGAACGCGGCGCCAGCACACGGCCAGAAAGGAAAGCGCCGGAAGCTGGATCAGGACGAAGAGACCGTACCAAAAGCCGAAGTCGGGCCGCTTCATGCCGTTGCCGTGCGCGATGGAGGCAGACGCGGCGACCATGTAGAACAGGATCGGTGCGAAGCAGGCCGCAACGGCGAGGCCAAGCCAGGTCCGGACCGACGCGACGATCGATCTTCCCGCCATGCAAAGTTGCCAAGCAAGCCAGGGAACGGCCGGCAACACCGCGAGCGGCGACCAGAAGCTGAGCGCCGCCACCGAAACACCGATCGTTGCCACATCGAGGTTCGACCGTCGCTGCAGGAGGAACAGCGTAGCGAGCCACCAGCCGGGCAGGGCGTGGTTCGGCACCCAGAAAAATTGAACCATCGAGCTCGAAAATTGGAAGTACGGGTGCCACGAATCGAGGGACCACCGCCAGTAATCGAGGACGACGCCCGGCTGCAGAACATCGCGCAATAACGCGCCGACGATCGACAGGCCACCGAACAGGACAAGCAGTATGAGGTGCGGCCAGCCGCGCCCGATACTCATCAAAAGATAGAAAATCGATCCGAGGAGAAGCGCGTTCTGTATCAGAAGCGCCGTTTGCGCGGCTGCAAGGCCGAAGGCATGCCCGATGGCGGCCGGGGCGACATACATTCCAAGCGGCGCGCGCAAAACGTAGGTGGCGCCGTCGACGGCGTAGGTGACGGGAAACCCGAACCGAGAGAGGTCGGCGAGGACGGCATCGCGGATCTGCCAATCCGGAGTCGAAAAAAACAGATGCGTCTCGCCGCCGAGCAGCAGCAGAGCGGCTGCGAAACCGACCGCAAGCACCAGGCGCGGCATCTCGATCGGGGCGGCAAGCAAAGCCCGGTCGCAACGGCGTCCGTCTGCGACGACAAGCGCGAGGGCGGCAAGGCAGCCGGCGATCACGGCGACAGCGGGGAGCGGCCTCAGTGACAAAGCGAAAACGGCGGAAGGTACAAGGAACAGAGCCGATGCCCCCGCGAGCACCGCATGATTGCTGAGACCGAACGCCCGGATGTTCAGCCGCGTCGGAGCGGCGTCTGTGGCCAAGCTCATCGAATTGCCCAACGAAACGGCGACACGCCGCCAATCAGCCGCGCTTGCCGGCATATAACGGCAAGATGGAGTCCTGGCGTTAACATTTCGCGAGGACCCCGCTGGCATCGCATCGTGCTCGGCCGAAGGCGACAATGCCGGCCGATCGGGATAAAGGGTCCCGCCAACCCGCGCGGTGGAAATGCCCGACCTCCTCCTTGAACTGTTCTGCGAAGAAATCCCGGCCCGCATGCAGACGCAGGCGGCAGATGACCTGCGCCGGCTCGTCACCGACGCGCTCGTCGCCCGCGGCCTGACCTACGCCGGGGCGGCAGCCTTCGCCACGCCGCGACGGCTTGCGTTGCACGTCGCCGACCTTCCGGCGGCGCAGCCGGACACGCGCGAGGAGCGCAAAGGGCCCAAGGTCGGCGCGCCCGAGGCCGCGGTGGCCGGTTTCCTCAAGAGTGCCGGGCTCGCTTCGCTCGATCAGGCTAGGGTGCAGAGCGATCCCAAAAAGGGCGATTTCTACGTCGCCGTGCTTGAGCGGCAGGGCCAGCCGGCGATCGACGTCATCGCCGAGCTGCTGCCGGGCGTCATCGAGAGCTTTCCCTGGCCGAAGTCGATGCGCTGGGGCGCCGCCTCGCGGTCACCGTCGAGCCTGCGTTGGGTCCGTCCGCTGCACTCGATCTTGGCTACCTTCGGCCCGGACACGGAAGAGCCGGACATCGTGCCTTTCACCGTCGGCGGCATCGCGTCCGGCAATCTCACCCGCGGCCACCGCTTCATGGCGCCGGATCCTTTCGTCGTGCGCCGCTTCGACGATTATGTGCCGGCGCTGGAGCGCGCCAAGGTGGTGCTCGACCCGGTTCGGCGGCGCGACATCATCCGGTTCGACGCCCGCACGCTGGCGCAGGCGCAAGGATTCGAGCTCGTCGAGGATGAGGTCCTCCTTGCCGAGGTGGCCGGGCTTGTCGAGTGGCCGGTGGTGCTGATGGGCGCGTTCGAGGCGGCGTTCCTCGACATCCCGCCCGAAGTGATCCGGGCGACGATCCGCGCCAACCAGAAATGCTTCGTGC
>CAXTFG010000040.1:0-22096 GCA_964243415.1 uncultured Beijerinckiaceae bacterium | reverse complement strand
CTGACTGGCATCGGCCGCGCCACGGCGCTGGCCTTCGCCGCGGAAGGCGCGCGCCTCATCGTGTCCGGACGCCGCGTCGATGTCGGCCGGACGTTTGCCGTCGAACTCCGCGGCCTCGGCATCGAAGCCGAGTACATCCAAGCCGACGTGCGGCATGAGGACGAGGTCGAGCGCCTGGTCGAGCAATCCGTCGCCCGCTTCGGACGCCTCGACGTGGCGGTCAACAATGCCGGAACGGAAGGCACGCCCGCTCCGGTCACGCAGCAGACGGTCGAAGCCTATAACGCCGCGTTCGACACCAACGTGCTCGGCACCCTTCTCAGCATGAAGCACGAGCTTCGGGTAATGCAGCCGCAGGGCAGCGGCAGCATCGTGAATGTATCCTCGACCATGGGCACGCGGGGCGCGGCGAACATGTCGCTCTACGCCGGCAGCAAGCACGCGGTGGAAGGCATGACGAAGTCCGCCAGCATCGAGGCGGCCGCCTTCCGCGTGCGGGTCAACGCCGTGGCGCCGGGACCGACAGAGACCGGCATGCTCGATCGGCTGACCGGTTCACCCGACAAGAAGGCGGCGTTCTACGCGGCAATTCCGATGAAACGCGGCGGCACGCCGGAGGAGGTCGCCGATGCCATCATCTTCGTGGCCTCCGCCAAGGCATCTTTCATCACCGGTCAAATCATCCGGGTCAACGGCGGCAAGACCGCGAGCTGACCTATGAGCACCGCGCTGCGTCCGGGGTTCGGTCGTGTTGACCTACCCCAGACGACACGGACCGCTCGACGAACTTCGTCGGGGCGAGTAGCGGTTTGCTCCGTCAACGTAAAATCGCAGGGAGAAAACAGATGGTCGACAAACTGAACGGCAAGACCGCATTCGTGACCGGTGGCTCTCGCGGAATTGGTGCCGGCATCGCCAAACGACTGGCGGCCGAGGGCGCCAACGTCGTCATCACCTACACCAAGGGTGGCGACGCGGCCGCTGCGGTCGTCGAGGAGATCGAACGCGCCGGGGGCACAGCGCTCGCGATCCAAGCCGATGCCACCGATGCGAAAGCCATCGAGACCGCTGTGGAGCGGACGGTCGCGACCTACGGTCGGCTCGATGTGCTCGTCAACAACGCGGGCACGGCCCTTCCCAAGCCGTTCGAAGAGGCCACGCTGGAGGAGATGGGTCGTGTGATCGACATCAACGTGCGCGGCACGCTGATCGCGACACAGGCGGCGCTGAGACATATGCGGGACGGCGCCCGCATCATCATGATCGGATCCTGCGTCGGCGAACGCATGATGACGCCCGGGTTGGCCGTCTACGCGGCGACCAAGGGCGCCGTGAAGATGTTCGTGCAGGGCCTGTCGCGCGAAGTGGGCAGTCGCGGCATCACGGTAAACAACATCCAGCCGGGTCCGATCGACACGGACCTCAATCCCGCTTCGGCCGAATGGGCCACGCCGCAGATCGCCAATACGGCGCTGAAACGCTATGGTCACGTCGATGAGGTTGCGGCACTGGTCGCGTTCGTCGCGGGTCCGGATGCGGGCTACATCACCGGCGCGAACCTGACCGTCGATGGTGGCACGAACGCCTGACGAGCGGAACGTGGCGAGAACTGGCCTCATGCCCTTCGGCGCGGACAACGATACGAAAGCTGTCCGAGGGTGCCCGCCACACCGGCGTTGCCAGCCGCTGGCGCAAGTGCTTGAACCTGTAAGCTGGAAAGGTGGCCGAGTGGTTTAAGGCAGCGGTCTTGAAAACCGCCGTGGGTGCAAGCCTACCGTGGGTTCGAATCCCACCCTTTCCGCCGCGACGTCAAGCTTACCCTGCCCGTATGGGTCTCTTGAGCCGAATGCTGGAGTTGGCGAGATGGCGCTCTTTGCTGGCGCGTTGCACGGCGGGTGTCGGCCCGACCAGCGGTGCGTTCCAGGCGCGATGCGCATCGGATCGTTGACGTGACCCGCCGCTTCGACGCCATCGTCATCGGCGCCGGGCAAGCCGGGCCGTCGATGGCGGGACGGCTCACGGCCGCCGGCATGAGCGTCGCCGTGGTCGAGCGGAAGTTCATCGGCGGCACCTGCGTCAACACCGGATGCAAGCCGACCAAGACGCTGGTCGCCAGCGCCTATGCCGCCCACATAGCGCGGCGCGGGGCCGATTTCGGCGTGACCACGGGGCCGGTCGGCATCGACATGGCGCGTGTCCATGCGCGCTCGCAGAAGATCTCGCGGGACGGGCGCGCCGGCAACGAAGCCTGGTTGCGGAGCATGGAACGGTGCATCCTGATCTTCGATCAGGCTCGTTTCGAGGGGCCCCATGCCGTCCGCGTCGGCGAGGAGGTGCTGGAAGCCGACCGCATCTTCATCAACGTGGGCGGGCGGGCGCTCGTCCCGGACATGCCGGGCGTCGCCGACGTGCCTTACTTCACCAACAGCTCGCTGCTGGAGACCGATCTCCTGCCCGAGCACCTCGTGGTGGTCGGCGGCAGCTACATCGGCCTCGAGTTCGCGCAGATCTATCGCCGGTTCGGCGCGCGCGTGACCGTGGTCGAGAAAGGCCCCCGCCTGATCGCCCGCGAGGACGAGGAGGTGTCGTCTGCCGTCCGTGAGATCCTGGAAGGCGAAGGCATCGCCGTGCGCACGGACGCGACCTGCCTCCGCTTCGCCCCTCATCCGCATGGGATCGCGGTCGGCGTCGATTGCGCGGCGGGAGCCCCCGAGGTGATCGGCAGCCACGTGCTGCTCGCGGTCGGGCGCCGGCCGAACACGGACGATCTCGCGCTCGAGCTTGCCGGGGTCGAGACGGATGCGCACGGCTACATCGCGGTCAACGACCGGCTGGAGACGACCGCTCCCGGCATCTGGGCGCTCGGCGATTGCAACGGGCGCGGTGCCTTCACGCACACGGCGTACAACGATTTCGAGATCGTCGCGGCCAACCTGCTCGACGGCGCGGACCGAAAAGTCAGCGACCGGATCCCGTGCTACGCGCTGTACGTCGATCCGCCGCTCGGACGCGTCGGCATGAGCGAAACGGAGGCACGGGCGACGGGACGGCGCGTGCTCGTCGGTCGCCGGCCCATGTCGCGTGTCGGGCGCGCGGTCGAAAAGGACGAGACGTCCGGTTTCATGAAGATCGTCGTCGAGGCGGGAACGAGCAAAATCCTCGGAGCTGCGATCCTCGGCACCGGGGGTGACGAGGCCATCCACACCGTGCTCGACATCATGGCCGCCGGCGGCGATGCGACCACGTTGGCGCGCACCATGCACATCCACCCGACCGTGGCTGAACTCGTCCCCACCATTGCGGGAGAGTTGCAACCTTAGCGCCATGACGATCGCCTGCTCACGCTTGAGTGACCGAGGCGACCTTGCCGCGGCTCGGCGCGTTGCGTAAGCGCTCAGCCGAGCAGGAGAACAACCGTGTCATTTTCCAAACACCTCCCAGTCCTGGCGCTGGCCCTCGTCTCCTGCGCGGCCCCGGTGGGGGCGCAAGAGACCGCGAAACCCGCGCACCACAAGATCGGGATCATCGGCTCCGGCAACGTCGGCGGCACGCTCGGCAAGTTGTGGGCGAAGGCGGGCGACGAGGTGCTCTTCGCCTCGCGCCATCCCGACGAACTGAAGGACCTCGCCGCGAAGGCGGGCCCGAACGCCAAGACGGGCACCCCGGCCGAGGCGATCGCCTTCGGCGACGTCGTGCTGATCGCCGTGCCGTACTCTGCCTTCCCGGCGGTGGCCGCGGCAAACGGGGCCGCGCTGAAGGGCAAGGTCGTGTTCGACGCCTCGAACGCGGTGCCGCCGCGCGACGGCGCCATCGTCGACGACGTCCGCAAGATGGGCATCGGCCAGTACTCGGCGAAACTTCTGCCCGACACGCATCTCGCTCGCGGCTTCAACGCGATCAACTACAAGAACATGGAAGCGGATTCCTTCCGCAAGAGCGACCCCGTCGGCATCCCGCTAGCGAGCGACGACCCGAAGGCCATCGAGGTCGGGTCCGACCTCGTGCGCCAGGCCGGCTTCGTTCCGGTCCTGGTGCCCCTCGCCCGCGCGGACGAGTTCGGTCCCAAGAGGCCTCTCGGAGTCGGCGTGTTCACCGTCGCCGAATGGAAGCAGAAGCTCGGCCTCAAGTGACGCGCGACGCCGCTGGCCTTCCCGAGGCAGGCGGACCAGCCCCGGACGAACCGCGCCGCTACCTCTTCGGGCTCGTCGCGGTCAGGCGCAGCGAGGTCGCGGCGCTCGCCTATGCCTGGCTCTACATCGTCGCCGTTCTGATGTCGTATTACATCATGCGGCCGATCCGCGACGAGATGGGCGTCGCCGGCGGGGTCAAGAACCTGCCTTGGCTGTTCACCGGCACGCTGGTCGCGATGCTGGTGCTCAACGTGCCGTTCGCCGCCCTGGTGCGCGCGCTGCCCCGCGTTCAGTTCATCACGGTCACCTACCGCTTCTTCGCGGCTAACATCCTGCTTTTCGCGCTGGCGCTGTGGCTCGCCGACCGAACGCAAACGATCTGGGTTGGGCGCGCTTTCTTCATCTGGATCTCGGTCTTCAACCTGTTCGTCGTGTCGGTGTTCTGGGCGCTCGTCGTCGACACATTCGACTCCGAGCAGAGCAAACGGCTGTTCGGCTTCATCGCCGCGGGGGCGACGGTCGGTGCGCTCGTCGGCTCTTTCGTCGTGGTCGTGCTGGCGCGCCACGTCGCGCAGACCGTCCTGCTCGTCGCCGCCGCCGTGCTCCTCGAGGTCGCGGTGATCGGCGTGAAGCGGCTATCGGCACAAGCCAAGGTGATGAGCGGCACGGAAGCGTCGGTCGCCGACCAGCGCGTCGGGGGCAACATCCTGGCCGGCTTCGCGCAGACCTTCGCCTCGCCTTACCTGTTCAACACGGCGATGTTTCTGCTCCTGTTCTCCCTGACATCGACGATGCTGTATTTCGACGTGACGCGGGTCGCGGCCGATACTTTCCATGACAAAGCCGCGCGGACCGAATTCTTCGCCAGCATCGACCTCGCGGTAAACATCCTGACGCTCGGGCTGCAGCTTTTCGCCACCGGGCCGATCTTGCGGCGGATCGGCGTCATGCTGACGCTAGCCTTGCTGCCCGCGGCGAGCGTGATCGGCTTCGGCGTCCTCGCCCTCGCGCCTTCGATCGCCGCCGTGGTCGCCTTCCAGGTGCTTCGGCGGGCCGGCAATTTCGCCATCGCCCGGCCGACGCGGGAAATCCTCTATACCGTCGTGCCGCGCGAGGACCGCTACAAGGCCAAGGCGTTCATCGATACCGTGATCTACCGCCTGGGCGATCAGCTCGGGGCCTGGTCGAACGACCTGCTGCACGGCGTTGGAACGGCCCCCGTCGCGCTGCTCGCCATCCCGCTATCAATCCTATGGCTGCTTGAAAGCCTCTGGCTGGGGCGACGGCAGGAACGACTGGCGTCGGCCGACCAGGATGCGCGGCTTCAGCCGAGCCCTTCGAAGTAGCGCACGAGCTCCTGGCGCTGCTTGGCATCGGGCATCGGGCCGCGTCCGGCGGCGAGGTTGTCGGACATGTGCGCCACGCTGTCGGTGCCCGGGATGACCGCCGTAATCGCCGGATTGCTGAGCAGGTACTTCAGGAACACTTGACCCCATGTCGCAGCGCCGATCTCTTTCGCTAACGGGGGCAACGGCTTGCCCTTCACCTTTGCAAAAAGGGATGAGCGGCCGAAGGGCAGCGCGATCAGCACGGCCGCGCCGACATCGGCTGCGGCGGGGATGACGCGAGCCTCGGCGTCTCGGTTGGCAATGGAACAGTCGATCTCGATGAAGTCGGGCTTGTCGGCGCGGATCAGCTTCTCCATCGCGTCGTAATCCTCGCGCGAGGTCGTCGTGGCGCCGACGTAGCGGGTCTTTCCCGCCGCTTTCAGCTCACGGAAGAAACCGAGGCCGGGATCGCCGTCCTCGACATTGTGCATCTGCAGGAGGTCGACCCGGTCGACCCGCAGCCGCTTGAGCGAGGTCATGAACTCTTCCCGCGCCGCCTTGCCGCGCCTCTCTTCCAGCTTGGTTGCGATGAAGATCTTCGAACGAAGCGGCGATCCGGTGGCGATCGCGCCGATGACTTCCTCCGCTGTGCCATAGGAGCTCGCGGTATCGATCAGGCTGGCGTTCGCATCGACCAGAGTTTGCACGACGGTGCCGAGCTGCTTGCGCTTGGCCGCATTGGCGCCGACCTCGAAGACCTGTGAAGTGCCCACGCCGACCACGGGCAGCGTCTCGCCACCGCCATGAGGGATGGCTCGCCGCAGAAGGTCGGGCTCGGTCGCGAAGGCGCGCGGACAGACGAGACCCATCGCCCCGCAGGACGCGGCGCCAAGAACGAGGCGGCGGTTTGGTTGATCCAATGCGCTCACGGTGCACCTCTGTGTCTGTCTCGATCTTGGAAGCGCCCCATCGTGGCTGTTCTACGGAGAACAGGCTTCGCCAAACGGGCGCGTAACGGGAGCGATTTCGGATCGCAGATAAATAGCCCGCCACGAGAAATGCCGCGAAGGTGATCCCGCGCCATCACGTTGTCGAGATTGATCGAGGACGACGTATGTTCAGCTACGTTCTAGCGCGATAATCCTTTATGCTGTTGAGGCTTGACCGGAGATCTTGATGAGGCGGTCCTATTTGGCGGTTGTCGGTCTCGCCCTGCTCGGCGCCATCGCCTACGCCACAGCCGTCGAGACGACGCCGAAACCAGCGGCGTCCAAGCCCGCACCGAAACCCGTACCCGTCACGGCGGCCACCGCCACCGCGAGAGATGTTCCGATCATCTTGCGCGGCCTCGGGACCGTGACGGCCTTCAACGCGGTCGCGGTGCGCAGCCGGGTCGAAGGCAGCATCACCCAGGTCAACTTCCGCGAAGGACAGGTCGTCCATGCGGGCGATCTCCTGATCCAGCTCGATGATCGCCCCTTCAGAGCGACCCTCGACCAGGCCAAGGCCAACCTCGCGCGCGACGAGGCGTCGCTGGCGAACGCGAAGACCGACCTGGAGCGCTATACCAACCTGCTGAAGCGCAACTTCACGCCGGAGCAGCAGGTCGCTACGCAGAAGACCACCGTCGCCCAGGGCATCGCGTCGGGGCAGAGCGACATGGCCGCCATCCAGGCGGCGCAGCTCAATGTCGACTACGCCGCCCTGCGCTCCCCCATCGAGGGCGTCACCGGAATCCGGCAAGTCGATATCGGCAACCTCATCCAGGCGAACAGCCCGCAGGTTCTCGTCACCATCACGCAGATCCAGCCGATCTACGTCGTCTTCACGCTGCCCGAGGCGGACATCGATCGCATCCGTCGGGAGATGGCGAAGGGCAAGCTGGTCATCCAGGCATTCAGTTCCGACGACGACCATATGCTCGCCGAGGGCCAACTCGACCTGATCGACAACACGGTCGATCAGACCACCGGGACGGTGAGGCTGAAGGCGGAGTTCGCGAACGCCGATCGCGCGTTGTGGCCGGGTCAGTTCGTCAACGCTCATGCCGTCCTCAGCACCGTGCACGGCGGCGTGACGATCCCCTCCGACGCCGTCCTGACCGGGCCACAAGGAACGTTCGCCTACGTCGTCGACCCAGCCTCGAAGGTCGCCTTACGACCTCTCAAGGTCGTGCAGACCGAGACCAACGTTGCCCTGATCGGCAGCGGCCTGAAAGTTGGCGACAAGGTCGTGACCGCAGGCCAGTTCCGGCTTCAGCCGGGTACCACGGTCAAGATCAGCGATCAGCTCGCCGATGCCGGTCAGAGGCTGTCCGACGCCCCCGCCGGGACAGGCGAGTGAATATATCCGCTCCCTTCATCAAACGACCGATCGCGACCGCGCTTTTGATGGTCGCGCTCTTTGCCTGCGGCGCGATCGGCTACAACCTGCTGCCCATCTCCGCGCTGCCGAGCGTCGACTTCCCGACACTCTCCGTGAGCGCGCAGCTGCCGGGCGCCGACCCGGGGACGATGGCCTCGGCCGTGGCGCAACCGCTCGAGCGCCAGTTCGCGCAAATTCCGGGCGTCAACCAGATCACGTCGGCGAGCGTCCTGGGGACCACCAACATCACCTTGCAATTCGACCTGTCACGCAATATCGACGGCGCGTCCACCGACGTCACGCAGGCGATCAACGCCGCCCAGGGCTTCCTGCCGAAGAACCTGCCGACGCCGCCGACCTTCAAGAAGGTCAACCCGGCCGATCAGCCGGTACTGATCCTCGGCCTGACCTCGCAGGCGATGCCGCTCACGCAGCTCGACCAGTTCGCCGATCTCAACGTGGCGCAGCGGATCTCGACGCTGCCCGGCGTCGGCCAGGTATCGATCTTCGGCCAGCAGAAGTATGCGCCCACGGTAATGATCAACCCGCTGTCCCTCGCCGCGCGTGGGATCGGCCTCGACGATGTCGCCGCCGCCGTCACCAGCACGACGGCGAACCTGCCCGTTGGCACGCTGCAGGGCGCCAACCAATCCTACCAGATTGGCACCAACGGCCAGCTGTTCCTGCCTCAGCAGATAGCCAAATCGATCATCACCTATCGCAACGGCGCTCCCGTCCGCCTTGGAGACGTGGCAAAGGTCGTCGCCGGGGTGGACTCCCCGTTGCAGGCGAGCTGGGTGAGCTCGACGCGCGGCGAGATGATCGGGATCTGGCGGCAGCCCGGCGCCAACACGCTCGAGCTGGTGGACCAGCTCAAGGCGATGCTGCCGACGCTGCAGGCCGGCATTCCGCCGGCGATCAAGCTGTCGATCATCGTCGACCGATCCACCTCGATCCGTGACAGCTTCACCGACGTCAAGCTCACCCTCGCTGGGACGATCGCTCTCGTCGTGGTCGTGATCTTCATTTTCCTGCGCGAGCTCTGGGCGACCGTGATCCCCGCGCTGACGGTTCCGCTGTCGCTCGTCGGCACCTTCGCCGTCATGTACGAGCTCAATTACAGCCTCGACAACCTGTCCCTCATGGCGCTGACGTTGGCTGTCGGTCTCGTCGTCGACGACGCCATCGTCATGCTGGAGAACATCTTCCGCCATCTCGAGATGGGCAAGGACCGACTCACCGCCGCCCTCGACGGCGCCAAGGAGATCGGCTTCACCATCGTCTCCATCACGGTGTCGCTGATCGCGGTGTTCATCCCGCTCCTCTTCATGGGCGGGATCGTCGGCCGGCTGTTCCGCGAATTCGGCGTTGTGGTCACGGTGGCCATCGTGATCTCCGCGGTGATCGCGATCACCCTTTCGCCGATGATCGGCGCGCTGGTGCTCAAGAACCCGCACGGCATCAAGCACGGCCGGCTGTACCGGTGGAGCGAGCGTGGTTTCGAGGGTCTGGTCAACGGCTACGAACGCCTGCTGAAGACCTCGCTGCGCCATCGCGCGCCGGTGATGGTCCTCAACGTCGCCCTGATCCTGGTCTCGGCCTATTTCTTCGTGACCATGCCGAAGGGCTTCTTCCCGCAGGAAGACACCAGCCTGCTGTCGGGCTTCACCCAGGCCGATCAGGACGTGTCCTTCGAAGGCATGAAGAACCGCCAGGAAGCGGCACTCCGCGTCGTGGCGAACGATTCCGACGTGAAGTCGCTCGGCAGCTCGATCGGCGGCAACTCCAGCTCCGGGTTCAACACCGGTCGCATGTTCATCCAGCTCAAGCCGGTCGGCGAGCGGCGGACGACGGCGGACGGCATCATCCAGCGTCTCCGCCCGAAACTCGCCGAGATCCCCGGCATCGCCACCTACCTGCAATCCGTTCAAAACATCCAGCTCGGCGGTCGCATCTCGCGCACGCAGTACCAGTACACGCTGCAGGACACCGACATGAACGAGCTCGGTGACTGGGCGCCGAAGCTGCTCACCAAGCTGAAGACGCTCCCCCAACTTCAGGACGTCGCGAGCGATCAGCAGACCGGCAGCCCGACGGTGATGATCGATATCGACCGCGATGCCGCGGCTCGGCTCGGCGTGAATGTGACGGCCATCCAACAGACGCTCGCGAACGCCTACGGTCAGTCCTACGTCACCCAGATCTATGCGCCGCTGAACACGTACCACGTCGTGATGGAGGTCGAACCGCGCTTCCAGCGGGATCTCTCGGCGCTGACCCAGCTTTACGTGCACGGGAGAGGCATGGCGATGGTCCCGATCAGTCAATTCGCCAAGCTCAAGCCCGTCCCGGGCACGATTGCGGTAAACCATCAGGGCCAGTTCCCCGCCGTGACTCTGTCGTTCAACCTCGCCCCCGGGACGGCGCTCGGGCAGGCCGTTGCCGCCATTCAATCGGCGGAAGCGGCGATCGAGAAGCCGGCGACGCTGCAGACCTCTTTCCAAGGCACGGCCCAGGAGTTTCAGCGGTCGCTGTCGACGCAACCGCTGCTGATCGCAGCCGCGTTGTTCGCCGTCTACGTCGTGCTCGGCATCCTGTACGAGAGCTTCGTCCACCCGTTCACGATCCTGCTGAGCCTGCCGTCCGCCTCGGTGGGCGCGCTGCTCTCCCTCAAGCTGTTCGGGTTCGACCTCAGCATGATGGCGATCATCGGCCTCATCATGCTGATCGGCATCGTGAAGAAGAACGCGATCATGATGATCGATTTCGCCCTGCAGCGGGAGCGCAACGACGGACTGTCGCCGGAAGAGGCGATCTACGAGGCCTGCGTACTGCGCTTCCGCCCGATCATGATGACCACGATGGCGGCCCTGCTCGGCACCTTGCCGATCGCGATCGGCTACGGCGCCGGTGCCGACCTCCGACAACCGCTCGGCGTCGCCGTCGTCGGCGGCCTGATCGTGTCGCAAGCGCTGACCCTGTTCACGACCCCCGTCACGTACCTCTACATGGACAGGTTCATCGCTCTCGTCGGTCGAGGGAAGCGAAAGGCCGTGATCGAGGAAGTCCGCCGATTGCCGTCAGACCCGACGCGAAAGGCGGCATAGCCCGTTATCGCATTCGGCCCTGCGCATCTAAGATCGACGGCGGGTCCGTTTCGGCGGAAAGAGCACGTCGGCGCACGCGGCCGAAAGCTCCGGCCGTTTCGACTTCAGGCACGCGAGGATCGGCTCTTCGTTGGGAATGAAAGCCGAGCAGAGACTGAACACATCCGACGTGCACGCCTGCTGCTCCGCGTCGGTGCCGCTGTAGGCCAAGGCGTGGACCGGAACAGCGCAAAGCCCGCACAACAAGACGACATATCCCGCATTCCTCAAGGGTCACCTCGCCGGTAGTTGCGGACGGGCTACCAGAAGCCTGGACGCTTGTCGCCGCTTGCGGGGCGACGCCGGCCTTTAGCGCATCGTTGTTGCGTCAAAGCTGCAGGCCGTCGCGGGAGGCCCTGCGCTCTTACGCCGGGTCGCTGTGGTCCGCATCGGCCAGTTCGCGCCACAGCAGCACGAGCGCGGCCATGATCGCCGGTCCGACGAAGAGGCCGATCAGGCGAAAGGTTTCGACACCCCCGAGAATGCCGAGCAGCACCCAGATGAACGGCAGCTTCGTCGCCCCGCCGGGCAGCCTGGGGCGGACGAAATGGTCGGCCGTGAACGTGACGAGGAAGCCCGCCACCACCACGACGGCGGCGGAGACGACGCCGCCGCTCGCCAGCAGCGTCAAAGCCGCGATGCAGAACGCGATCGCGGCGGCGAACGGGACCATCGCCGCGACCGCCGTCAAGGCGCCGAACAGGATCGGGTGCGGGACCTTGGTGAAGAAGTAGACCACCCCGAGGAGCACGCCTTCGCCGATGCCGACGAGCACGAGACCATTCACCGTCCCGTGGATCGAGGCGACGATCTGCCGTGCGACGCGCTCTCCTCGCGGACCGAAGACTTTGCCCGATGCGGTCAGGCTCTGCTCGCGCACCTCCTCGCCATCCCGGAACAAGAAGAAAAGGCCAAGCAGGGCGAAGCCGAACAGGATGATGCGATGCACGGCATCTGTGCCCACGTTGCGCCCAAGCTCGCGATTGGACGTGGTGTTGATCTCCTTCAGCGTTTCCTGCGCCCACCCGGCGTGGGAGAGATGCTGCGTCCACCACTCGTTGGCCTGCTGTGCCCCATACGGAAGGTGCGCGACGAAGGCGGGCACCGGGATGCCGGATTGCTCGGCCTGCCGTCCGAAATCGACGATCTCATGGGCCTCGCGGATCGCCTCAACGACCAGCACGGCGAAGGGCAGCACGAAGACCAGTCCGACGAGCGCCGCGAAGATCAGCGGCAGCACCTCGCCCGCAAGCCGCTGCGGAACGCGGCGCCGCGCCTGCTCGTAAAGCGGCCAGAGCGCGATCGCGAGGATGGCGGCCCAGACAAGGGCGCGCACGTAGTTCGAGAGCATGTACAGCGCGGCCGCGAGCAGCAGCGCCGACAGGAAGATCCGAGCCGCCGTCTGCCACCTGCGGTCCGGCTTCTCGTCGGCAAGGCGATCTTCCGAGGCGGACGCGTCGCGGACTGCCTTGACCTGCTGCGCCATGCTTGTCTTGCTCTTCCAGAACATCGGCGTGACCCCTTCGCTCAGCCTACGCGAAGTCGGGTCTTGCGTCGCCAGCGCAAGCGGAGATGGCGCGAACTGTCACCAGGGATCGCGATTGACGGCGTGTTAACAGCCTCAATCGATGGCGTGTCGCGATCCGGGACGGCAGGATCAGATCGGGTCCGAACTCGGTACGAATCGCCGACCGCGCCGAAATCCGCCAAAGCCGCAATATCCATCGCCGGAAACGGACTCCGCAAATGCTCACCATCGAGGTCGATGCCGATCATACGGTCTCGGCGCTGCTGTGCGTTCCGCAACGCGGGATGGCCTGCTTCGTTCTCGCCCACGGCGCCGGAGCGGGCATGACCCATCCGTTCATGGCGGCCGTGGCCAACGGCCTGTTTGAACGTCGCGTCGCGACGCTGCGCTTCCAGTTCCCCTCGATGGAGGCGGGAGCGAAGCGTCCGGATCGACCGTCGCTCGCGCATCGCGCCATCCGCGCCGCTGTCGCGGCTGCCGCTCGATCGGCGCCGGCGTTGCCGCTCTTTGCCGGAGGCAAGTCGTTCGGCGGCCGGATGACGTCGCAGGCGCAAGCCGAAACCGCCCTGCCCGGCGTTCGCGGCCTCATCTTCCTGGGATTCCCGTTGCACCCTCCCAAGCAGCCCTCGGTCGACCGCGCCGCGCATCTCGCGGCCAGCAACGTCCCGTTGCTATTCCTGCAAGGCACGCGAGACGCGTTGGCCGATCCGGCCCTTCTCGTGCCCGTCGTCGAGCGGCTTGGCCCCCGTGCGAGCCTTGCGCTGTTCGAGGGGGCCGACCACTCTTTCCACGTGCCGGTCCGTTCGGGACAAACCGACGCCGACGTTCTCGCCTCGCTGCTCGACAGGCTCGTCGCGTGGGTGGAACCGCTCGCGCGCGCGCCGTGAGGATCGCCACCTTCAACATCAACAATGTCAACCGCCGGCTGCCGAACCTGCTCGCGTGGCTGGCGGAGGCATCGCCGGACATCGTGTGCTTGCAGGAGCTGAAGGCCGATCAGGCCGCCTTTCCGCGGGAGGCCTTGCGCCGAGCCGGCTACGACGCGGCGTGGCGCGGGCAGAAGAGCTGGAACGGCGTCGCGATCCTGGCGAAAGGCCGCGAACCGGTGGTGACGCGGACCGAACTGCCGGGTGATCCGAGCGACGGGCAAAGCCGTTACATCGAGGCCGCCATCGCGGGCATGATCGTCGCCTCGATCTACCTGCCGAACGGAAACCCGCAACCGGGTCCGAAATTCGATTACAAGCTCGCTTGGTTCGAACGGCTTGTCGACCATGCCGCGGGCCTGCTCGCAGCCGATGTGCCCGTCATTCTCGCAGGCGATTTCAACGTCGTCCCGACGGACATCGACATTTACCCGACCACGTCCCACGCCGACAACGCTTTGCTGCAGCCGGAGCCCCGCCGCCTCTACCACGACCTCATCGAGCAGGGATGGACCGACGCGATTCGTCACAGGTTCCAGGCACGGCGGGTCTACACGTTCTGGCATTACAAGTATGGACGCTGGGCCCGCGATGCCGGCCTCAGGCTCGATCATCTTTTGCTCAGTTCACATCTCGGAAGCCGACTGATCGACGCCGGAGTCGATCGCTTTGTGCGAGGCCGCGCGGACGCGAGTGATCATGCGCCGGCATGGATCGAGCTGTCATCGTGATCTGCGCCGGCGACCGACCCTGAAACCGTTCAGCGCGCGGTGGCCGAGCCGGCCCGGACGCCCCGTTGGCCGAGCTTCGACATCGATCGAGCCGACATCGTAGCTCACACGCTATTTTGGCCTGCCTTATCCTTTGCTGTATCGCTTCGCCCTTCGATCCTTATAGTTCGTACTTCGATCATTATAGTAGGTGCGGCGTCCAGCATCGGCGAGGAAGAAAAGTGCATGGTTTGATCTATGACGAGCAGATCGGCTCCTCGTCCGGCACTCCATCACGTAAGCCTCTCCTCCTCTGCTTTTCGCACCTCCGATGGGACTTCGTAAAGCAGCGTCCGCAACACCTGATGCTGCGAGCGGCGAAAGTCTTCGACGTGGTTTTCGTCGAGGAAGTGGCGATCGAAGACGATCGAGCCTGTCTCAGGTTGTTCGAGAAGGACGGGATCACGATAGCGGTCCCCCACCTGCCGCCAAGCCTGTCGCGCGACCATCTCGACCAGGCCGTGGCTCGTCTGCTGACCGAATTCCTTTGCGGAAAAGCCGAGCGACGCGTCTTCTGGTACTACACGCCCGCGGCTGTGGAATTCAGCCGTGAGCTTCCACGGACGCTCACGGTCTTCGACAACATGGACGAACTCTCGGCGTTTCGCGGGGCATCGCCCGACCTTCTGCGGCTCGAGCGCGAGCTCCTCGCCAATGCCGACCTTGTGTTCACCGGCGGTTGGAGCCTGTTCGAGGCCAAGCGCGACCGTCATCCCGCCGTTCACTGCTTCCCCTCTTCCGTTGACGCGGCCCACTTCGGACAGGCGCGCACCGGCGCGTCGCCGGACCCGATCGATCAATGCGACTTGCCGCGGCCCCGCCTCGGCTTCTTCGGTGTCGTCGACGAACGCATGGACCTGCACTTTGTCGACGCCTTCGCCGCGCTTCGTCCCAACTGGCAGTTCGTCATGCTGGGTCCGGTTCAGAAGATCGATGTCGAGACGCTCCCCCGGCGCGTCAATCTGCACTGGCTCGGCCTCAAGACCTACGCTGAATTGCCGAGCTATCTGGCGCACTGGGATCTCGCGTTCATGCCTTTCGTCCTGAACGAGTCGACGCGTTTCATCAGTCCCACGAAAACGCCCGAGTTCCTCGCCGGCGGCCTTCGCGTTTTGTCGACGGCCGTTCCGGACGTCGTGCGCGCCTACGGCGATGATGCGGAGGTCGTCGCCATCGCGCGGACGCCGGAGCAGGCCGCAGCCGAGGCGGAACGCCTGATGCGGGAGCCGGCGCAAAATTGGCTCGAGCGGGTCGACGCCGCCTTGGGCGCGCAATCCTGGGACCGGACCTGGCGCGACATGCTGGCGCTCGTCGATCAAGAGCTGACGCGCGACGGGGCGGTCCGCAGCCCTCGAGCTGTCAGCCTCAAAGCGAGCGCGTGACGGGCTGTGCTAAGCCAAACGATCGTGTGATGGGCGACCCCGGCGAAACAGCACCGCGTCCGGGCGAGCGATCTCACGGCGCGACGCCGTCGCTCTCCTGGATCCGTGTCGCTCCAGGCGCGCCCTATTTCATCACCGACGAAGGCGACGCCTGGACCCCGATCGGCTCCAACGACGCCGTCTCCTGGATCGACCTGGACGGGCTCTTCCGCCGCCGCGACCTTGCCGCCGTCGAAGCCTACCTGCAAAGCCTCGTGGCGAACGGCGTCACCTGTCTCCGGCTGATGCTGGAGTGCGCCCAGGACGGCCATCGCTATCTCGAAAGGCCCGCGGGGCGGTTCGTCCCGGAGATGGTCCAGCTCTGGGACGACCTGTTTCACCTCTGTGGCACGCTCGGGTTACGGCTCCTCCTCACCCCGTTCGACACGTTTTGGACGTGGCTGAAATGGCGCCAGCACCCCTATAACGTCGATAACGGCGGTCCCCTCGACAGGCCGAACCGTTGGCTCCTCGACAGCGAGGCCCGCATCGCCATCAAGGCGCGCCTGGACTTCGCCGTCCGGCGCTGGGGCGGCGACGGCACGTTGTTCGCGTGGGACCTCTGGAACGAGATCCACCCGGCGCAGGCATTGGAAAAGGTCGAACCGTTCGATCCCTTCGTCGCCGACCTCAGCGCCTACGTCCGCGACCTCGAAATCGAGCTCTATGGGCGCGCTCACCTGCAGACCGTCTCGGTTTTCGGGCCCGAACTGGTATGGAAGCCGCATCTGGATATCGCGAGCCCGATCTTCCGCCACCCCGACCTCGATTTCGCGACCATCCACATCTACGAGGAAGGCACGATCGATCACCCGCAGGACACCGTCGCTCCCGCGCTCGCGATGGGCAGGATCGTGCGCCGTAGCCTCGAGCTGATCCACGACGATCGACCGTTCCTCGACACCGAGAGCGGGCCGATCCACGGCTTCAAGGATCGCGGGATCACGCTGCCCGAACCCTTCGACGACGAATATTTCCGCCATATGCAATGGGCGCATCTCGCAAGCGGCGGTGCCGGCGGCGGTATGCGCTGGCCATACCGCCAGCCCCACCGCCTCACCGCCGGCATGCGAGCGGCCCAGCGCGTGCTGACCGATTTTCTCCCGCTCATCGACTGGACGCGCTTCCGGCGGCGGAGCCTCGACCCACGCGCGTCCGGCATCGCGCCGGAGGGTTTGGCGATCTTCGCCAGCGGCGACGAGCAGCAGGCGGTGGTGTGGTGTCTACGCCAGGACACCCTGGCGGAAGACGGGCGGCTGCGGCGCGATGTCCCGCCGTTGGCGCCGCATCTCGAGCTGAACGGCTTCCGGAGCGGAGGCTACGCCGCGACGTTCTGGGATACGCGGGCCGGGGTGCGCGTCGGCCACCAGGCGACGATCGTCGCCGCCGATGGCGTCCTGTCCCTCGAGGTGCCGGGGATCGTCGCCGATCTCGCGATCGCGATCACCCCCGAGGAGCCGCCTCCGTGAGCCATGCGCTTATGGGTCGCCGCGACCCGGCGCGGAGTCTCGGGCATGGCTAGACGGCACACGTTCGGCAACGCCCACCCCCTCGGTCGATAGAAGCGGAGACCATCATTTTGATAACGGAACGCCCCGTGCTCGTTGTGGGAGCGGGCCTCGCCGGTGCGGTCCACGCCCGAAGCCTTGCCGAGGCGGGAATGCGCGTCCGCGTCGTCGAGCGCCGGCCACATGTTGCGGGGAACGCCTATGACGAAGTGTCGGCCGACGGCGTGCGCGTCCACCGCTACGGCCCGCACCTGTTCCATACCGCCAACCGCACGGTTCTCGACTGGATCAGGCGCTTCGCGGAATGGGTGCCCTACACGCATCGCGTCCGGGGGCTGCTGCCGTGCGGCACGCTCGCCCCGATGCCGATCAACCTCGACACGATCAATCTCGTGTTCGGCACGTCGCTCGACACCGAGGACGAAGCGCGTCGCCACCTCCGCCGCGTGGCGCTCGCCATCGAGCAACCCGCCAACGCGGCCGAGTTCCTCGCCGCCAAGATCGGCGTCGAACTGCGCGACCTTTTCTTCCGTCCCTACACCCGGAAGATGTGGGACATGGAACTCGAGGCGCTGGACGCGAGCGTCGTCAAGCGTCTGCCGCTGCGTTTCGATCGCGTCGACACCTACTTCCCCGCGAACGAAACGCAGCTCATGCCGCGCGACGGCTACACCGATTTTGTCTCGCGCGTCCTCGACCATCCCCTGATCGACGTCCATGTCGGGACGGCGTTCGACCATGCCATGCTGAGGGACGCCAGCCATTGCTTCGCGTCCATGGCGATCGACGAGTTCTACGACGACGCGTTCGGCCCGTTGCCGTATCGCTCGATCCGTTTCCACCATCGCTCTGAACCGCACCCGGCGGTCGACGGCCCCTGGCAGGACTGCAAGGGACCGGCCTTCAGCGTTATCAACTTCACCGACACCAAGCCGTACACGCGAGAGACGGCGTGGCATCAAATGCCGCATCACATCGCGAAGGCGACCGGCCGCGTGACGCTCACGCGCGAAGAACCCTGCGATTACCGGAATAATTGTCTGGAGCGCTACTATCCCGTGAAGACCGCCGACGGCGCGAACGAGGCCAACTACCAACGCTATCGCAAGCGGGCCGAGGAGGATGGCGCTACCGTCACGTTCATCGGGCGGTGCGGGACCTACCGCTATCTCGACATGGACCAGGTCATCAACCAATCGCTGGTCGGCGTCGGCCGGTGGCTGCGTCAGCGCGATCTCGCACCGGCCTGACCGCCTTGGGCCCGCCGCGAGGGTCGGGTCAACTACCGCGCGGCACCGGTCGCCAGTCGGGCGGCGCCCGTTCGAAGCCCGCGAAGCGAAAGCCCGGCGCCACGGTGCAGCCGACGAGCGTCCAGGCCCCGAGGCTCGTCGCCGTCTGCCAATGGTGTTCCGGAACGACGAATTGGGGACGCTGGCCGGCGGCGAGATCCGGGCCGAGGTGGTGCGCTGAAGCGTCATGGCCGTTGGGACTCGTCGTGATCACGAGCGGCGCACCGGCATGCCAATGCCAAATCTCGACGGCATCGACGCGGTGCCACTCCGAGACGTCGCCGACGTCGAGCAAGTAGAAGATCGCGGTCGACGCCGGTCGTCCGTCGACGAGGCGCGTATCCCGAAAGGTCTCGCGATACCAGCCGCCTTCGGGATGCGGTGCGAGCCCGAGACGGGCGATGATGTCTCTCGCCGTCACGCCAACCTGAACCACAACGTCGCGAAACCGAGGAACGAGGAATAGCCGACCACGTCCGTCACCGTCGTGACGAAGGCCGAGGACGACACGGCGGGATCGATGTCGAAGTACTCGAGCGCGAGCGGCACGAGGATGCCGCCGAGCGCCCCCGCGACGAGGTTGGTCAGCATCGCCCCGGCGATCACGAAGCCGAGCCCACCCTGATGAAACCAGAGTGTGGCGCCGATCCCGGTGATGAGCCCGAAGGCAAGACCATTCAGCGCGCCGACGATGAGCTCGCGTCCGACGACCCGCATGACGTTGCTCCGCGACAGTTCGCGCGTCGCCAGCGCGCGGATGACGATCGTCATGGTCTGCGTGGCGCCGTTGCCGCCCTGGCTCGCCACGATGGGCGCCAGCACCGCAAGCGCCACCATCTTCTGCAGCTGCGTCTCGAAGGCGCCGAGCACGGACGAGGCGAGGAAGGCGGTCAGGAGATTGACGAACAGCCACAGGAAGCGGCTGCGCGCGATCGACCACACCCTATCCGACAGCGCTTCGTCGGCGGAGACGCCACCGAGCGCCTTGATCTCCTGGTCGGCTTCCTCGCGGATGACATCGAGCACGTCATCGACGGTGATGACGCCGAGCAGGCGGTCGCCGTCGTCGACGACGGGCGCGGACACGAGGTTGTAGCGTTCGAAGAGTTCGGCGATCTCCTCGGCATCGTCGAGCACGGCGACCCGGCGCCGGTCGGTGCGCATGTGCTCGCCGAGAGGAGCGTCCGGACGCAGACGCATCAGCGCATCGAGAAAGACGTTGCCGACGAGGCGATGGCCGGGATCGACCACAAAGATCTCGTAGAACTGGTCGGGCAATTCATCGGGCGCGGCGTCCCGCATCTTGTCGATCGCCTGCCCTGCCGTCCAGAACGGCGGCACCGTCACCACCGTGGTCTGCATGAGGCGCCCGGCCGAGTTTCCAGGGAAATCGAGCGAGCGCTTGAGCGACGCGCGATCGATCGCGGGGAGCGCGGCGAGGATCTCCTGCTGATCCTCCTTGTCGAGATCCTCGAGCAAAGCGACGGCGTCGTCGCTTTCGAGTTCCTGGACGTAGCGGGCGACCGCCGCGTTCGGCAGCTCCTCGATCAGCTCGTCGCGGATGTTTTCGTCGATTTCGGTCAGGGCGGCGAAGTCGAATTCGCTGCCGAGAAGGAAGATGAGCCGCGCGCGCGCCTTCGGGCCGATGCTCTCGATGAGCTGCCCGAGATCCGATTCGTGCAGGTCGCAGACCAGCCTTTTCAGCTTCTCGTGGCTGCGCTCCGCGATCGCCGCCTCGATCGCCGCGATGAATTCGGGCCGCGGCCGGCCCTCATCGTCCAGCAGACCGCCGTGAGGGCCGTTCCCGCCGTTGAGCGCGGGATCGGCATCACGGCTCGCCGTGCGATCTTCGACGTCGCTCATGAACAATCCCGGCTTGATCGGCTCGGCGCCAGCCCGGTCATAGGAGCGACGTCACCGCAAGGCAACGGCTCAGCTTCGCGTCAGCGCGGATCGGGCGCGATGGATGGTGCGGCCAAGAGGACTCGAACCTCCACCGGTCTCCCGACTAGCACCTCAAGCTAGCGCGTCTACCAATTCCGCCATGGCCGCATCCGGCGGCAATCACGTGCCGCAAGCGCCGGGTCGTCTAACAAATCGGCTCCGCACTGACAAGCTTGAGCCGGAACGCCTGCCGGAGTGCGCGGCGATCATGCCCCGAACTGGTCGGCGAGGTCGAGGAGATCGCGCGCGTTGAAATCGAAGCTCGGATCGGGCGCCACCTCGGGGGTGGCGCCCGGCCCGAACTCCAGCGGGCGGGCGACAAAGGCCGTCCGCATGCCGAAAGCCTGCGCCGCGCGGAGATCGTACTTATGGCAAGCGACCATCGTCATCTCGTCCGGCAACAGATCGAGGTAGTCCGCCGCGAGCCGGTATACGGCCGGCGCCGGCTTGTAGGCCCGCGCGAGTTCGGCCGTGAGGATGACGTCGAACGGCAGGGCCGCGTGTTTGACCACCGCGACGACCGCCGCCATCCCGGCATTCGACAGCGTCGCCAGCGTGAAGCGGCGGCGGAGCCGCTCCAGACCCGCGACGCTGTCGGGCCAAGGGTCGAGCCGCGTCCAGACCTCGTTCATCGTATCGCGCTCGGCCGGCGAGCACCGCTCGCCCACTCCCGCTTCGGCGAGGAGGACGTCGAGGGCCTCACGGTAGATCCGGTCGACGCGGCGCCAGGGCGCGCGTTCGGCGATGACGTCGTCCATCGCCTGCCGGTAAAGCCCGCGCCAGCGCGCCGACAGAAGCGCCCAGTCAAGCTCGATGCTCTTGGCGCGATTGAACGCCGCGCCCATGCGCATCACCGGCTTGAAAAAATCGACGACGGTCCCTTGGACGTCGAAGATGAGGGCATGGGTTCCGGTCACCGTGTAAGCTCGCTTCGGTTCGATTGCCATGGCACGCCGTCAATCCGATGAACTGGCGATGAACGCCTTGCAACGCGCCCCGTTACGAGGCAGCACGAGTGCCGGTGTCCCGGTCAGGAGAACGAAGTGAGCGATTTGAAGCCGCAGGTAAAAGAAGGGTTTCCTTACCCGCGCGGCGCACATTGGGATGGCGAGGGCACCAATTTCGCCCTGTTCTCCGCCAACGCGACGAAGGTCGAAGTGTGCCTGTTCGATTCGTCCGGCGAGAAGGAAACCGCACGTGTCGAGTTGCCCGAGTACACCAACCAGATCTTCCACGGCTACATTCCCGATGTGCATCCCGGGATGTTCTACGGCTACCGCGTCCACGGCCCCTACGAACCGGAGGCCGGCCACCGCTTCAATCCGAACAAGCTGCTGCTCGACCCCTACGCCCGGGCCCACGCCTTCGAGCTGACCTGGAATCCAGCCCTGTTCGGCTACAAGATGGAAAGCGCCGACGACCTCACGTTCGACGAGCGCGATTCCGCGTCGTTCATGCCCAAGTGCGTCGTCGTCGATCAGAATTTCGATTGGCAGGGCGAGCCGCCGGACCGGCGGGTGCCCTGGGACCGCACGATCTTCTACGAAACCCACGTCAAAGGCTTCACCAAGCTGCACCCGAAGGTGCCGGAGTACCTTCGCGGCACCTATGCCGGGCTCGGGCAGAAGGACGTGGTCGCCTACATCAAGTCGCTCGGCGTCACCTCCGTCGAGCTGCTTCCCATCCATACCTTCGTGCAGGACGACAACCTCGTCGACAAAGGTCTCGCCAATTACTGGGGC
>CAXTFG010000039.1:0-22183 GCA_964243415.1 uncultured Beijerinckiaceae bacterium | reverse complement strand
TTTGCGCCTTCAACGCCAGGACGAACCCGTACATGAACTTTTCCGCCGTGAGATAGATCACGCGACGTCGCTGCGCGGTGACCGCGTGGGCGACCGCCTGCAACAGATGGGTCTTGCCGAGCCCGACCGAGGCGTGAATGAACAGTGGGTTGTAGATCAGCGGCTCTTCGGGGCCGGATGTCGCGATTCCCTGGGCAGCCGCGTGCGCGAGCTGGTTGGAACGTCCGATGTGAAACGTTTCGAAGCTCATGCGCCGGTCGAGCGGCGAGCCCGAGAACGCATCCGTTTCTCCAGCGTCGCGAGCCGTCTTCGGGTCCGAGCGGACGACCGCTGGATCGGATCCGACCTGTTCGAAACGCGTCGACGGTCGATCGGCATCCGCAACTCGTCCGAGCATCCCCTCGAAGGCTTGCGGACGAGCACCGGTCGGGCGAGACGACGAGCGAACGCCGATTGAGAGGGCTTGGACTTCAGGAACTTCGGCCGCGATGATAGTCAGCATCCGGTCGTGATAATGCGACTGGATCCAGCTCTTGAGAAATTTGGTCGGCACGCTCAAGGTCGCGAGGTTGCCGGCAATCCCGTCCAACTCGAGCCGACCGAACCAGGACGTGAAAACCTCCTCGCCGAGTTCGGCACGCAGGCGGCGAGAGATCCTCTGCCAGGTTTCGTTCATATGCTCATTGTTTGGACTCGCACCACTCGAGAGAGTGACCTGCGACGGAACACGCATCCCGGCCGTTGGCTTCGACATCGATCAGTCTCTGGAGCTCGGATGAGAACAAACCTGCACGCGGCATGCGTGCGGCTTCGGCGGAATGATCGATCAGCCCGAGCGGCCCGCATCCGGCGACGGTGAGCACGGGCCCGTGGCAAGCTGCTTCGTTGCGACATGACCATTTGCCATGCACCGAGCTCGCCGCGTCATGATCGAATCCCTTTTCGGCCCATCGATGTGATGGACTAGCCTCGAGAATGGATGACCTGAGCCGGCCGACGGCCGATCCAAGCCTCCTATCCTCCCCCGAGCGGACGCAGTCCTCCGATACGCTCGAAAGCGTGGGTCAGATGCGTTTCGCGAGAGGAGCGCTGAACGTCGACCTTTGCTAACCCGCAAGCCCACACTCAACTTGAAGAGAAAGTACCATACGAGCTCCGGCCAGCAAGCGCTGTGGATGACATTTCGCGAAGCTGTTCGGCGCGTTCGGGCTCTGTCTTCGAAGCGTCAAAAACCTTGACGCGCCTAAACGTCTGATTCAGCGAAAGACAATTTGATGACATTTGGCGCTAAATGAGCTGTTGCGCGTTCGCAACAAATTCGTCGCGTCTTCGCCCGAGCCGCACCTCAAGGCGACGTGAGCGGCGGTGCGGCAGCCCTTAGCGGGTAATGCCCTCTCGCTGCAGCCGTTTTCGTGACTCCGCTTTCAGATGCGGGCAGGTCGCGCCGAAAACAAAAAAGCCCGGCTGATCCGCCGGGCTTGAAACGCACGCGATGAGACCTGACCCTATCCGGCAAGCAATCGAACGCGCTTGGAAAGCCGCGATACCTTCCGCGATGCGGTGTTCTTATGAACGATGCCCTTCTGGGCCGCGCGCATCAGCAGGGGGGCGGCCGCGTCCAACGCAGCGGTCGCCGCTGCTTGGTTCCCCGTGGCGATCGCTTCCTCGACTTTGCGCAGATAAGTCCGCATCTGGCTGCGCCGCGAGCGGTTGACGACCGTCCGACGCTCGATCTTGCGAACGGCCTTCTTGGCCGACGATGTATTCGCCATGGATTCCCAGCATCTCGATGAGGCGGAACACAGCCGCCAAAAGGCGGTCCGAGCAAGCTCGACCGCGAAAACGCGTTTATAGGCAGCCGCTCTCCCAACCGTCAACGCTTTTGCGTGACAAACCTCTGTGCTGGCGTTGAAACGGATCGTGGCGGGGCGCATATCGCCCCCGTCACACGCGCAAGCGGAGCCGAATGAGAGGGGTCGAATGAGGATCGTCGGGCGCGACAGAGAACCCTGGAGCAGAGAGCACGTCCATACGATCGACATCTGGTATTCGCGCCGTCGCCGACGCTGGATCGTCGAGCGGCTCGACCTGGAAGGCCATCTCCTCGGCGCTTCGCATTCCTGCGCCGATGTCGGTGAAGCCGAAGCCTGTCTGGCGGACTGGCTGCGCACGCACGATGAGGCTCACCTTGCCACGTCGCGCCCGGTCCGGGGCAAGGTGGCCGACCCGCGCAAGCGGCAGGCTCGGCCTCGCACTCAGGACCCGCAGGTGAAGATGACGGTCGCGAGCGGCGGCAGGGTGACGACGACCGACTGCGCTTCGCCATGGCACGGCACCTCCTCGCTCGAAACACCTCCGTAGTTGCCGAGGTTCGAACCCGCGTAGCCTTGGGCGTCCGTGTTGATGGCCTCCTTGTAGTGACCGGACCGCGGGACGCCGACGCGATAGTTGGTGCGCGGCACCGGCGTGAAATTGCAGACCGCGACCGCGATGCCGTCGTGCTCGCCAAAGCGGGCAAAGGCGAAGACGCTGTTGGCCACATCGTCGCCGACCAGCCAGCGGAAGCCTGAGCCCTCGCAGTCGCGCTCGTGCAGGGCAGGACAGCCCGCATAGATCCCGTTCAGGTCGCGCACGAGGTTTTGCACGCCTTTGTGGTTGGGATTGTCGAGCAGATGCCAATCGAGCGAGTGATTGTAATTCCATTCGCGCTCCTGCCCGAACTCGCAACCCATGAACAACAGCTTCTTGCCGGGATGGGCATACATGAAGCCGAGATAGGCTCGCAGGTTGGCGAAGCGCTGCCATTCATCGCCCGGCATGCGGCCGAGAAGCGAGCCCTTGCCGTGGACGACTTCGTCATGACTGATCGGAAGGATGAAGTTTTCGGAAAACGCGTAGACGAGTCCGAAGGTCATGTTGGAATGGTGATAGCTGCGGTGGACCGGATCCTCCTGGATGTAGTGCAGCGTGTCGTGCATCCATCCCATGTTCCACTTGAAGCCGAAGCCGAGACCGCCGTTGTAGGTCGGCTGCGACACGCCGGGCCATGACGTCGACTCTTCGGCAACCGTCATGACGCCCGGAGCGGCCTGGTAGGCGATCTCGTTCATCTTGCGCAGGAACCCGATGGCCTCGAGATTTTCGTTGCCGCCGTATTGGTTGGGGACCCACTCGTTCGATTTGCGGGAATAGTCGAGGTAGAGCATCGAGGCGACCGCGTCGACCCGCAGGCCGTCGAGATGGTACTGGTCGAGCCAGAAGCGGGCGTTGGCGATCAGGAACGCCTGAACTTCGCGACGCCCGTAATTGTAGATGTATGTCCCCCAGTCCTGGTGAAAGCCCTGGCGAGGATCGGCATGCTCGTAGAGGTGGGTTCCGTCGAAGCTGGCGAGACCATGCGCGTCGTTGGGGAAATGCGCGGGCACCCAATCCAGGATCAGGCCGATCCCGGCCTGATGTGCGCGATCGACGAAGAAGGCGAAATCTTCCGGCGTGCCGAACCGGGATGTCGGCGCAAACAGCGATACCGGTTGGTATCCCCACGATCCGTCGTAGGGAAATTCCGTGATGGGCAACATCTCGATGTGCGTGAAGCCCATGTCCTTGACGTAGCCGACCAGCGTGTCGGCCAACTCGCGATAGGTCAAGACGCGATTGTTCTCTTCCATCTTGCGACGCCAGGAGCCGAGATGGCATTCATAGATCGCGACCGGCTTGTTCCGATCATCGCCGGCGGCCCGTTTCGCCAGCCAGTCGGCATCGCTCCATTGGTACGGCGGAAGGCCGTGAGCCACGGACGCGGTGTGCGGCGGATGCTCTGCCGCGAACGCGACGGGGTCGGCCTTCTGCGGAACGATCTCGCCGTGATGACCTTTGATCTCGAACTTGTAACGGCAGCCACACTCGAGCTCGGGGACGAACAACTCCCAGACGCCGACGCCGAGGTGACAGCGCATCGGGTGCCTGCGTCCGTCCCACGCGTTGAAATCGCCGATCACGCTTACGTTGCGGGCACTCGGGGCCCAGACCACGAAACGTAGGCCGGGAAGCTTGCCATGCCGGATCGGATGCGCGCCGAAAATATAGTAGAAGACCGTGTCGTTCGAGTGCGTGATCGCGGCGATGTCGTAGTCGGCGAGGGCGGAGCCAAAGCTGTAGGGGTCGTGGAACACGTGCCCGAACTTGTCCTGCGTTACCCGCACGCGATAACCAGGTCGTTCGTCCGATTCGACACGCGCGACCCGGAAACCGGCGGGGTGGACGGTCTGGAACGGCGCGAGCGGCGCGTCGTCGTGGTAGCCGAGCAATTCGACCTCTTCGCCCCACGGGACGAAGACGCGGACGTCCCACACCCCTGGCGATACCTGATGCGGCCCCAGGACGGCGAAGGGATTGCCGTTCGCCGCCGACACGATCGACTCGACCGCTCCCCGGTCGACGACGTCACCGACCGGCGGTGCGTCTAGAACGTGGTTCCCGGTCATGCAGCCTCCAGCACATAGTCGAGCAGAGAAAGAACGCCTTCGATTGGGATATCGATCCAATCGGGCCGGTTGCCGGCCTCGTAGTCGATCTCGTAAAGCGCCTTCGTGAGCGTATGGAGAACGAGCAGCCGGCGCTGCGTCCCCTCGTCATCGATCCAAACCGTGCTTCCGCGCACGCTTTCCATGTAGGCTTCGACGAAGATCTCGGAATACTGAATGAGCTCCTTGTGCAAGCGGGAGCTGATCTCCGGCAGGCGCTGGGCGATGCGACGCCGAGCTGTCGCGACCGCGTAGGCGAAGCTGCGCAGCATGCCGGCGACGTCGCGCATCGGCGTCGCTTTCGCCCGGCGCTCGGCGAGCGAACGCGAAGGCTCGCCCTCGAAATCGATAATCACGACGTCGTCCTTCACGACCAGCACCTGTCCGAGGTGGTAATCGCCGTGAATGCGGGTTTTGATGGCTCCGGTCGGCTCGACCGCGCAGGAGTCGATCAGGTCGTAGCACTCCCGCTTGCGGTCGAGCAGCCGTGCGGCGAATCGTGCGGCATTGCCGTTGCCACCCTCGGCCAGCGCTTCGACATGACGGAACGCGCGATCGGCGAGCGCCCGTGCGTCGCGCGCCGAGTCCTGGACGTCCTCCAGCGTGAGCGACTCGGTGGCGAAAGCGTCGTCGTTGGTCGGCGTCGCCATCGCCTTATGCATCTCGGCCGTGCGAATCCCGAGCCGGCGCATATGCGGCGTGTAGGCGTCGAAACCCGACGTATCGCCGATGCTGCGATCACCGGCGAACGCCATCGCGTCCATGATGCGCGTGAGGACGTTGAGCGTCCACGTCCAGGCGTCGCCTTGATTGCGGACGAATTGCTGGAGAACGGCGATGGCCGTGACGAGCCCTTCGGCATCGACGTGCTCCACGACGCCAAGGGTGGGCGGCGCGTTCATGAAATGCGCCTGATCGGTCAGGAATCGACCGATCTCGACTTCGGGATTGGCACCGGGCTGGAGCCGTCGATAGATCTTGAGCGCCATCCGGTCATCGAGGTTGATCGAGCTGTTGCTTTGCTCGGCCCCCATGCGACGGATGTCGTCGACATCGACGGGCGCCTCTTCCGCCAGGATCGGCGACGGCGAGAAACGGATGGTGCCCCCGTGATTGGTCTTGATGATGTCGCCGCGCCGCATGGCGTGCAACATTGCGTTGGCGAATTCGGGTGAGGCGTCGGCGTCGAGCAGCAGACCCATGCGCGCCCCGCGGCGAAGGCGCGACACGGCGTAAGGCAGTAAGACCTCGTCGTCCTCGCGGTCGTAATCGACGGCGAGCGGCATGAAATAGGTCTGTCGTTCGTTGTGCCCGACCGGGACGGACAGAATCGGGAGGACGAACCGGCCGCGCGCTCCTTCACGCAGGATCGCGAAGTCCTCGATCTTGATGCGGCTCACCCGTGCTGCTTTGGCAGCGAACCAGCGTCGGGTTTTCAGGTATGCCGGCGCGACCGTCTGTTCGAACGCCGCGACCTCGCGATCGCTCAATAGGCCTTCGAGACGGCCCGACGCGACGAGCGTGAACAGTTCCGGAAGATAGGGCGACGACGACCGCACGTCCTCGCCGACCTTGTCCATGCAGAACCAGAAGAAGCCGTAGGCCGGCAGCGTCAGGAGATAGGGAAGCTCGCCGATGCGCGGAAACTTGGTCCCCCCGGTTAGCTCGACCAGCCCATTGCCGTCGAACTCGTCCATCTCGAGCTCGACCGCCTGAGGCGCGTTCGAGACATTGACAACGCACAACACCGTCTCGTCCTCGAGTTCGCGCAGATAGGCGAGGACTTTGCGGTTCTTGGGATAGAGAAACCGAAGCGTTCCCCGGCTCAGCGCCCGCTGCGACCTGCGCACCACCAGCATGCGGCGGAGCCAGTTGAGCAGCGAGGTGCTGCTCGCCAGCTGCGCTTCGACGTTGACGGCGAGGTAACCGTAGATCGGGTCCTGGATGGTTGGCAGGAAAAGCTTCGCCGGGTCAGCGCGTGAAAAGCCGCCGTTGCGGTCCACCGACCATTGCATGGGCGTGCGCACGCCGTCCCTGTCGCCGAGATAGATGTTGTCGCCCATGCCGATCTCGTCGCCGTAATACAGGCAGGGCGTGCCCGGCATCGACAGCAGCAGCGAGTTCAACAGCTCGATCTTGCGACGGTCGTTCTGCAGCAGCGGCGCGAGGCGCCGCCGGATGCCGAGATTGATGCGGGCACGCTTGTCGGCCGCGTAGAACTGCCAGAGGTAGTCGCGCTCCTTGTCGGTGACCATTTCGAGCGTCATCTCGTCGTGGTTGCGCAGAAAGATCGACCATTGGCAGCCTTCCGGGATCTCCGGCGTCTGGCGCATGATGTCGGTGATGGGATGCCTGTCCTCCTGAGCGAGCGCCATGTAGATGCGCGGCATCAGCGGAAAATGGAAAGCCATGTGGCATTCGTCGCCGTCACCAAAGTACTGCGCCGTTTCCTCAGGCCACTGGTTCGCCTCGGCGAGCAGCATGCGGTCGGGATAGTCCTTGTCGACGGCGGCGCGAATGGTCTTCAGCACGGCATGCGTTTCGTCGAGGTTCTCGCAATTGGTGCCCTCGCGCTCGCAGAGATAGGGAATCGCATCGAGACGGAGCCCGTCGACGCCGAGGTCGAGCCAGTACCGCATCACGTCGAGCACGGCCTCGATGACCTTGGGGTTGTCGAAGTTCAGGTCCGGCTGGTGAGAGTAGAAGCGATGCCAGTAGAAGGCCTGCGCCTCCTCGTCCCACGTCCAGTTCGACTTCTCGGTATCAAGAAAGATAATTCGTGTGTCTTCGTACTTCTCTTCCGTGTCGGACCAGACATAGAAGTTGCGCGCGGCCGAGCCCGGCCTTGCCGCCCGCGCCCGCTTGAACCAGGGATGCTGGTCGGACGTATGATTGATGACGAGCTCGGTGATGACTCGGATGCCGCGTTCGTGCGCGGCCTTGACGAAGAGCTTGAAGTCCCGCGGAACGCCGTAGGACGGATTGATGCCGCGGTAATCGGAAATATCGTAGCCGTCGTCGCGCAGCGGCGAGGGATAGAATGGCATCACCCAGATCGCCGTCGCCCCGAGATCCTTGATGTAGTCCAGCTTCTGCATGACGCCGGTGAAGTCGCCGACTCCGTCGTTGTTGGCGTCGAAGAAGCTCTTGACGTGCAGCTGATAGATGACGGCGTCGCGATACCACTGCGCCTCGTTGCGATCGATCATTGGCCGCCTTTCCAATCCGCTGGCGGCTTCAGGCGCCAGATCGCGGCGGAGCGCTCGAAGGGATCGAGCGCGATCTGATGAATTTTTCCGTAGAGGGTGAACCGATGACCGCCGAGGAGGTCCTCGACGTCGACGGAGCCGCCGTCGCCGAGGCCCCACTCCCAGAGCGGGATCTCGTAAGCGCACTCCTGGCGGTCGTGAGGATCAAGGTTGACGATCACGAAGACACAATTGGTTTTGTCCCGATTGAATTTGGCGTAGGCCATGATGTTGTCGTTGGTGGCGTTGATCCGCAGCACGTTGCGGAAGTCGTGCAGCGCCTCGTTGTCGCGCCGGATCGCGTTCAGGCTGCGGATATAGCTCTTGATGTTCCCCGGACGATCGTAATCCCAGATGCGGATCTCGTATTTTTCGGAGTCGACGTACTCCTCCCGCCCCGGCAGGGGCCTCGCTTCGCAGAGTTCGAAACCGGAGTAGACGCCCCAATTGCCGGAAAGGGTCGCGGCGAGCGTTGCGCGCACGAGATGGCCGGCGCGACCACTCGTTTGGAGATAAACGGGATTGATGTCTGGCGTATTGACGAAGAAGTTCGGCCGGTAATAGGCGCCCATCGGACCGGCGAGCTCCGCCATGTATGCCTCGAGCTCCCACTTTTCGTTGCGCCACGTGAAATAGGTGTAGGACTGCTGGTAGCCGACCTTCGCGAGCTCCCGCATCATCGCCGGCCGGGTGAACGCTTCGGCGAGGAAGAGCACGTCGGGATATTGCTTGTTCACCTCCGCGATCACCCAGCGCCAGAAAGGGATCGGCTTGGTGTGGGGATTGTCGACCCGCAGGATGCGCACGCCCTCGCGCACCCAGAACAGGATGACGTCGCGCAGCTCTTCCCAGAGAGAAGGCAGCGAGTCCGCGCCGTAGAAGTCCACGTTGACGATGTCTTCGTACTTCTTGGGTGGGTTCTCGGCATATTGGATCGTCCCGTCCGGCCGCCACACGAACCACTCCGGATGCTGCTTGATCCAGGGGTGGTCCTGCGAGCACTGGATGGCGAAGTCGAGGGCGATCTCGAGGCCATGGTCCTTCGCGGCCACGACGAGCGCGCGAAAATCCTCGATTGTGCCGAGTTCGGGGTGGAGTGCATCGTGGCCGCCGTCGGCAGAGCCGATCGCGTACACGCTGCCGACGTCGTCGTCCGTCGGGGTCAGCGTATTGTTCTTGCCTTTACGGTTCTTCAGCCCGATCGGGTTGATCGGCGGAAAATAGAGGACATCGAAGCCGAGGTCCTGCACGTACGGCAAATGCTGGATCACGTCGCGGAACGTCCCGTGGCGCTCCGCGCTGTCCGTCATCGAGCGCGGAAAGAGCTCGTACCAGGATGAGAAGATCGCCGCTTTGCGGTCGACGATGAGGACGAGTTCTCGATCGTAGGAAGAGACCTGGTGCCGTGGGCCGAAAGAGGCCATGAGTGCCTTCGTGTCGGTCGCGCAAATGAGGTCGAGCTGTTCGTTTGAGCCCAGCTCGGCTTTCGCGATGGCATCGAGCAGGACCTTGTGCTGCCGCTTGGCGGGGCCGCGTGGCTTGGCCTGGTCGATTAACACGAGCGCCTCGGTCGCCTCGATGGCGAGCGCCTGCTTGGCCGCGCGCTTCTTGACGATGCCGTCGAGCAAGGACGCGAAAGGATCACGCCAAGCTTCGATCGTGTAGATGTGGCGCATGTTGCGGGTCGGGATGAAGCTCGCGGCCCATTGGTCGTTGCCGCGGAACGTCATCGGGACCCGGTTCCACTCGTCCTGGTCGATCGTCCGCCAGAGAACTTCGCAGCCGATCTTCTCGTGCCCGTCGGTAAAGATGTCCGCCTGCACCGTCACGAGATCACCGACGACGACCTTGACCGGATGGCGACCGCCATCGAGCTCCGGCGTGAGGTTCTCGATGAGGACCCGGCCCTTGCTCATCGCGGCGGCGGGCGCACGCTCGACACTTATCGTCTCGTCACCCATGTCGTGCTTCTGCTTCCTGCCCTCGTGCTTGTGTTTCTTTTCGCCCTTGCGGCTCATGCGTCCATCCTCAGAACAGCGAACGGCAGGGCGCCCAACAGCGTCGCCACCGGCACCGAACCGCGCACTTCATGCAGACGATCTGCGAACAAGTCGCGCCACGTTCCCGTCGGTAGGTCGACCGTGGTCGCACCCCAGTACGGTTCGCCGATAGGCATCACCGCTTTGGCGCTGCCGCCACCGACGAGGCGGGGAACGAGAACGACGATCATCATGCTCCCTTGCTTGCGCGCGAACGCCACGAGCTTCGTCCACTTCGCACCGGTGACGGTGAGCGGCTCGTAATCCGCCTCGGCATAGAACGCCGCATTCTCTCGCCGGTCCCGGAGAAGGGTCGCGGCGAGCCTGAGTTTGACGGCGCCGTCCGGCCAGTGCTCAAGCACGTCCGTCAGCGATTCGACGCGATCAAGAATCGCCGTCCGCTCGCCGTAGTCAACCGGCCGCCTGTTGTCGGGATCGACGAGCGAGAAATCATAGAGCGCCGTGCCCTGATAGAAGTCCGGCACGCCGGGGACGGTGCATTTGAGGATGGTCCGCCCGAGCGAAATCAGCATGCCGCGGTGCGCCAGGTCCTGCACAACTGGCCGGATCGCCGCGATAAAACGCGAGCCGTCGGACAGCATGCGGTCGAGCAGCTCGATCGTCGCCCGCTCGTACCGCTCGTTCGGCTCGATCCACTTCGTGTGCCGCTTCGCCTCGCGCAAGGCCTTCGGCACGTAGGCCGCCAGGCGCTCGCGCAAGGCGGCGAGCGTGTCGGGATCGTCCCGGTCGAGCAGCTCGACCGGCCAGACGCCGAGAATGGCCTGTAGGAACAGATACTGGTCGTTGCTGTCGGGCTCGACCGCGTCGCCGGCTTCCGCCTTCCAGATCGCGAGCGCCTGCGCCCAGAGATCGGGCACCTCGCTCAGGGCGATCAGGCGCGCCCGCGCATCTTCGCCGCGCTTGGTGTCGTGCGTCGCCGTCGCGGTCAGCGCGTGCGGCCAGGCCTCCGCGCGCTCCTTGTTCTCGGCATGAAACGCGGTGAGCGGAATGCCGAAACGGCTTGGCTCGCCGCCGACCTCGTTCAGCGCGAGGAAGCGCGCGTAGCGGTAGAACAGCGTATCTTCGAGGCTTTTCGCCATCACCGGGCCGGTCAGCTGCTGAAAGCGACGGCGGAAACGATTGATCAATCCGGGCGAGGCACGCCCGGCGCGTCCGGTTGGCAAGGTGCCGAGCAGCACCGAACTGAGGAACTCGTGGACCGACCGGTCCGGCAGTGCCGTGATCTCTTTGGCGTGCGAAACGACGTGGTCGATCATCACGCGATCGGCGTTCTCGAGCACAGTCGGCGTGATGTAGGTCCGGTAAACGGGGAAAGCGCAGATCAGGTCGCCGAGCGCGATGCGGATCGCGTTGACGCTGTAATCGCGCGTCAGCCGGTTCGCGTCGGCGATCCGCTTCATGTCGGACACGAGGCTTTCGAGCTCGCTGGAAAAACTTTCCAAGAGCACCTGCCGCTTCGCCGAAAGCAGGGCATCCTCGTAGGTCTGCGTGAAGCCGGCGACCTCGCGGTACATCCGGTCGAACACCTTCTCGTTGTCGCCGTCGACGAAGACACCGTCGATGAGGTTCAGCATCTCGTAGCCGGAGGTGCCGGCGAGCGGCCAGGGCCGCAACGTCTCGCCCGGCTCGAGGATCTTCTCGGCAACGATGTAGAAGTCGGGGCCGATCGCGCGCTGCAGCTCCGCGACATAGTCATTGGGGTCGGCGAGGCCGTCGATGTGGTCGATGCGGAGACCCTGGATTAGACCGCGGCGGACCAGGTCGAAGATGAGGGCGTGCGCGCGCTCGAACACCGCCGGCTTCTCGATACGGACGCCGGCGAGGCTATCGATGTCGAAGAAACGACGGTAGTTCACGTCGCTCGCCGCGACGCGCCAGAAGGACAATCGATAGGACTGCCGCTCCAGCAGGCGATGAAGAGCGCCGACGCTTTCCGGCAGACCGGGCGTTCCGTTGACAACGGCGACGGCACCGTCGATCGCCGTTGCCACGCGTTCGAGACGGGCCAGGGTGGCGAGGCGGCGTTTCATGCGTTCGCATTTCGCGACGACATCGCCACGGCGATGCGGCGCCTCGGAGGCGAGGGCGCGCAGCTCTTCGCCGACGCGGAGCATGCCGTCGATTCCCTCTTCGCCTTCGGCCGCATCGACCGCGACGGCCCTGTCGATGATGTCGGGATACGTCAGCGGACAAATCGGGAAGCGGTGCTCGAAGAACCAGACGCTGAAACTGCCGACCTCGCGATCGAACGTCAGCTTCAGGTCGCCTCTTTCGAGCACCTCGCCATATTGGGCACCGAGGTTGGGCGCAACGAGCTTGCCGTGCGCGCCGAGGCGCTCCCAATCGACATCGAAGGTGTCGGCGAACGGCGACAACTCGCCCCACTCGAGCAGCGACAGCCACCACGGGTTGTCGGCGCCCCCGACGCCCATGTGGTTGGGCACGATGTCGAGAAGCAGCGACAGGCCGTGCGCCTTCACGGCGGCGGCGAATGTCTCGAACGCGTCCAGGCCGCCGAGCTCGGGGTTGATTTCGGTCGGATCGACGGTGTCGTAGCCGTGCGTCGATCCGGGCCGCGCCTTCAGGATGGGCGAGGCATAGACGTGGCTGACGCCGAGCCGCGCGATGTAGGGCAGCACGGCGGTTGCATGGGCGAAGGTGAAGTCGTTGTGGAACTGCAGCCGATAGGTCGACGTCGGGATCGGCGACGAAATGGGCGCGGCTCTCAGGGCGCGGCCTTCCTCGCGCATGGTGGCGCTGGTCCGCGCGAGCGGGCCGCCCGGCGCCAAAATCCGGTCCACCGATTGCAGTAGCTTGCGGCGCCAGTTCGGGTGGCCGACATCCGGACCGGGCAGGTTGGCCTGCTCGGTGTCCCCGAGTACGTCTTCGAGCTGCAGCGCCATGAGCATCGACGGCGTTCGGGCGAGATAGCGGAAGGCTTCGTGCGCAGGCGGCTCGGTCTGCACGCCGGGAGTCCGCGCAAGCCCTTCGCGTGCCAAAGCGCGAGAGAACTCGGCGAGATCCTCCGTGCGCTCTCGGCGCTCCTTGGCGATTTGTTCCGCGCTGCTGCCGCTGAAGGTCCGGCGAAGGTCCGTGTCGGCTCCGTGCCACCATCCGGCGAAGGTCGGCAGATCATGGGTCGCGACGGCGGCAAGCGCTTTGCGCGGATAGGCCGAGGGCGGTTTGAAGCTCGGTCCGTCCCGCTCGAAGTTGAGGATGCGATAGCTCAGGACATCCGAGTCCATGATGGCGTCCGAGAACCCATCGGGCGAAGTGCCAAGGTCTTCGGCGATCACCAGGGCCCGCGCGCGATGGCTCTCGATCCGCAGGACCGCCAGCATCGCTTCGAACGGGTATTTGAGATAGACGCCCTCCCTCGCCGGAAGGCCGTCCGGAACGACGTAGAGCCGCTGGATCTGGAAGGCGTGGTCGATGCGGATCGCCCCGGCGTGGCGCATGTTCGCCGCCACCAACGTGCGGAAACCCTGCAGCCCTTGTTCTTCCAGCGTGCGCGGATTGAACGGCGGCAGGCCCCAGTTCTGTCCCTCCGGGCCGAGAAGGTCGGGCGGCGCGCCGACGGCGACCCCCGGCACGAACCAGTCCGGGCGCGCCCACAATTCGGCGCCGGCCTTGTCGACGCCGACCGCGAGATCGCGGTAGAGCCCGATCGGCATGCCGGCGGCGATGGCGCGGGCTTGCGCGGCGGCAAGCTGGGTGTCCGCCACATATTGCAGCCAAGCGTGGAAGGCGATCTGCCGCGGGTGCGCTGCCCGGAAATCCTTCACCGCCGGGCTATGGACGTCGCGGTACGGTTCCGGCCAGGCACCGATCCAGGGCTTGCCCTCCGCCGCAAAATGCTCGGACAATGCTTCGAACGTGGCGTGGAGTTCGAGCTCTTCGCCGGCCTCCGCGCGGTAGGCGGCGAAGCCGGCGTCGTCGCTGTTGACCACACGACCCCAGAACTTGCCGAGCACCGCCCTCTTCAAGGCCCAGCATCGGGAGTGCTCGACCAGTTTGCTGCGGCGCAGGTCGTCGAGCTCTTCCGCGCTTTCCCTCTCGGCGAGAAAGCGCCCAGCCGTACTGACGGGGAAATCGGGCAACTGGCGCGGATCGATGAAAATCGGATCGATGAACAGGCGCGAGGACGGCGAGTAGGGCGAGATCTTCGTGCGGTCCGTTGGGAACAGCGCGTGCAGGGGCGACAGACCGAGGAATGCCGCGCCGAAGCGCCCGACGCCTTCGCCGAGTTCGGCGACGTCTGAGAGGTCGCCGATGCCGAAATTCGCCGACGAGCGAAGACCGTAGACCTGCGCAGTGATCCCGTAGCCGCGACCATCGCCGCTGAAGGCGTCCGGAAGGAAACAGGTCGGGGGAGCCGCGATCAGCCAGACATCGCCTCCACGACGTCCGTCGGCATCGACGCGAAGGCGGTGGTAGCCCGACGGGAGCGGGTCGAGAACCAGGACGGCGCGCTCACCCTGCTGCTCGATGGAGCCGCGGCCCTCGCGAATGCTCCCGTCTTCGAGCTTCACGCGCCAATCGACGTCGCCGGTTGCTCCTTGCAAGGCGACAAGCGTCGGCGCGTTGGCTTCGACCGTCACGGTGGGCGCGACGAGACGCTCGTCTTCGCCTTCAAGGCGCTTCAATGTGTCCGACATCGCGCGGTCGGTAGCGACGTCGTACCCGAGGCTCTGCAGGACGATGGCAATGGCGTGCGGCGGCGTATCGACATGTTCGCCGCGGGCGTTCCGGAAACCAAGCTCAAGGCCTGCCCGGGCGGCGATGCGGTGGAGAACGTCGACGCTCATGCCGCGTCGATTTTTGTGAAGCGACCCTGCCAAGGGCCGAGCGAAGACCCTGCCGCGCCCTCGCTTTGCCAGATCAACGTCCCACCCGCGTCGTCCTCGAAATCCTGCGGTTGATCCGAGAAGTTGGCGACGAACCGAAGCGTGCCGTCCTCGAAGCGCCAGATCACTTCGAGGCCGCCATCGCCGTGTCGCTCGTAGCGAGAGTCGATGAAGCTGGTCCGCAGCAGCGGGACGATGTCGCGTTTGCGGAGAGCCAAGAGAGACTTGGTCTCTGCGAGTGTCGCCGAAAATGGCGCGCGCTGCGCCTCGCTCCAATCGATGCGGGAGCGCTCGAACGTGTCGAGCGCCGTCGGGTCCGGGACCTTGCCGGTGAAAGACGTGAACTTCTCGAATTCCTTCGCGCGGCCCTTGCGGACGGCCTCTTCGAGATCCGGCTCGTTTTCGAAATTGACGAAGAACATGAACGGCGTTTCCGCGCCCCATTCGTCGCCCATGAACAGCATCGGGATCTGCGGAGACAGGAGCAGGGCGGCGCGCGCCAGCTTGAGCTTCTGTTTCTCGGCCAGAGTCGTCAGCCGCTCGCCGAGAGCGCGGTTGCCGATCTGGTCGTGGTTCTGCAGGAAGGCGACGAAAGCCTGAGGTGGCAAACCGTTGGTCTTTTCCCCGCGCACACGGTCGAGATTGGGCGAGTAGTCGCCTTGGTAGGCAAAGCCATGGGCCAGGCAGCGGCCGAGCCGCGCGACCGTGTCGCCGCCGAAATCGCGGTAGTAGCCTTCGTGTTCGCCCGTCAGCAGCACATGCCAGCAATGGTGGATGTCGTCATCCCATTGCGCGTCGTAGGCCAACGGATCGCCATCGCCGTCGCGGCTCAGACGGTGCGCCTCGTTGGCCTCGTTTTCCAGCACGAGATGAATGTGGCGTCCGGACAGGGCTTCACGGACCCGCTCGGCCAGCTCGTCCAAAAAGTGTCTGTCCCCGTCGTCGAGGATGGCGTGAACCGCATCGAAGCGCAGACCGTCGATGTGAAACTCTTCGAGCCAGTAAAGCGCATTCTGAATGAAGAACTCGCGGACGACATCGCTAGCCTCGCCGGTGCCGTCGAAGTTGATCGCGGCGCCCCAAGGCGTCTCGTGGCGATCGGTGAAGAAGCTTTTGGCGTAGGCGTGGAGAAAATTACCGGTCGGGCCGAAGTGATTGTACACGACGTCGAGGAAGACCATCAGCCCGAGTCCGTGAGCCTTGTCGACGAAACGCTTCAGGTCGTCGGGTGAGCCATAGCTGTTATTCGGCGCGAACGGCAGCACACCGTCGTAGCCCCAGGTCCGCCGACCGGACGTCGCCGCGAGCGGCATCAGCTCGATTGCCGTGATCCCGCTGTCGGCGAGCGCGGGGAGCTTCCCCGCGAGCGCGGCGTAGGTCCCCTCCGATGTTGCCGTTCCGACATGGACTTCGGACAGGACGACCTCGTTCCAGCTTCGTCCGACCCAACCGCTGTCGCGCCATCCATAGGCGCACGGATCCATGATCGCGCTGCGGCGGTCGAGATCGTCCACCTGGAAGCGGGAGGCAGGATCGGGCACGAGCTCGGCGGAACCGTCGATTGCGAACCCGTATCGCTCCCCGAAGCTCGCTTCCTTCATGACGAGCTTGAACCAGCCTTGCCCGATTGCGGGCATGGCCTGCCGGCGGGACTCGCATTGAAGGTCGACCGTCTTCGCCGACGGCGCCCAGAAGGCGAACCGCAAGCCCTCGCCCGTCATCTCGGCGCCGAACGGCATGAGATTTCTGCTGTGCGTCATTCCTGGTGGTCGTGTTGGAGAAGAACGAAAGCTCGGGAGGGGAGAGGGTAGGAGCCACCCGCGATGAGACTCGCTTCTGTCGGGATCGTCACACCATCGTCCGTCGTCGAATCGAACAAGGGCCGGAACGAACCGCAAGGAAACGTCTGAGGCAATCGAAAAGTGATGTCGTCCTCTGAAGCATTGAACAGGAGAAGAATACGTTGAGAGGTCGAACCATGGTTGCCGATCTGCATACCGAGAACGCGGCGCTGATGATCGCCCCAGGCGCTGCCGACCATCTCGGTGCCGTCGGCAGCAAGCCAGTATACATCCTTCAGCCCCGTCGCAGGATCGATGTCGCCGTTGAAGAACTCCAGCCGGCGAAACACCTCGTTGGCTTTGCGCAAAGCGATGAGGTTGGCGACGTAATCGACCAGTGTCGGATCGGTTGCGTCATGCCAACGCATCCAGCTCGTCTCATTGTCCTGGCAGTAGGCGTTGTTGTTGCCGCCTTGGCTTCGGGAGAACTCGTCTCCCATCAGCAGCATCGGCGTGCCGATGGACAAGATCGCGGTCGCGAGCAGGTTGCGTTTTTGTCGGCGGCGACGGGCGCGCACGACGGCATCCTCCGTCTCGCCCTCGATCCCGAAGTTCGAGGAGTAGTTCGGTTCGTGGCCGTCCCTGTTGTTCTCCCCGTTGGCGAGGTTATGACGCTGGTTGTAGCTGACGATGTCCTGCAGCGTGAAGCCGTCGTGCGCGGCGACGTACTGGATCGACGCCCATGGCTTGCGGCCCGAGTGGTTGAAGAGGTCGCTTGATCCGGAGACCCGGTTAGCGAGGCTCGGGATCTTGCCCGGATCGCCGCGCCAATAGGCACGCGCCGCATCCCGAAAACGGTCGTTCCAGTCGCCCCATCCGGTCGGAAAGCGGCCGACGCGATAGCCGCCGGAGCCGAGATCCCAAGCCTCTGCGATGAGCTTGACCCGCGACAGCACGGGGTCCTGGCCGATCGCTTGCAGAAAGCCGGACTGCTCCGAGACATCGAACGGAGTGCGGGCGAGTGCGGGCGCGAGATCGAAGCGGAAGCCGTCGACGTGGTAGTCCGACACCCAATGGCGCAAACTGTCTAGCACCAGCTGCAAAACGCGCGGGTTGGAGAGGTCCAGCGTGTTGCCGCAGCCCGTGCAGTCCCAATAGGATCGCAAGTCACCCGGGACGAGCTTGTAGTAGGAGCGGTTGTCGATACCGCGGAACGACAGCGTCGGGCCGATGCCGCTGCCCTCGCAGGTGTGATTGTAGACCACGTCGAGGATCACTTCGATGCCGGCGGCGTGCAGCGTCTTTACCGCGGCCCGCAGCCCCGCGGGGCCGTCCGGGGCGAAGTAACGCGGCTCCGGCGCGAAAAAGCCGAGCGTGGAATAACCCCAGTAATTTCGCAGCTGCTTCTCGACGAGGAAGCGGTCGTCGGCGAAGGCGTGGATCGGGAGGAGTTCGACGGCCGTCACGCCCAGCTTGACCAGGTGCTCGACGACGGCCGGATGGCCCAGCGCGGTATAGGTGCCGCGGACGGGATCCGGCAGCTCGGGGTGTAACTGGGTGAAGCCCTTGATATGAGCTTCGTAGATCACCGTGTCGCGCCAGGGCACGTTCAGTTTGCGATCGTCGCCCCAAGTCTGGGCCGCGTCCACGACGACGGCCTTCGGCATCATCGGGGCGCTGTCGCGGCGATCCGGCGCCATCTCGCCGCGGTGGCTGCCGGGTCGATACCCGTAAAGGGCGTCGTGCCATCGAATGCGCCCGGCGATCTGCTTGGCATAGGGGTCGAGCACGAGCTTATGAGGATTGAAGCGGTGTCCCTCGTTCGGTTCGTAGGGCCCATGAACGCGGTAGCCGTAGAGCTGCCCGGGCCGCGCGTCTGCCAGGAACCCGTGCCAGACTTGGCTCGTGCAGCACGGCAGGAAGTGAGCCGATTCGGCCCGGCCCCTCCCGTCGAAGAGACAAAGCTCCACTTTCCGGGCATGAGCGGAGTAGAGGGCGAAATTGACGCCGCTCCCTGTCCAGGTCGCGCCAAGAGGATAGGCCTCCCCCTCCTCGATACGGCGCACCTACCCTCAGCGTCCGGCGGTGGTCCAGGCCGGGGTCGAGCCGGAGCGCCAAGCCTCTTTTTCTGCTGCCGCCGCGAGAGCCGGTTCGGCCAGGGCTGTCCGTACGACCGGCAACTCGCTGAGCTCCTGGAGGAAGCTTTCGCACCAGTGCTGGACGTCGTTCGCCTCAATGGTCGTCATCATCGCCCTCCAGCGCTCTTTCCGCTCGCTTAGCGGCATCTCGAAAGCGCGTTGGATGGCCGACGCCGTTTCCTCGAGGTTATAGGGATTGACGATCAACGCCGTCTCGAGTTCGTGGACGGCGCCCGCGAAGCGGGACAGGACGAGAACGCCGGGATCCTCGGGGTTCTGCGCCGCGACATACTCCTTGGCGACCAGATTCATGCCGTCGCGCAAGGGCGTCACGAGCCCCACTTTCGCGATGCGATACAATCCCGCTAAAGCCGAGCGGCTCATCGCTTTATTGACGTAGCGCACGGGCGTCCAATCCACATCGCCCAACCGGCCGTTCACGTGCCCGACATGCTCGGCGACCTCGCGTTGCATCTCTGCATATTCCGGAACTTCGGAGCGCGATTTAGGCGTGATTTGGAGCAGCGTGACCCGGGCCTTCATCGCCGCCGCCGATCTCTCGACGAACGTGGCGAAAGCGTCGATCCGCTCGCGAATGCCCTTCGAATAGTCGAGGCGGTCGACGCCAATGACCAGAGGATGTCCTTCGAGGCTTTGCAGGGTCCGCTTAACGACCACGTTCTTTTCGGCGACCCTCGCCTCCTGCGCGAAAGTCGCCGTCTCGATGCTGATGGGAAACGACATCGCGCGGAACTTTCGACCGAACGCGCTGACCCCGTTGTCGCCGGTCTCGGTGCCGGCCCGTCCCCGCGTGATGCAGTTTCGGAAGTTCTCGGCGTCGATAGGGGTCTGAAAGCCGATGAGGTTGTAGGCTGCGAAGCTTCTCAGGATGCGGTCGTAAGCGGGGATCGCCGCAGCAATGTCCGAGGGCGGAAACGGGATATGGTAGAAGAACCCGATTTTGTTGCTGAGACCGAGTTCCCGCAGGAACGACGCCATCGGGATGAAGTGGTAATCTTGCACCCAAATGACGTCGTCGGGCCGCAGGAGACGGGCGAGCCTCCGCGCAAACTGCTCGTTGACCCGAAAATAGGCATTCACGTCACGACGCGACAGATCCGCGAGATCCAGCCTGTAATGGCAGACCGGCCACAAGACCCGATTTGCAAAGCCGTGGTAGTATTCGTCGATGTCTCGCCGCGACAAATCGACGACGGCGTAGTCGACGTTGCCGACCGTCTGATGATGGACTTCGGGCTCCTTATCGACCGCGACCTTGCCGGACCAGCCGAACCAAAGACCACCCTGCGTTTCCAGCGCCCCGCTCAGCGCGACGGCCAAACCACCCGGCGGCGGCGACCCTGCCGCGGTCGGCACCGGCACGCGATTTGAGACGACCACAAGCCGCCCGGGACTCGATCCGCCCTCGCGAGCGGCAGGAGCGGGCATCATGCCGATTTGGACCATCGTCTCCACTTCGCCCCGCGACCTTCATGGCGTTAACGTGGCAACGCGGGCGTTCGTTGCACTGCGTGGCCGACCGAGGACCATGGCGCGGCGCTCGAAACCGGCTCGAATTCCGCCGGTTCGCTAATCTGAACAGCATTGCCGCGCTTGTTCCCGCCTTCGCAGGTTGCGCTGTCGATGCAGACCGGGCTAGCAGCACACAAAAGTCCGACTTGCCCGACAGGACTGCGCCACATTTCGGAGCGTCTCACCATGACCCAATCAGGACGGATCACCTTGCTCGTAACACTGCGCGTCGCCATGCTCGCCGTGCTCATGGCCGGGACCTTCGCGGTTTCGGCGTCCGCGCAAACACCCGCGCCCGCCGCGGCGCCGACGGCCGATTTGCCGCCCGACACACTTCTCGCAACCGTCAACGGACAGAAGATCACGCAGCTCGACGTCACGCTCGCCACGGAAGACCTCGGGTCGAACCTCGCGCAGCAGCTCAAAGGCAAGGCACGCGACGCTTACGTGCTCGACTATCTCGTCGACTCGACGCTCGTGGCGCAGAAGGCGAAGCAGGACAAGATCGACAAAGCCCCCGATTTCGCCGCCCGCGTCGATTACGCCGTGGACAAGGTGCTGATGGAGGGTCTGCTCACCAACATCGCAAAAAGCGTGACGGACGATACGACGCTCCACGCCATCTATGATGAGGCCGCGAAGGCGCAGAAGCCGGAGGACGAGATCCATGCCCGCCACATCCTCGTGCCGACGGAAGCCGATGCGCAGGCAGTGTTGAAGCGGCTCAAGGCGGGCGAAGATTTCGCCAAAGTCGCCAAGGAGACGTCGAAGGATCCCGGTTCGGAGGGCGGCGATCTCGGCTGGTTCACCAAGGAGCGTATGGTGCCGGCCTTCGCCGATGCCGCCTTCAAGCTCAAGGACGGGCAACTTTCGGCCCCGGTCAAATCACAGTTCGGCTGGCACGTCATCAAGGTGGAGGGGCATCGCACGAAGACCTTCCCGCCCTTCGATCAGGTTCACGACCAACTGGTCCGTTACGCGATCCAGAAGGCGCAGAGCGATCTCATCATCGACTTGCGGAAGAGCGCGAAGATCGAGCGCACGGCTGCTGCCCCGCCCGCTCCAGAGCCTGGAGCTGCGGGGGAAGCACCCGGCAAGTAGCGAGGCCGAGCCCGTCGAGGCGACGCATCGGCCAGCCGGGTCGGTGGTCGCCCTCCCGGGGCATAGCCGATCGCGTCTGGTAGCCACAGCACAGCATGCCTCGCCTCTTCACGGGTCTCGAGATTCCGGCCGACCTTGCTCGGGAGCTTGCCCTGATGCAGGGAGGGCTGTCCGGCGCGCGCTGGATTGAAGCGGCTGACTTCCACATCACTCTTCGCTTCATCGGCGATGTCGGCGCTTCTGTCGCCGACGAGGTTCATTCGGCCCTCGAACGGATCAGCCGTGCACCCTTCACTTTGTCATTGACCGGGCTCGACGCTTTCGGCGGCGACCGCCCGCGGGCTATCATCGCCATGGTCAAGCCCGTCCCCGCGCTTCTGGACCTGCAGGCCGAGCAGGAGCGTCTGATGCGCCGGATCGGCCTGCCGGCGGAAACGCGTCGGTACGCTCCCCATGTAACACTGGCGCGGCTGCGGCAGACGCCGCCGGCTGCGGTCGCCCACTACTTGTCGCAGCGCGGCTATCTTGCGCCGCGGGAGTTCACGATCGACCACTTCACCCTGTTCTCGGCGCGCGACTCCGTCGGCGGCGGCCCCTATCTTTCCGAAGCGGTCTACCCCCTTGAAAGGTCGAGCGATTGAGGTGTCGCGTGCTTCCACCCGAGCGCACCGCGTGAAACTCGCTCCCTCCGCGCTCGCCTTGGCGCTCGGGTTCACCAGCTTCTCCGCCGCGTTCGCCCAATCTCCCGGCCTGCCGGTCCCCGCATGGCGCGATCCGTCGCAGTCGCCGGACCTCCGCGCGCAGGCCGCGGTCCGCGCCATGACGCTCGATGAGAAGATCGCGCTTGTTCACACGCATGTCGGGACGCCCTATCGCGGCCAGCCGAAACCGCCCGGAGCTATCGGCTCGGCCGCCGTTTGGCCGGGCGTGCCGCGCCTCGGTATTCCAGCAC
>CAXTFG010000038.1:0-22218 GCA_964243415.1 uncultured Beijerinckiaceae bacterium | reverse complement strand
AGGGCTCGAAGATCCTGGTGGCCTACACCGACTCCAACATGCCCAACGAGGTCGAACATCTCGGTCTCGTCCACGCCGTGTCGTTGGCGATCATCGAACGCCAAGCCTTGATAACGACGGCCTTCACCACGTCCGGCAAGCAGATCATGCACGTCCGGCCGGAGTACCGGAAGATCGTCGATACCGAAGACGGGACGCCGCCAACCGTCGATCAGCTCGTGCTCGATGCAGTGGGCCGGAGCCCCGACGACACCAGCTACTGGCACGACTGGGCGAAGACCTACGACTACGTCTACCTGCTCTTCACCGACGAGGATTCCGATAATCCGATGCCGGACAAGTTGAAGACCATGTATGAGGGCGATAACTTCCAGCTCTACCGCATCATCAAGCCGGGCATGGACCCGAATGCGCTCGACACTCCCAAGAAGCCTTTCCGGCTCAACGCCGCTGCTGCGGCCGCCGCAGCGGGACAGCCGGCACCGGGCGCCGCGCCGGCCGCGGCCAAGCCAGTCGACCCGAAGCCCGTCGTCGAGGACAAGCCGGGCAACCCTGATGGGTCCGATCGCGCCGCGTCGCTGGCGCCAAAGCACTAGCTTCAGCTTTCCGGCGCTGCTGCGCAGCGTCCTTCGCTTCGCAGGTCCGACGGTGACGGTTGGTCGGCCGAAACGGGCGGCGCGTGCCGCTCCGCCTCTCGAGTAATGACCATGGTCTCTCCGCTCGCTCCCGCCGCTGTGCCGGAGATGCCGCCCACGGAAGGCGTGCGGTTTGCGACCGGTGCCGCAGGTATCCGTTACGAGGGCCGGACCGACGTCCTGCTCGCGGTGTTCGGCAAGGGCACCGAGGTCGCGGCTGTTTTCACCACATCGCGATGTCCGTCAGCTCCGGTCGATTGGTGCCGCGGCAAGCTCGCGGCCGGCAAGGCGCGTGCACTGGTCGTCAACTCTGGCAATGCCAATGCCTTCACCGGCAAGCTCGGAAGCCAGGCGGTGGCCGCGACGGCCAAACGCGCGGCGGCAGCCATCGGAGCGCCCCTAAAGGAAATCTTCATCGCCTCAACCGGCGTGATCGGCGAGCCGCTGGACGCTACGAAGTTCGATGGCGTCTTCGAGACGCTGTCGCGGGCGGCGACCTCGGACGGGATCGTCGAAGCCGCGAAGGCGATCATGACGACCGACACCTTTCCCAAGGTCGCGACAGCGACTGTGGATCTCGGCGGCGTCTCCGTCACCGTGAACGGCATCGCGAAAGGCGCGGGGATGATCGCGCCCGACATGGCCACGATGCTGGCCTTCGTGTTCACCGACGCACCCATCGGCGCCGCGGCGCTCCAGGCGATGCTGACCAAGGGCGTCAAGAACAGCTTCAACGCGATCACGGTCGACAGCGATACGTCGACGTCCGACACGCTGATGCTGTTTGCAACGGGCGCTGCGGCAGCCCGCGGCGCTCCCCGCATTCTGACAGCGCAGGACCGGCGCCTCAAAGCGTTCAAGGTGGCTCTCGACGGCGTGCTGCTCGATCTCGCCCATCAGGTCGTCAAGGACGGCGAGGGTGCCCGCAAGTTCATCGAGGTCAGCGTCGAAGGCGCGGTGTCGGAGAAGGCGGCGAAGCGGATCGCCCTGTCGATCGCGAACTCGCCCCTCGTCAAAACGGCGGTCGCCGGCGAGGACGCCAATTGGGGCAGGGTCGTGATGGCGATCGGCAAGGCGGGAGAGCGGGCCGACCGCGATCGGGTCGCCATCTGGTTCGGCGGCACGCGCGTCGCCTATAAAGGGCTGCGCGACCCCGCCTACGACGAGGTCGCCGTGTCGGACCTCATGCGCAAACCTCACGTGCCGATCAAGGTCCAACTCGGACTCGGCCAAGGTCGTGCGACCGTCTGGACCTGCGATCTCACGAAGGAGTACATCGCCATCAACGGCGATTACCGATCTTGACACTTCGGCGCGCTCTCGACGGGCGCGCGCCGCGCCTCAGCTTCGGTCGTCGGTCGCATTCTCGCCGTGAGCGTCTTCGTTGATGGTCAGCGTCCGCATCTGCGAGAAGTCAACGGACAACGGCTGATTGGCCTTGCTTGCGGCAAGCTGCAGCGTCTTCACGACATGTTCTAGCCGCCGATACGTTTCCTTGTAGGAGTCGGAAGCGCTGTCGAGCTGAAGCGGAGCGAGGCAATAGCCGATGATTTCTTTGGGCCGTTCGAAGGTGCTCATGTCTCGGTCCTGATGCCGACGTGGGCGGTTTTGCGCGCGGGAGCTTTGCATTAGCCCACATGATAATTCAATGCAGCATTGCGCGGAGCGCCGATCTCAGAGCTCACCCGTTAGAAACTGCGCGCGCCCATACCCGAAACTCCAGTCGGCATCCCCGTTGACGACGAAATTGACCACGACGTCCGTTGGAGCGATCCCGCATTCCGCTTCGAGGCGCTCGCACAGTAACCCGTAGAACGCGACTTTCATCGCCTGGCTGCGCGGCCGGGTCGTGACTTGCAACAGCACGACCTTGTCGGTTCGCGCGATGCCAAGGCCGGTATCCTCCACCACCAGCCGGGACGCCTTGTGCTCGTGCACGACCTGGTAGCGGTCCCGGGCCGGCACCTCGAAAGCTTCGAGCATCGCTTGGTGGGCCGCGTCGAGCAGGCGCTTGAGCTCCGCGTCGGAACGTCCCTCGATCAGGTCGAAGCGGAGCAAAGGCATCGGTCAATCCTCGCGGAGGCAGCAGCGTCGCGCACAAGGAAGACGTACCGCCGTCCCGGTACGACGGCTAGCCCGGTCGCATCCGGATCAGTCCTTCCTGCACGACGGAGGCGACGAGCCTGCCCGCCTGATCGAAGATCAGGCCGCGGGCCAAGCCGCGGCTGCCGGACGTGGTGGGGCTGTCCTGCGTGTAAAGCAGCCATTCATCGGCGCGGAAGGCGCGATGAAACCAGAGCGCGTGATCGAGGCTGGCGACGGCGAACTCCGGCTCGAACAGGGTGCGCCCATGTGCGGCGAGCGCGACGTCTATCAGCGTGAGGTCGGACAGGTAGGCGAGCGCGGCGCGATGGATCGCCGGATCGTCGGGCAATGGCGCCGCGACCCGGATCCAGACCTGCTGGTGTGCTTGGGCGGGCTGTGCCGGATCGTAGCGGTGCGGATCGCAGGGCCGGATCTCGATGGACGGCTCGAACCCGGCCCAAAGCTGCATCCGCTCCGGCAACGGGTTGTCGGGAGCGAGTGCGGCGCGTGCGCTGAGGAGGCCGGCGGGGTCGGGAGCAGCGGGCATCGCGACTTGATGATCCAGACCGCGTTCCTCGACCTGAAAGGAGGCGAACAGGTCGAAGATGGTTCGCCCGGCCTGCACCGCGATGCAGCGGCGCGTGGTGAACGAACGGCCATCGCGGACTCGCTCGACCTCATAGACGATCGGCATCGATGGGTCGCCGGGCAGGATGAAGTAGGCGTGCAGCGAATGCGGTGCACCGGTGGCGACGGTGCGCGACGTCGCTACGAGCGCCTGGGCGACGACGAGGCCGCCAAACACGCGACGCCGCCCGTTCTGCGGGACAAAGCCCCTGAAGATGTTGAACTCGATCTGCTCGAGATCGAGCACCGCGAGGAGATCGTTGGCATCGCTCATAGACCCTCCTGCACCGGGTTCGAACGGTCGTGGGCGAAAACCGTTGCGGTCTGATTCCACCCCCTGCCCTCGTCCCACGTGAGAATGCCACCTATCTCTCGCGGAGACTTCACCGGAGCACGCTCATGGTTATCGCATTCCTCGGCCTCGGCAGCATGGGCTCCGGTGTCGCCGCCAACCTCGTCAAAGCGGGTCACGACGTGACGGTATGGAACCGCAGCGCCAGCAAGACCGAAGCCCTCGTGGCCGCGGGTGCGACGGCAGCCAAGACTCCGACCGAGGCGGCGTCGGACGCCGCCGTCGTGTTCACCATGCTTTCCGACGATGCGGCGCTGACGGCCGTCCTCCACGGCGAGGACGGCCTGCTGCAGGGCATGCCACGCAATACGCTGCACGTCTCGCTAAGCACCATCTCGGTCGCGACCGCCGACAAGGCGGCGGAGGCTCACGCCGCCCATGGGCAGCGCTACATCTCGGCGCCGGTGTTCGGTCGCCCGGAAGCCGCCGCGGCGGCGAAGCTCTTCGTCGTCGCCGCCGGCGCGCCCGCGGACCTCGACGAGGCGGAGCCGCTGTTCGGCGCCATCGGCCAGCGCGTCTTCCGCGTCGGCGACACGCCCTCGCAGGCTAACCTGATCAAGCTGTGCGGCAACTTCACGATTCTGGCGGCCATCGAGGCCATGGCGGAAGGCATGACGCTGGCCGAGAAAGGCGGCGTGTCGAAGGCGGCGCTGCACGAGGTGCTCGTCGGCACGATCTTCGATGCGCCGGTCTACCAGAACTATGGCAAGGCCATTGTCGAGAACCGCTACACGCCGGCCGGCTTCAAGGCGCCGCTTGGCTTGAAAGACATGCGGCTCGCGAGCGAATCTGCGGAACGATACCGCGTCCCCATGCCCCTGCTCAGCCTGCTGCGCGACCAGCTTGTCCAGACCATCGCCAACGAGGGCGAGGAGATCGACTGGTCGGGCATCGGCCGGACGGTTGGTAAGAACGCCGGGCTGTAGCGGGGGCGTCGACGCAGCCGCAGGTTACGCACGGTCCCGATTGGCCCTATGCCGTTCGCCGGCGCCGTGCTCGGGGCGACGCCGAAGGCTTGGTCGCGGTCCCGAGGAGTTCCGGTCGGGCGTCCCGCCCGGCGCGTCGGTTCTTTCGATGGCGATATTGTCCCCCTTGGGTCCGGGAGCGGCAACGGCGGCGGCGAAAGCGTCGGCGACTCCCGGCGCGATCTCGACCTTGCTTTCCCGGTCGAAGATGCGGATCGCCCCGACGTTGCGCTTGTTGATGTTGCCGCGCTTGCACAGCATGGGGAGCAGCCATTTCGGATCGGCGTTCTTCTTGCGACCTATGTCCAGACGGAACCAGACGCCGCCGGAGGTCTCCGCGCGGTCGTGTGCGATGACACGAATGTCCCGCGGTTCGCGGCGCTCCCGACCGACGCCGGGATCGGTCACGTCTTCCGGCTCGGGTAGCCGCGAGCGATAGGTTCGCACAAGAGCCGCCGCGATCCTCTCCGGCGACGCCCCTTCGAGGAGTTGCCGCCCGAGAGCCAGGTCGTCCTCGCCCGGCTCGTCCGCGAGAATGGGATCGGCGAGGAGTCTTTGACGGTCGAGATCACGGATCGCGTCGGCCGTCGGCGGACCGCTCCAGGTGGCCGACAGGCCCGCCATGTCGAGCAAGCGGGTGGCCCGGCGCTGTGCGGCGGGCGACACAAGCAGTACGGACACACCCTTGCGGCCAGCGCGGCCTGTCCGACCGCTGCGATGCTGCAGCACGGATGGGTCGGTCGGCAGATCGGCGTGGATCACGAGCCCGAGGTTCGGCAGGTCGAGCCCGCGCGCGGCGACATCGGTCGCCACGCAAACGCGGGCGCGGTGGTCGCGCAATGCCTGGAGGGCGTGGTTGCGCTCGTTTTGGCTGAGCTCGCCCGACAGGGTGACGGCGCCGAACCCGCGCTCCTGGAGCATCGCCGACAGGTGTCGTACCGCGTCGCGCGTGTTGCAGAACACGATGGCGGTGGGCGACTCCGCCTCGCGCAGGATGTTGACGATGGCGTGCACGCGCTCGTTCGCCGCCGCCCGCACGACGCGATATTCGATGTCGGCGTGGCCTCGCTCCTTCCCGCCCGCCTCGATGCGCAGGGCATCGCGCTGGAAGCGGGCGGCGAGCGCGACGATGGGTTTCGGCAGCGTAGCTGAGAACAAGAGGGTGCGCCGCTCGGCCGGGGTCGCCTCAAGGATGAACTCGAGGTCCTCGCGGAAACCGAGGTCGAGCATCTCGTCCGCCTCGTCCAGCACCGCGACGCGCAATGGCGAGAGGTCGAGGGCGCGCCGTTCGATATGGTCGCGCAGCCGGCCTGGTGTACCAACGACGATGTGCGCTCCGCGCTCCAGAGCCCGACGCTCGGCGCGCGGGTCCATGCCGCCGACACAGCTCACCACGACGGCGCCAGTCTCGGCGTAGAGCCATTCGAGCTCGCGCTTGACCTGAAGAGCAAGCTCGCGCGTCGGCGCGATGGCGAGGGCCAGAGGCCCCTCCGCCGGAAGCCGCTCGTCGCCGCGCAGCAGCGTGTCCGCGAAGGCCAGGCCGAACGCGACCGTCTTGCCCGAGCCGGTCTGGGCCGACACGACGAGGTCGCGTCCGCCTGCCTCCGGCGCCAGCACGGCGGCCTGGACGGGAGTGGGGTCGTCGTAGCCGCGGGCGGCGAGCGCGCGCGACAGCGGCGGAGAGATCGTCGGAAAGGGCAAGGTGTTGGCTTCGCTTGAGGGTCGTACGATTGAAAGGTCGCCGAGCCGAAAATCGGGTGTCGAGGGCGCGCAACAGCGGCCGCCGCTGCGTCTTGTGCACGCAACGGCGCCGAAACGCGAGCTGGACTGCTTAGCTGACGATCGACCCCGGCGCTGCGCCGATGAACTCCTGCTCGGCACGGTGGGGCGCGTCCGACTCGGGTCCGTGCTGCTGGAGCAGAGCCGTCAGTCTCCGCACCTCATCGCTCGGCAGGGTGATCGAGGCGACGGCATCCATGGTTTCGATCATCAGCACCGCTTCCGCCGAACCAGGAGGCCGGTGGACCGTCAACGTCGCCGTCTGACCAAAGAATTCGCTGGTGCTCGTCATGTCGCCTCCTGCCGCGATGCTCGCGAACGGGCCTCATCGCACATAGCGCGCCGAAGCCGAACATGAAGGGTCGCCCGCCTCGGACTTCTCCGTCACAGTCCTGATCGTGATCGCGTCATCGGTGATGGCGAAGCTTGCTCTGAAAACCACTCGGACTAGGGTAGCGACATGACCAGAACCGATCCGCCAGAGCCTGTCGCGCCGGACATCGCGCATCGCGCGCTCGAGCATGTGTCTCGCCGCCTGCTGCCCTACCTCTTTCTGCTGCTGGTCGTGAACTATCTCGACCGCGTGAACATCGGGTTCGCAGCCCTTCGAATGAACAAGGATCTCGGCTTCAGCGCATCTGCCTTCGGGTTCGGCGCCGGCGTGTTCTTCGTGGGCTATGCGATCTTCGAGGTGCCGAGCAACCTTGCGCTCCACAAGGTCGGCGCGCCCCTTTGGATCGGTCGTATTCTCGTCACCTGGGGGATCGTGTCCGGCCTCATGGCGGTCGTCCATACCGAGTGGCAGTTCTTCCTGCTTCGTTTTCTCCTGGGCGTCGCCGAAGCCGGCTTCCTGCCGGGCGTGGTCTATTACCTGACCGACTGGTTCCCCGCCGGACGGCGGGCACAGGCAATCGCCGGCGTCGTGGTCGCGATTGGCATCGCGCCCGCGATCGGGTCGCCGCTGTCGGGCGCGATCATGAGCCTCACGGATGGGTTTTCAGGTCTGCACGGTTGGCAATGGATGTTCATCGCCGAGGCCGTGCCGGCGATCGTGCTCGGCGCGATCACCATGGTCTGGCTCACCGATCGCCCCGCCAGAGCGGCTTGGCTGCCGGCTGCCGAGCGGGACTGGCTGAGCCAGCATCTCGAGCAGGAGCGCGCTTCGATGGTCGCCACCGCGCACATCGGAGTCGGCGCCCTGTTCCGCATGGGGCGAATCTGGGCGCTTGCCGCGATGTTCTCCTGCCTGCTCACCGCCTTCTACGGCGTGCTGCTGTGGCTGCCGCAGATCGTCAAGCATTTCGGCCAGCGCTCGGATTTCGAGGTCGGGCTGCTGACGGCGATCCCATACCTCTGCGCGGCTGCCGCGATGCTGGGCATCGCCCGCAGTTCCGACCGCACGGGAGATCGCAAGCACCACATCGCGGGTGCATTGCTGGTCGGGGCCGGCGCTCTGTTCGCCAGCGGCCTCGTAACAAACTCGATCGCGTCCTTCGTCCTGCTCTGTGTCGCCTCTGCGGGCATCTTCGGGACGCTGCCGATCGTGTGGACCATGGCGAGCGCCTTCCTGACCGGCGCTGCGGCTGCAGGCGGCATCGCGCTGGTCAACACGCTGGCGCAGATCGGCGGCCTTGTGGGACCTTGGTCTGTCGGAATCATCAAGGATCGCACCGGCAGCTTTTCCCTGGCCTTGGCCGCGCTCGCCGGAGCGGCGCTGGTCGCTGCATTGATCGCTCTGCTCCTGCAGGATGACGAACAGGCCCGGCGCGCGGCCGTTCGACTGGCTACCGAGGCTGAGCTTCAGGGTTCATGACGCGGATGGGCGCACCGTCGAGCCAAGCGAGGATGTTCTCGACGCTGTCGCCATAGAAGCGCCGCAGCGTCGGCCACGCGGAATACCCGAGATGCGGGGTCAGCACCGTGTTCGGCACGGTGCGGAGTGGATGATCGGCGGGCAGCGGCTCCTGTGCGTACACGTCGAGAGCTGCGATGATGCGGCCGCTCTCCAAGATTTCGAGAAGCGCTGCCTGGTCGACGAGCGGTCCGCGGGACGTATTGACCAACACCGCACCGGGCTTCATCGCCGCCAGTTCCGACGCGCCGACGATGCCCCGCGTCCGGTCCGATAGGACGAGGTGAAGGCTGACCGCGTCGGCGGTGGCGAACAGCTCCTCCTTCGTCACGCGTCGTGCGCCCGCTTCCGCCGCGGCCTCTTCGGTCAGATTCTGGCTCCAGGCCACGATTTCCATGCCGAACGCCCGGCCATAGTGCGCTACGCGGCGCCCGAGCTTGCCCAGACCGATGATCCCCAGCCGCTGGCCTTCAAGACTCGGGCCGATCGGCAGGTCCTCGTGCCATCGACCCGCCCGCATGTTGGCGTCGGCTTTCGCGAGGTGACGCTTGGCGGCGAGCAGCAGGGCCCAAGCCAACTCTGACGTCGAGGCCGTCGTTTCCACGCCGCCGCCGGTGTTGCAGACGAGGATGCCGCGCGCTGTGCAAGCGGCGACGTCGAGGGTCGGCGCGCGGGCGCCAGTCAAGGCGATGAGCTTGAGGCGCGGCAGCCGGTCGATGAGCGCCGCCGGAAACGGCGTCCGCTCCCGCGTCGGCACGAGCACGTCATAGCCGGCCAACCGCGCCGCCGCGCCGTCGGGCGTCATCGGCTCGGACAGAACGTCGATCGTGACACCTCGCTGCCGAAGTCTGTCCCAGTCCGCCGCCTGCAAGGCGACGTGCTGGCTATCGTCGAGAATGGCGATGTGGATCATGATCGGTCTATCCGGCCCCCTGCCGCGTCTCTTCACGGGAGGCCGCGCCGACCTTTAGCGGAAGAACGCGTAGGTCGCCATATATGGGATGCGCGACGTCTCGCCGGCCGCTTTGCGATCGCTAGGTGTAGATCTGGGTGCCGCTCCCGGCGCAGCGCGCATCAGCAAAAAGAGTGCGAGCCACCAGGAGGAATGCGGAGAGCGCCGGGATCCGGGCAACCCTGTACTGCGTTCAGGATCGGCTCCCACGACCTCGGGATCGAGCTCGGGGATCGAGTCGTGCGGCGCGGGCCAGAGCCGGGCTTGACGCAGAGCTTGCGGCGGCCCGACGCTCTGCGGGCGAAGGAGGATGACGGTGGACATCAAACGCATCGGCTCGCAGCCGTCGGGAATGGGCCCTGCGGACTGGTTTACCGGAACCGTCCGTATCGATCCGCTCTTCGGACCGCCGGACCCGGCGCGCGTCGCCGGGGCCAGCGTCATGTTCGAACCCGGCGCCCGCACGGCGTGGCACACCCACCCGCTTGGCCAGACGCTCATCGTCACGGCGGGCTGCGGCTGGGCCCAGCGCGAAGGCGGACCAGTCGAGGAAATCCGCCCAGGTGATGTCGTCTGGTTCTCGCCGGGCGAGAAGCATTGGCACGGCGCCGCGGCGACGACGGCCATGACCCATATCGCCATTCAGGAGAAGCTCGACGGCAAGGTCGTCGACTGGATGGAACAGGTCAGCGACGAGCAATACAGGGGATGACGCGTCGGATCCCGTCTTTGCCGGCGGGCATCGCGCGAAGTCATGCCTCGTCCTTCCAATCGAGGCTGCGCGAGACCGCCTTGTCCCATGCTCGCGTGAGGGCCTTGCGGGTCTTCGCGGTCATAGCGGGGTGCCATCGGCGGTCGACGGCCCAGTTCTCCGCGACGTCCTCGGTCGAGGTCCAGGTGCCGACGGCGAGGCCGGCCGCGTAGGCGGCCCCGAGCGCGGTCGTCTCCACCATCTTCGGGCGGATGGTCGGCACGCCGAGGATGTCGGCCTGGAACTGCATCAGAAGTTCGTTCGCCACCATGCCGCCGTCGCAGCGTAGCTCGCTGAACCGGATCTTCGAGTCCTTCTCCATCGCCAACAGCACGTCTCGGGTCTGAAACGCTGCGGCTTCCAGCGCGGCACGCGCGATATGGCCCTTGGTGGCGTAGCGGGTCAGGCCGGCGACAACGCCCCGCGCTCGCGCGGCCCAATGCGGGGCGTAGAGCCCGGAAAAGGCCGGCACGATGTAGACATCGCCGTTGTCCTCGACCGTGCGCGCCAGCGCCTCGACTTCCGCGCTGTCGCGGATCAGACCGAGATTGTCGCGCAGCCACTGCACCAGCGCGCCGGTGACGGCGATCGAACCCTCGAGCGCGTAGACCGGCAGCGCCTCGCCGAGTTTGTAGGCGACCGTCGTGATAAGACCGGCCTTCGAGCGGACCGGCGTCGTGCCCGTGTTCATCAGCACGAACGAGCCGGTCCCATAGGTGTTCTTGGCGTCGCCCGGCGCGAAGCAGGCCTGTCCGAACAGGGCCGCCTGCTGGTCCCCGAGGATGCCCGCGATAGGCACGCCCGGGAATGGGTCCCGCGTGTCGGCGATCGGCTCGCTCGAGGAGCGAATCTCCGGCAGCATGCAGGCCGGAATGTCGAACGCCTCGAGCAGGTGCGGGTCCCAGCGCAGAGCGTTGAGGTTCATGAGCTGCGTGCGACTGGCGTTGGTGACGTCGGTGACGTGCTGGCCGCCTTCGGCGCCTCCCGTAAGGTTCCAAACGATCCAGCTGTCCATCGTGCCGAACAGGAGGTCGCCGGCGCGCGCGCGTTTGCGCGCACCTTTCACGTTGTCGAGCAGCCACTTCAGCTTGAGAGCGCTGAAGTAGCTGGCGAGCGGCAGGCCGGTGATCGCGCGGAAGCGGTCGCGACCTCCCGCTTTCGCGAGATGGGCGACGAGGCGATCGACCCGCGTGTCCTGCCAGACCAAGGCGTTGTAGATCGGGATGCCGTTCGTTCGGTCCCATACCATCGTTGTTTCGCGCTGATTGGTGATCCCGATCGCCTGCAGTCTGTCCGGCGCGAGGTCGGCGGAGCACAAGGCGTCGCGCATGACGAGCCGGGTGTTCTGCCAGATAGCTTGCGGATCATGCTCGACCCAGCCTGGCCGGGGAAAGATCTGCTCGTGCTCGCGCTGGGCGACGGAAACGATATGGCCGCGCTTGTCAAAAACGATGAACCGCGTCGACGTCGTCCCCTGGTCGATCGCGCCGACGAACTGCGCCATTGGAATTAACCCCGCATTGAGCTGACGACTATGCCGCGATCACGCGCTCTGCGAGGAACCCTTCGAGGCGCGTCACCTCCTCTTTTGACAGGCGCAGCCCGAGTTTGGAGCGCCGCCACAGGATATCGTCCGGAGTCCGCGCCCACTCGTGCGCGACGAGGTACTCGACCTCGCGTTCGCTGAGACCGCCCCCGAAGTCGCGACCGAGATCGTCGAGACGGCAGGCGTCGCCCAGGATCATCTCGGCGCGTGTCCCGTAATCACGGGCGAGGCGGCGGGCGAGGTTCGCCGGCAGGGCGGCGTATCGCTCTCTGAAAGCTACGAAGTAACGATTGAAGTCCGCAGCCGGCATGTCGCCGCCAGGCAGTGGCGCTTCGGCCGTCCAAGGTTTCCCGCGCGATCCCAAGGAAGGCTGCAGCTTCTCGAGCACGTGCTCGGCGAGGCGGCGATAAGTCGTGATCTTGCCGCCGAACACGGACACGACCGGCGAGCGTTCGCCGTCCTCCGACGAGCCGATATCGACGTCGAGCACGTAGTCGCGCGTCACTGCCGAGGCGTCTTTCGCGGCATCGTCGTAGAGCGGGCGTACGCCGCTGAAGCTCCAAACGACATCATGCGGCGCGACCGGTCGCCTGAAGAAGCGGCTGACGCTCTCGCAGAGGTAGTGCGTCTCGGCGTCGGAGATGCGCACCGGGCCGGGTTCGGCCGCGTAGGGCACGTCCGTCGTGCCGATCAGCGTGAACTCGTGCTCGTAGGGAATCGCGAAGACGATGCGCTTGTCGGGGTTCTGCAGGATGTAGGCGTGATCGCCCTCGTACAGCCGCCGCGTCACGATATGGCTGCCCTTGACGAGGCGCACCGCCGCCAACGAGCGCAGGCCAAGCGTGTGGCTCAGGGTGTCGCTGACCCAGGGACCGGCCGCGTTGACGACCGCCCGCGCCCGCACGGTCTCCTTTTCTCCGGAGGCGGTGCGCAAGATCGCCACCCAGGCATCGCCGTCACGTCGTGCGCTCTCGACGGATGTGCGGGTGCGGATCTCGGCGCCACGCGCCGCGGCGTCCATGGCGTTCAACACCACGAGCCGGCTGTCCTCGACCCAGCAGTCGGAGTACAGGAACGCGAACTCCAGCCGGTCATGCAGCGGCGCGCCGAACAGCGACCCGTGCAAGCGGACGGATGACGAGCGCGGCAACGTCTTCAGCCGCGCGAGATGGTCGTAGAGGAACAGACCCGCGCGCAGCAGCCATCGCGGGCGCAGTCCTTCGCCGTGCGGCAGGACGAAACGCAGCGGCCAAACGACGTGGGGCGCGATGCGTAACAGCCGCTCGCGCTCGGCCAACGCTTCGCGGACCAAACGGAACTCGTAATATTCGAGATAGCGCAGGCCGCCGTGGATCAGCTTGGTCGAGGACGACGACGTTGCTTCGGCAAGGTCGCCCTTTTCGCACAGCAGGACGGCGAGGCCGCGCCCTGCCGCATCGCGCGCGACCCCGGCGCCGTTGATGCCGCCGCCGATGACGAGAAGATCGAAGCTTTGCCGATCCAAGATCGTCCCTCCGACGCGGGGCAGCACGTGTTCTTAGATCATCGTCAACGATCTCCAATGCAACCGGAGCGGCGGAAGACGCGTCGACCTGCGGGGCCATGACCCTTGGAAGCACGATGGCGTGCGGCTACAAGGAGTTTTCCTCGATCACTGCCGAAGGAATCGCGCATGGCGCCGGAACACGACGACGGATCGACCATGCCGGAAGGCGCAGGGCACGACATCGTGCCGGACCTGGCCACCAAAGCGCTGCCTCCACCGAAGGCGTCTTCGCCGAAGGACGCCATCATCGAAGCGTTGCTGGAGCTGGCGGGCGAGCGCGTCTGGGAAGATATCTCGATCACCGACATCGCGACCCGTGCCAACCTATCTCTCGCCGACTTCCGCGACGCCTTCCCCTCGAAAGGTGCGGTGCTTGCGGGCTTTTCCCGCAAGATCGACAGGCTTGTGCTCGACGGGACGACGGATGATCTGATGGGCGAGCCGGCTAAGGAGCGCCTCTTCGACGTGCTGATGCGACGCCTCGATGCGCTCGCGCCCTACAAGCTCGGTTTGGAGGGGATTGTTGAATGGATCAACCGCGCGCCCCTCGCCGCGGCGGCGATCAACCGGCTCGAAATCAATTCCATGCGGTTCATGCTGGAGGCCGCCGGCATCGACTCCGAGGGTCCCGTCGGCGCCGTCAAGCTGCAGGGTCTCGTGCTGGTCTGGTCGAGGGTCCTGCGCACCTGGTTCCGCGACGACGATCCGGGCTATGCACAGACGATGTCGCAGCTCGACAAGGAGTTGGCGCGCGGCGGCAAGATCGTGGCGCGGGCCGACGACGTGAACCGGTTGGTGTCCCCGCTGCTCTCGCTCGCCCGCGCAATGTTTGAGCGTCGGCCCGACTACCCGCGCGAAACCGGCAAGGACTGGAAGGCGGATGAGCCCGCCGGCCTTTAGGCCGCCGTGGGCACTCGCCCGGGGTTGCCTCGGCGCGCCGGCCTTGGCACGATCGGGCGATGAGAGCCGCCATGAGTCGCCGTTTCACGATCATCGCACTGCTTACCGGCTTGGCGACGAGCGCCGCCGCGCAGGATCGGGGCACACTCGACCCGCGCTCGCCGGCGCCGCTGGCCGATCCCGGCGACCCGCACTTGCCTGCTAAAGAGGTCTTCGGCCGGCAGCGCGAGCCCGCCGCGCTGCCGGTTCACGTCTATGGCACATATGCGCGCGGATGCATCGCCGGTGCTCAACCCTTGCCGCTTGACGGGCCGGACTGGCAAGTCATGCGGCCGTCCCGCAATCGATATTACGGGCACCCTCTGCTGCTCGCCTTTCTCAAGCGGCTGGCCGACCGTGTCCGGAGCACCACGCAAAGCCCCGGCATTCTGATCGGCGACATGGCGCAGCCGCGTGGCGGCCCCATGCTCGGCGGCCACGCCTCGCATCAGGTTGGTCTTGATGCCGACGTGTGGCTGCGGCCGATGCCGACACATCGCATGTCGGCTGAAGAGCGCGAGTTTTCCAACTCGACCATGGTGGTCCGGCCCGACCGCAGGGATGTCGACCCTCGCCTCTTCACCCACGATATGATGGGAACGGTCCGTGCGGCGGCGGTTGATCCCGAGGTGCAGCGTATTTTCGTCAATGCCGCGATCAAGCGAGCGTTCTGCAGGGACGCCCGCGGCGATCGCTCCTGGCTCGACAAGGTGCGCCCGATGTACGGGCACGACTACCATTTCCACATCAGGCTATTCTGCCCGTCCAGCGAGCACGATTGTCAGCCGCAGGCCGAGGTTCCCGGCGGCGACGGGTGCGACAAGACGCTGGAGCGCTGGTTCTCGCCGTCGATCCTGCATCCGCGTCCGTTGAAGCCGGTGCCTTTCCCGCGTCCGCCGTTGACCATGGCCTTCATGTCGCCGGCCTGCCGGTCGGTCGCGGCAGCGCCCGGCCAGCAAGTCGATGCGCGCTAGAGGCTAGGCGGCCACGCCAGTGCCCACGGGGCAGCTCACGCCGGTGCCGCTCAGATTGCAGTAGCCGCCGGGGTTCTTCGCCAGGTACTGCTGATGGTAGGCTTCGGCATAATAGAAGGGCGGCGTCGGGAGGATCTCGGTGGTGACGCCGCCATAACCCTTGGCCTTCAGCGCCGCCTCAAACGTCGACTTGGCGGCACGGGCCTCCGCCAGTTGCGCCTCCGTGCCGTAGATGCCGGAGCGGTACTGCGTGCCGACGTCGTTGCCCTGGCGCATGCCCTGCGTCGGATCATGGTTCTCGAAGAAGTGCTTCACGAGATCGGCGAAGGCGACTTTCTTCGGATCGTAGGCGACGAGCACGACTTCGTTATGGCCGGTTTTACCCGAGCAGACTTCCTCGTAGGTCGGATTGGGCGTGATGCCGCCGGCGTAGCCGACCGCCGTCGTATAGACGCCGGGGATGTTCCAGAAGCTGCGCTCGGCGCCCCAGAAACAGCCGAGACCGAAGATCGCCGTCTCGATGCCGTCCGGAAAAGGTGGCTTGATCGAGGTGCCGTTGACGTCGTGGCTGTCGGCCGTCGCAATCGGATTGGGGCGACCGGGCAGCGCGTCGGCCTCGGTCGGCATCGTTGTCGCTTTGCGGAACAGGAACACGATTGACCTCCTTCGTTCCTATCGAAATGGGGCTGACGACTTGGGACCGCAACGGGTCAGCGGCGGAGGTAACCGATCTGGGGCGGGCGGCGTCGGGTCAGAGCAATCAGGATCAAACCGACGATGCCGAGGACCAGCCACGTCGGCAGAAGGAACGCCGTCACCAGCACGGGATCCCACAAGGTCGGCAGCTTGGTTTCCACCACCGACCGGACCTTCTGGAACTCCTGCGGCGAGATCACCATCAAGGTTCGACCAAGCGGGAGGAATTCGGCGGATCCGGCAGCGACAGAGCGCGTGCCGTCGATGATCAAAGCAGCGAACGCGCCGGCGAGCAGGAGCAGGCCGACGAGGCGGAACAACAAGCGCATGTGAGCAGCCGCACGGTGGGTACACGATGGGCGACGCCAGTCGCCCGCGATCCCACCCGATCGCCGGTCTAGGCGAGCGATGTTTCCGGGTCAATCAAACGAATGGTGAGACGCGACGGGGTCAGTACCGCCGTACCGCAGCGTCCAGGAGCACCCCGCCCATGCTGGCCTGCGCGTCCCCGCCTGGTCTGCTCCCACGCACGCGAGAGGTCTTTGTCAGGACATTAGCTTTGGGTGACCCGCGTCCAGTGCCCCATCTTGCGGCCGGCCCGCTGGTCCGCCTTGCCGTAGAGATGCAAGGCGACGCCGTCCGTGGCGAGCAACTGATGCCAGTCCGCGACCTGTGCGCCGACGAGGTTCTGCATCTCCATGCCGGTCCCGCGCAGCGTCGTTGAGCCGAGCGGCCACCCGCAGATGGCGCGCACGTGCTGCTCGAACTGTGACGTCGCCGCGCCGTCCTGCGTCCAGTGCCCGGAATTGTGGACGCGCGGAGCGATCTCGTTGACGCGGAGCGTTTCGGCGCCGTCTTCCTCCGTCACGAACAGCTCGACGGCGAGTACGCCGACATAGGTCAGCGCGTCGGCGATGATCTTCGCGATCGCGACGGCCTCGCCGGCGGTTGCGGGCGCGATGGCAGCCGGAGCGATCGTTCGGTGCAGGACGTGGTGCTCGTGCTCGTTCTCGCAGACGGCGAAGGCGGCGAAGGCACCGTCGAGCCCGCGGGCGCAGATCACCGACACCTCTTTCGTGAACGGCACGACCCCTTCGAGGATGGAAGGAACACCGCCGAGCGAACGAAATGCGACGGCGAGGTCCGTCCCTTCCCGAATGGTGGTCTGGCCCTTCCCGTCGTAACCGAACCGGCGCGTCTTGAGGATCGAGGGGCGGCCGAATTGTGCGACGGCACGGGCGAGGGCACCCGCGGTGTCGACGGCGAGGAACGGCGCCGTGCGAATGCCGAGCGAGGCCACGAACTCCTTTTCGACGAGCCGGTCCTGGCTCGCGGCGAGCGCGGCGGCGTCGGGACGCACCGGCCGGATCGCCGCGAGGACCTCGGCGGTACGTGCCGGGACGTTCTCGAATTCGTAGGTGACGACATCGACGTCGCGGGCAAACGCCGAGAGAGCCGGCTCGTCCTCGTAGGCGGCAACCGTCTTGGCCGAGCAAACATCGAAGGCGGGACTGTCGCTATCGGGGCAGAACACGTGCGAGCGCAGTCCGAGCCGCGCCGCCGCCATGGCGATCATCCGGCCGAGCTGGCCGCCGCCGACGATGCCGATCGTGTCGCCGGGGGCGAGAGACATGGCTAGCCGGACCCGCGCGGCGGGTCGGCCGGCAGGTGCGCCACGGCGTCGCTGTTGGCGGCGCGCCAGGCCGCGAGGCGCTCGGCGAGAGGCGCATCGTGCAATGCAAGGACCGCGGCGGCGAGCAGAGCGGCGTTGACGGCGCCCGGCTTGCCGATCGCCAACGTCCCGACCGGGATGCCGCCCGGCATCTGGACGATCGAGTAGAGGGCGTCCCGGCCACCGAGTGCCGCGCCGGGGATCGGCACCCCGAACACGGGGAGCGCTGTCAGCGCCGCGGCCATGCCCGGCAGGTGCGCCGCTCCGCCCGCCCCTGCGATGATGATGCGGAAACCCGCCGATTTGGCCCCTTTCGCGAAATCGTAGAGCCGCTCCGGCGTGCGATGGGCCGACACGATGCGCGCCTCGTGGCCGATGCCGAGAGCGGCGAGCGTCTCCGTCGCGAACTTCATGACGGACCAGTCGGATTGGCTGCCCATGATGACGGCGACGAGCTTCGCAGGTCCGGCGGGCGGATCGGAGGCGGGGGGAAGCACGGTTCAGCGGTGCTCGGCAGCTAGAGCAAGGGCATAGCCCGAAGGCCGGCGGTCCCGCAAGCGGAGCATGTCAGGCGATGATGTCGGGGGTGAGCTGATCGTCGAGGAAGCTCATGCGGTCCCGCAGGCTAAGCTTGCGCTTCTTCAAGCGCTGAATCTGGAGCCGGTCGGCTGATCCGAACTGGGTGAGCGCCTCGATGGCGGCGTCGAGATCGCGGTGCTCCTGGCGAAGGTGCTCGAGCTCGGCCTTCCAGGTCGAACGATCGCTATCGTCGGTGTCGTCTCTCATGGGTCCACCCGCCCCGCCGCCGCGGGGCCGCGATATGCGGGCCAAGCGCCGTATAAGGCGCGTTTTCCGCGGGCTTGCAAGACGCGGCTGCAAGAAGGGCGGGGTCATACGCGGATGGTTTTTGGATCGCGCCAAGGCGGCCTCGGTTCGGCCTAGACGTTTTGACGTCGCGTGCGTTGCCGGCCTGCACAAATCGCCGAGCAAAGGATCGAAACGATGGCGTCCAGCAAGAATGGCCTCCTCGACGGCAAGGTGGCGCTCGTCACAGGCGCGGCCCGCGGCATCGGGCGCGCGAGCTGCGTGGCGCTCGCCCGCGAAGGCGCCGACATCATCGGGGTCGACGTCGCCGGATCGGTCAGCTCGACGCTGGATGTCACGCCGGCGCGCGAGGATGAACTCGCCGAAACCGGACACCTCGTCGAGAGCGAGGGCGGTCGCTGGAGGGCGGAACGGCTGGATCTGCGCGACCTCGGGGCCTTGCGCGCGGCGACCGAGCGGAGCGTCGCCGCGTTCGGCGGCATCGACATTTTGTTCGCCAACGCCGGCATCCAGGGTTTCAAGCCGATCCTGGCGATGGAGGATGCCGATTGGCACGACACGATTGACATCAATCTCACGGGCACGATGAACACGATCCGCGCGGTGGCGCCGCACATCGTGAAGCGCGGCAGCGGCCGCATCATCATCACGTCGTCGACCCAAGGGCAGCACGGCACCAAATTCGGCGCGGCCTACTCGGCATCGAAATGGGGCCTGATCGGCCTGATGAAGTCGGCGGCACTGGAATTCGGTGTCCATAAGATCACCGTCAACTGCGTGATCCCAGGCCTGATCGACACGCCGCTGACCCGCCATCGCGACCGATACGCCCAGGCCGCGGGCGACCTCGACAGCCCGAAAACAACAGCGGAGCTCGAAGAAGCGACGCGGAAGGCGATGGCGGCCAAGTCGCCGCTCGGCGTCGCTTTCATCGATCCGGCCGATATCGCGCCCGCCGTGGTGTTTCTCGCCTCGGAGGCGGCGCGCATGATTACCGGCGCCTCGATCGACGTGACTGCCGGCGACAGCGCCAACAACGTCGCCTAGGATGGCGTCGTTCGAAGGATCGTCCAGGCACGCGTCGTCACAGAGACGATTGTGAGCGTTAACGTCGCAGCAGTCGAGCGTGGGACACGGGCGACTTGCGACCCGGCCCCTCTGCCGCTTGGACTTGGCCGATCCGCTTTTCCGTCCGAAGCAAGTCAATTCATACCCACGCTGGGCGCATTATTATGAAATGATAGGAACGTTCGCTACCAGACCAAAGTATCCGTTCTCGAGAACGATGCTATCGAAATGCATGTCACTCGGTAGAACTGTCGTGAGCGATCCGTTCCTAGCTACGCTGGTGCGGCGCGGTGTTCCCGACGCCGACGTTGCGGCGCTCAGCAGCAATTACCGCGGGTTCGTCGATGTAGGTTCGCAATCGGACATCATCGCCGACGAAGCAAGCTCGAATCAGCTTCATATCCTGCTCAAGGGCTGGGCATGCAAGTACCGGCTGATGGCCGATGGGCGTCGACAGATCCTGCAGATCCATCTGCCTGGCGAGGTCTGCGATGTCGACAAGATCTGCAATGACCATCTTTCGTTCGGCGTTTTCGCGCTGACAGACTGTCGGGTGGCGACCATCCCTCTCGATTGGATCAGGAAGGCCGCCGACGAACGCCAGGCATTGAGGGACCTGCTCTGGTCGCTGCTCCAATCGGAATATGCGACGATGACTGAGCATGTCGTCAGCCTCGGCCGCCGCTCCGCCCGCGAGCGGACGGCCTACGTGTTCTGCGATCTGCTCCATCGTCTCCGAGCACTGAACGAGGGGCTCGATGGCAGCTTCCGTCTTCCGCTGACGCAGGTCGACATCGGCGATTACCTCGGACTGAGCACCGTGCACATCAATCGCACGTTGCAGGATCTCAAAGGCGAGCGCTTGATCCAGAACGGCGGCCGCACCTACACGGTGATCGATGTCGAAGGGCTCGAAAGGGTCGCCGGCTATGCGCGGTACCGTCAATACGGCCAGAATGCGCCCTTGAAGAAGTGCGCCTGAGCCAGCCATCGGGCGTTTAACCCAACGATTGCTGAGGATGCAGGTTACCTCGGCTCGCGAGCCTTGCGGCGTCGCGGGCGGGGTCTTTTTCCATTTATTTGATCGGACATGGCGGAGGTGGCGGCCGGCTTGCAGCAACACTGCGTCGCTCGCCCTCGTCGCGACACAACAAGCGGGTAGTGCTTCGGCCATAGCGGTGCGCGGAGAGGGCGCACGGTCCAGTGCGAGGCAGGCATGAAGGAAGCTGAGCTCGGCTATTTCGCGGCGAAGGCGGCGTTCAACACCGCGCAGGGCTACCGGATCGATTACAAATACCTTGCGATGGCTTACGGCATCGAGATCGCCGTGGTGGCGACTTCTCTGATGTCCGCCTGGTTCTTTGCCCAGATCTACGGCCGCCACGACTCGACCACCATAGCGATGATGATGCTGGCGCCAATCGCTTATGCCGGCATCGAGATCGCCCGCGTGCCGTTGGCGCTTGCCCTGCGCACCCAGCCGAACTGGTTCTGGAAGCTGATCTTCGCCTTAATGGTGCTGTGCGCCGTCGCGGTCAGCGTGAAGTCGCTGTCGCAGCTCGGCGAAGTCATGTTCCGGCCCCGGCTCATCGACGTCACGCGTGCCACCGCCGCCTTGAAGGATGCCCAGAGCGCGCGGGACGCCTACGGCGCCAGGGTCACAGCGGCCGACGCCGCGGTCGCGCAGCGCAACAAGGAGCTCGGCGATGCCGAAGCGCGGCTGAAAGCGGTTAACAGCGAACTCGGCGCCCTGCCGCCCGACCGTTGCACGCGCCAATGGCACACGAACACGTTGGGGCAGCGCTATTCGACGCAGGAATGCCACGCTGACGGTCGGCAGAAGGTCATGTCGGGTAACCTCGCGGACGCGCAGACGGCACGCGCGGACGCCTCCGACAAGCTCGATGCCGCCCGCAAGGATCGCGACGCGCTCGATCCGACGGCGGCGGCGAAAGAGGTGAGCGCGTTGGAGTTCGCGCGGCGCGACGCCGTCCTCAATTCGCAGCTTCATTCCTTCACCGGCATGTTCTTCGGCAAGGACCCGACGGAGGTCACGGAAGGCGAGTTGCACAGCTTCCTCCGCTTCTTCGTGTTCTTTCCCGCGATCTTCGCCTCGCTCGCCGCGACCGCCCTCGCGCTCGCCTCGGTGACGCCGCTGAGACGGGCGGCCGACCCGGTCGAAATCGATGATGTGAACCTCGTCGATCACCTTCTCGCGCCCTTGACCACCCAACTCGACGCGCACGCTCGCAAGGCGGCCAGCGAAGCCGTCGCGAAGGCGTTCGCCTCCCATGGGCGGATCGAGCCGAAAGCGCCGGACCTGCAGCCGGCCGCCGCCGCGGCCGAGATGTCGCCAGAGCCGGTAATGGCGGAGCCGCCCACGAGTGCCGAGCCGAAGGACGTCAGCGACGCCGAACCGATGTCGCCCGAAGCCCGGCCCGTTGTCCCGATGCGGCTCGTATCGACCAATATCACGCACGGCGCGGCCGAATCCGTGTTCCTCCCGGGCACGAAGGCGAACCGCGCGCTCGCCGGCGCCGTCAATTCCCGCGTTGCGGCAGACGCGGCGCTGATCACGGCGAAAGCCTGGCTGATCCGTTGCGGCGCGCTCGGCCTTCTCGCGCTGATGATCGGCGCCGGCGTCGGCCTCGCCTTTCTCGGTGTCGCGAAGAGCCGGGATGCCAGCGGTGCCGCCGACCGCCTTGCCGCGACGCTGACGCGGGCGCTGGAGCAGTCCAAGCTGCACGCCGAAATCGATCCGACCTCGACGGTGAAGCTCGATCCCGCGGCCCAGGTCGCGATGGATCCCAACGCCACGGTGCAGGTCCAGCCGGCGCCCGCCCTGCCCCGCCCGGGCCGAGACCAGCTCAAGCCCGACGCCGCGCCGCACTCGGGCCAGAGCGTGCAGACGAACTACACCGTCTTCAAGCAGGTGAAGTGGGGCACGGGCAGGG